>DATJGR010000194.1:0-9552 GCA_035494855.1 Pseudomonadales bacterium | reverse complement strand
GCCCCATCGTCGCGTCGCTGGAGCACGTCGATGTAGCGACCCACGCAGAGGATGCGCGGCAATTCGTCCGGCAGCACTTCCATCACGCTGAAGTGCGCGATCGCATCGATGCGCGCGCCGTCCACCGCCGTGACTCTGAGGTTCGTGACGTGGTGCCGCAGATAGCGTGGCTCGTGCATGATCGTCTCCTGCGCCGCGCGGACACGATCGACGAGCATGCCACGGCTCTCGCAGCGGATGATCGCGAGCGGCAGGCCGCGATCGTAGTTGTCGCGCGGAATCACCAGATAGAGACACTCCTGCGCAAACAGGTCCGGCCAGTCGCGCAGCGGACCGTCGTCGAGCAGCGATGCGTAGCGCGAGTAAAGGTCTTCGAGCTCGAACTGCAGCGCGACGTCTACCGCCATTTCAGAAGCCCATCACCGCGCGATAGTGAGAATAGAACGCGCGCAGCGCCGTCTCGGTGACCATGTGCTGCGTGTCCTGCGAATCGCGTCCGCCCATCAGCAGCACGCCGGCATCGTCGGGGTGGCGCATGACGCCGTCCTGCGTCAGCTTGATCACCTCGCTGTCGTCGCCGGACACGAGCCCCGCCGCGCTCATCAGGTTCGCCTGTCGCAAACGACGTTTCGTCATCGCTTCGTCGTCGTCTTCGTAGCCGAAGAACGTCCAGTGCAGCTCGAACGACCCCGGACCGCGCGGCTGGATCTGCCGCAGCGCGAGCGTGTTCGACTGCTGCTGCACGATCAGGTTCGGCCAGATGGTCTGCATCACCACCGTCGCGTCGTCGGGAAACTCCTTCACAGGATCGAGCAGCCGTTTGTCCTGCAGCACGAAATCCTCGCGCAGGTTCGAGATGTCGCGCGTTGCGGCACTCGCCTTCGCTTCGCCGCGCTGCGAGATCAGCAGCGCGTGTCGGCCCGTCGGGTCCATCCGCACCTGCGACTTCTGGTCCGCGCGGAACAATCCGAACGTCACCAGGAAAACGTGCAGCAGCGACGCGTGGTAAGGATCCTTGATGTTCTCGAACATCAGTTTCCAGTTGCCCGGAATCAGCTGCCGGGAATAGCCGAGCAGTTTCAGACCGCGGCCGTCGAACACCCGGTCGAAATAACGCGTGTTCACCTCGCCGAGATACGTCTCCAGCGGGGGCATGCTTGCGGCAAACGATCCGAAGATGACGCCGTTGCGCATGCACGTGATCAGCCGCGGCAACGCATAATCGGTGCGCTCGAAGTCTTCCGGCATACCGCCGAGCTGATTCACGCCTTTGATGAACGGCACGCCGCGCAGCGCACCGGTCGCGTCGTACGACCACTGATGGTATGGGCAGACGAAGAAGCGCGTGTTGCCGAACTCGTGCCGACACAGCTTCACGCCACGGTGCGCGCAGCGGTTCACGAAACCGCGGATCTCGCCGTGTTCGTCGCGCGTGATCACGACGGATCGGTCGCCGACGCGCGTCACCTTGAAATCGCCCGGATTCGGAATCTCGATTTCGAGGCCGACATACGCCCAGCCCGCGCCACTGAAAATCCGATCCATCTCCATCCTGAAGATCGCCGGGTCGGAATAGATCTGATACGGAATCCGGGTGTTGCCGCCTTCAGGCCACACGAGACTCGGGGCATTGCTCATTGCTGGTCGTCCGATTGACGCCGCTGGGTCGACCGATAATACTTTTATGCCAAAGCTTTTCAAATGGCGCCTCGAGGGGGCTAGGTCATGAATCGACCCGAGGTCTTGATCGTCGACGGCGCACCGCCGCCGCATTGCGACCCTGAACGCGCGAAACCGGCGCGCGACTGGCCGCCGGTATTGATCAAGCGCGCCGACATCGACCGCGAAATCGAACGGCTTGCCGATCTGCCGCGCCCTGCGAACGGACGCCGCACCGCACTGTTCGTGCATCCGAACGCACCGGATCCGGGCCGCGGCCTCACCCCGGGGGTGCAGGTCGCGCTCGAAGTACTGAAGCCGGGCGAGCAGACGGTGCCGATCCGCCACAACTCCACGCAGGTGAACTTCTGCATCCGCGGCCGCGGCACCACGGTGGTCAGCGACCGCACCATCGCGTTTCAGCAGTACGACGTCTGGAATCACCCTTCGTACGCAACGTATCGGCACATCAACGAATCGAACGACCTGCACGTGCGGCTGACGTATTCGAACGCGGCATTGCTCGAGATGATGCGTGTACATCTGATCGAGGAAGACCCTCAGCCGCATCGTCACAAGGAACACGCCGAAAAGGTGAAGCCGTATCATCTGCCGACTTTCCAGATCGGCGAAGACGGCGCCGCGCTGATGCCGTACGAAACGCTGATCAATCCGACGCCGGTGGCTTCGAACGTGCTGCACTGGCCGTGGCAAACGGTGAAAGCGAACCTCGACAAGCTCGAAGCACTCGGCGCGCAATACGTCGGACGGCGCCTGTACCTGCTGTACAACACCAAGACCGAACGCTTCAACGGCACCACGCCGAACTTCTTCGCGACGATGACGATCCGGCCGCCGAGCATCGTCGACCGCCCGCACCGACACGTGTCGTCGGCGATCAACTACTACTTCCACGGTTCCGGATACAGCCGCGTCGAAGGCAAGCGCTACGAATGGTCCGCCGGCGATCTGATGGTCTCCGCACCCGGCTGGGCGGTGCACAATCACGCGTCCAACGACGAGTCGAGCGTTTACGAACTCACCATCCAGGACCAGCCGCTGAACATCTATATGGAATCGCTGCTGTGGCAGGAGAATCTCGATCAGCCCGGCCGCATCCTCGGCACCGACCCCGGCTTCGCCACCAATCGCGGATGACTTCCACACGATGAAACTCGCCACGAACGCGCTGCGCGGCTCCATTACGCCGCTGATCACGCCGTTTCAGCACGGCGAAGTCGACTACGCGACCTATGCTGCGCTGATCGAACGGCACATCGCGCAAGGCGGGCACGGCATTCTGGTGAACGGCACGTCGGCCGAGCCGAGCACGTTGACGGTGGACGAACGCAATCGCCTCGTGCAGACCGCGATCGAGGTGGCGAAAGGACGTACGCAGATCGTCGCCGCCACCGGATCGCAATCGTTCGCCGAGTCGCAGGCGCTCACCGACTTCGCCGCCAAAGCCGGCGTCGACGCACTGCTGATCGTCACCCCTTACTACATCCGTCCGCCGCAGCGCGGTCTGGTCGAGTACTACGCGGCCCTCGGCGAGCGCAGCGACCTGCCGCTGATGATCTATCACATACCGGTGCGCGCGGCGGTGAACGTCGAATTGCCGACGCTGGTCGAAATCGCCGAGCGCGTGCCGACGCTGGTCGGCATGAAGCACGCCTCCACCGATCTCGCGTTCGTCTCGGATTGCCTCGCGCGGCTCGGTTCCGAGTTCCGCATATTCGTCGGTCTCGAAGAGCTCAGCTTTCCGATGTTGTCGCTCGGCGCGTGCGGCCTGATGAATGCGGTCGGTAATCTGGTGCCAGGGCCTGTAGCGCGACTCTATGAAACCACTGCCTCGGGCAATCTCGCCGAGGGACGCCGCGCACACTACGAGCTGCTCGAACTGAATCGCGCGGTGTTCTGGGACACCAATCCGATCCCGATCAAGTACATGGCGAAACGCCTCGGCATTCTGCCGAGCAACGAGCACCGGCTGCCGATGGTGCCGGCCACCGCGGAACTCGAACGGCGTCTCGACGCGCTGCTGCGTTCGAGCGGACTGCTGCAGGGTTGAGCATGCACTACGACCCGCGCATCGACCTGAAACCCGCACCGCTCAGATTCAATCCCCTCAACGCGCTCGTCGCGCCGCGGCCGATCGGCTGGATCACGTCGATGGATCGCGAGGGTCGCGTCAATCTCGCGCCGTTCTCGTATTTCAACGCGTTCTCGGCCGATCCGCCGATCGTCGGTTTCGCGCCGAACGCACACTCGAACGGCGGCGGCAAAGACACACTGCGCAATGTCCAAGCAGTGCCGGAGTTCACCGCCAGCATCGTTTCGGCAGATCTCGCGCGGCAGATGAACGAAACGTCGCGGCAACTGCCCTACGGAGAGAATGAACTGATCGCCGCAGGTCTAACGGCCGTCGCATCGAAGTTCGTGCGCACGCCGCGCGTCGCCGAGGCACGCGCCGCGCTCGAATGCCGCGTGTTCGAGATCGTGGCGTTGCCGGCCGGCACCGACGGCCGCGGTAGTCATCTCGTACTCGGCGAGGTGGTCGGCGTGTACATCGACGATGCGCTCATCGGCAGCAACGGCCGCGTCGATTCGATTGCGCTCGCGCAAGTGGCGCGCCTCGGCTATCACGACTACACGAACGTCGCGGCAATCTACGAAATGCGGCGTCCGGATTGACCATGACGACCGCGCAACCGTCCGGTAAACCGTTCGACAACGATCCGCTCAAGAGTTACGGCTATCAGACGCGCGCCACGCATCGCGCGTTCGACCGCGCGCTGCAGCGGCACATCGGCCATTCGCTGTCGAATGGCTTCTGGTATCTGCTGCGCGTGCTGTGGGAACGCGACGGCATGTCGCAGCGCGAACTCGCCGACGAAGCCAACCTCGCCGAATCGTCAACCATGCTGATGCTGGAATCGATGCGCGTGGCAGGGCTGATCCGCAAACGCCGCGACGCATCCGACCGCCGCCGCAGCAACGTTTTTCTCACGGCCAGGGCGAAGCGTTTGAAACCGAAACTCGTGCACAATGCCGCGGCGGTGAACGCCATCGCCACGCGCGACATCCCGCAGCGCGACCTCGACACGTTCCTGCGCGTCGCGATCCGGATGCGCGCGAATCTCAATGCCAGCACGGAGGACGCGTCATGAGTCGTCTGCTCCCGACGATGCTCGTCGGCAGCTACGCGCAACCGGACTGGCTGATCGACCGCAAGCGGCTCGACGAACGCCTGCCGGCGCGCGTGCGCGCGCTGGAGTTGTGGCGCATCGACGCCGACCACCTCACTGAGGCGCAGAACGACGCAACGCTGCTCGCATTGTTCGACCAGCACCGCGCCGGCGTCGACGTGGTGACGGACGGCGAGATGCGCCGCGAGAGTTACTCGAACCGGTTCGCAACGGCGTTGAGTGGGGTAGACCTCGATCATCCCGGCGAAGCACAGGACAGGACCGGTCGAGCAGTGCCGGTGCCGCGCGTCACCGCGCCGGTACGGCGACTCCGCGCGGTGGAGGCGCCGCTGATCGGATTTCTGAAGGCGCACACTCACAAGCCAATCAAGGTGACACTGCCTGGTCCGTTCACCATGACGCAACAGGCGCAGAACGACTACTACCCCGAGGCCGGCGATCTCGCGCTCGCGTACGCCGATGCAGTGAACGAGGAAGTGCGCGATCTGTTCGCAGCCGGCGTCGACATCGTGCAACTCGACGAGCCTTATGTTCAGGCGCGGCCGGAAGCGGCGCGCGAATACGCAGTCGAAGCGATCGACCGCGCGTTGCGCGGCGCCGCGGGCACCACCGCGTTGCACGTCTGCTTCGGATACGGCAAGCACGTGGCGAACAAGCCGAACGGTTACGCGTTCTGCGAAGAGCTGAACGCGTGCGCCGCAAACGACATTTCTCTCGAATGCGCGCAGCCGCGCGTGGACATGGAACTGCTGCACCTGTTGCCGTCGAAGCGCATTCACGTCGGCGTGCTCGACCTGCGCGATCAGACCGTGGAGTCGCCGGAGACGATCGCGCAGCGGATCCGCGACGCGCTGAAGCATCTGCCGCCGGAACGCCTCGTGGTGGCGCCCGATTGCGGTATGAAGTACCTGCCGCGCGACGTGGCGTTCGGCAAGCTGCGAAACATGGTGCTGGGGCGCGACATCGTGCGCGCGGAGCTGAACATCTGAGCTTTTCTCGAGAGCAGGGGGAGTCATGCAAGCCATAGAACGCGAGTTCGTGTCGCTGGTGTCGCCGACGTCGCCGCGCAACGGCGCGGGATTTCATCCGTGTCAGGGTCTGTATCACCGCCCGAAGGACAAACTGCCGAAGACCGCCTTCATCGCAACGCACTACAACGTCGACTTCAGCGAGCATTATCTCGGCGAGTACATGGCGCAACGCGGCTACGGCTTTCTCGGCTGGAATACGCGTTTTCGCGGCAACGAAGCCTTCTTCCTGCTCGAACACGCGTTGATCGACATCGGCGTGGGCGTGCGATGGCTCAAGGAACAAGCCGGGGTGGAACAGGTGGTGATCCTCGGCAATTCCGGCGGCGGCTCGTTGATGGGCGCGTATCAGTCACAGGCGGTCGAACCGAACATCACTGCCACGCCGGGGCTGAAGCTGCCGAACGCGGTGAACGAACTGATTGCTGCCGATCTGTACGTGTCGTTGTGTTCGCACGCGGGTCGGCCCGAGGTACTCACCGCGTGGATGGATCCGTCCGTCACCGACGAGCGCGATCCGACGCTCGTCGATCCGTCGCTCAACATGTACGACCCCGCGAACGGCCCACCGTATTCCGCCGAGTTCGTCGCGCGCTATCGCGCGGCGCAGGAGGTGCGCAACCACCGCATCACCGATTGGGTGTGGTCGCAGCTCGATCAGCTGAAGAAGATCGGCCTGTTCGACCGCGCGTTCATCCTGCAGCGCACGTGGGCCGATCCGCGCCTCATGGACGGCGCGCTCGATCCTTCGGATAGGCCCGTCGGTGTCTGCTACGCGGGAGATCCGAAAGCCGCCAACTTCTCGCCGCGCGGCATCGGGCTCACCAATACGCTGCGCACCTGGCTGTCGATGTGGAGCCTGCGCCACTCGCAGTGCCGCGGCGCGCCGCACCTCGCGCGCATCAAGGTGCCTGCACTGGTGATTCAGAGCATGGGTGACACCGGCGTGTTCCCGAGCGACGCACGCGGCATACACGACGCGTTGGCCGGCACCGACAAGACGCTCGAGTTCATCATCGGCGATCACTATCTGGAGAATCCGAAGAACGCGCGCGACGACGTCGCGGATCTGATCGACGCGTGGGTGGCGAAACGGAGCTGACTTGGTACGGCGCAGCCCTCCGCCAATCGATCTGCAAGGAACCGAATTGAAGACTCTCGTTATCGGTGGTACTGGGCCTACCGGTCACTTCGTCGTCAACGGCTTGTTGCGACGCGGTCACACGGTGTCGATCCTGCACACGGGCCGGCACGAAGTCGCCGAAATACCCCCGCAGGTCGAACACATTCACACCGATCCGTTCGACGGCGCTGCCCTAGAAGCCGCGCTCACGGGCCGTTCCTTCGACCTCACGATCGCGGCGTATGGCCGGTTGCGCAGTACGTGCGAAGTCATGCGCGGCAAAACGGGGCGGTTCATTTCGATCGGCGGCGTACCGGCGTATCGCGGCTACTCCAATCCCGGCGTGTTGACGCCACATGGACTGCCGGTTCCCATCGATGAAGATTGGGCCAAGTCGATCGACCGATCCGAAGACGAGAAGGGCTACCGTGTGTTCCGTTCCGAAGGCGTCGTGTTCGAATCCCATCCGACCGCAACGCACTTCCGCTATCCGCTCGTCTACGGACCGTATCAGCTCGTGCCGCGCGAGTGGTGCATCGTTCGACGGATACGCGATCGGCGCCCGTACATCGTGTTGCCCGACGGTGGGCTGACGCTGCATCACTGCGGTTATGCCGAAAACATCGCGCACGCCGTTCTGCTCGCTGCCGATCGCCCCGACGCCGCAGCCGGTCAGGTCTACAACTGCGGTGACGCCGATGCGTTGACGCTGCGGCAAATCGTCGACGTCGTGGCGGACGCGCTCGATCATCGCTGGGAAGTCGTCTCGATTCCGTACGAACTCGCCCCCTGCGCGCGGCCGTTAGTCGGGCAACCGACGAATACGCATCGCGTGTTCGATCTGACGAAACTGAAGACGGAACTCGGCTACACGGACGTGGTTGCGGCGGCAGATGCGTTCGCACACACCGCGCGATGGTTGCGCGAGCATCCGCCGCAGCCGGGCGGATCGGAGGAGCGCAATCTACAGGATCCTTTCGACTACGCGGCGGAAGACGAACTCGTCAGCGCGTGGGCGCAGGCGCTGGCGGCGTTCCCCGCAGTGCGCTACGCCGTCGAACCGGGATACACCAGCGCGTACAGCGGTCCGGGCGCGCCGACACGCAAAGGAAGCTGGTAGTCGAGCGTCGGCTCAGCCGTGTACGCCGACGATGTGATGGTGGGTGCCGTGCCGGTTGCGGATCGTCTGCGGGCCGAGCGACCCGACCACGAGTCCGACCCAGGCCATGACGAATCCGGCCAGTTGTGCGGGGATCTCGTCTCCCGCGGGCGTCGCGAGGAACAGCATCCACGTCAGCACGCCGAGCACGATCGAGAAAATAGCGCCTTGCGTGCTCGCGCGCTTCCAGTACAGCCCCGCCACCAACGGAACGAACGCGCCCACCAGCGTGACCTGATACGCGCTGGACACCAGTTCGTAGATCGACGTGCCTTGCAGCGCGATTGCGTACGCGCAGACGCACACGGCGAACACCAGTACCGCGACGCGCATTGTTCTGAGGTCCCTCTTGTCGCCCTCGCGCGGAAAGAACTGCCGCCAGATGTTCTCGACGAACGTCACCGACGGCGCCAACAACGTCGCTGAGGCGGTCGACTTCAGCGCCGACATCAACGCACCGAAGAAGAGCACCTGCATGACGAACGGCATGTGCTCGAGCACCAGCGTAGGAAGCACTTTCTGGGGATCCTCCTCGATCAGCGTGGTCGCCTGTTCCGGCATGATGATCAGCGCGCTGGTGACGAGGAACATCGGTACGAATGCGAACAGGATGTAGCAGGCGCCGCCGATCATGGGGCCGCGCGTCGCCGCTTTGACGTCGCGCGCCGACATCACGCGCTGAAACACGTCCTGCTGCGGGATCGAGCCGAGCATCATCGTGATGGCGGCGCCGAAGAACGTCACCATCTCGGTGAAACTCGGTTCGGGCCAGAACTGGAACAGATCCTTGCTGGTCGCCAGCGCGATGACTTTGTCGGCGCCGCCGGCCTGGTCGGCCGCGAACATCGCAATGATCGCGAGCCCGATCACCAGGATGATCATCTGCATGAAGTCCGTTACCGCAACCGACCACATGCCGCCGAACAGCGTATACGCCAGGATCGACGCCGTTCCGAGGATCATGCCCGCCGGTATCGAAATCGCACCGTCGGACAGCAGATTGAACACGAGGCCGAGTGCAGTGACCTGCGCCGACACCCACCCGAGGTAGCTCAGGATGATGATCAGCGAACACACCACTTCGATCGTTCGGCCGAACCGTTCCCGGTAGTAGTCGCTGATCGTCAGCAGCGTCATCTTGTAGAGCTTGGAAGCGAAGAACATGCCAACGAGGATCAGGCACGTGCCGGCGCCGAACGGGTCCTCGACGATGCTGTGCAAACCACCCTGCACGAAGCGCGCGGGGATGCCGAGCACGGTCTCGGCGCCGAACCACGTTGCGAACGTCGTGGTAACGATCATGATGAGGGGCAGATGCCGACCCGCGATCGCAAAGTCGGCAGTGTTCTTGACCCGCTTGGCCGCCCACAGTCC
>DATJGR010000193.1:0-6848 GCA_035494855.1 Pseudomonadales bacterium | reverse complement strand
CAACAGATTGTCTGTCGCGCGGTGGAGAACGACGCGTCAGTGCGACTATGGGACGAAATTCTGAAGCGCTGATTCAGCCGACGGTAGAAATCGGCCGCTCGCGCAGGCGCAGAACCCATTGTTGATTCTCGCGCAGCAGCGCATCGCCTAATTCACGCAGGACCCGCCGGCGTTCGGTCGCGGTGCTCGCCACGATCAGCTGCCGTCGTGCATTCGAAAGAACGCGCTCCATGAACTGATACTGACCGATCAACTCACCGTACGCGGTTCGCTGCGCGAAGTGCTGGAGCAGCCAGGCGGCGACCGGCAGAAAACCCATCAGCACAATCAACTCGTTGGTCGGTTGCCGTTCGAAAAAGAGCTGCGCGAGCGCGAGCCATCCGGCCAGCAGCAGTCCGGCGGCGAACGACGTGCGATCCAACACTTCGGTAATGCGGTGCCATATGAGCAGCCGTGGCCAGCGTTGTCGGAAGAAGTTCAACTCATTCCCGATCCAGTCGCGTACCGCAATCTCGAGACCCACCTCGGACGGCGTCTCGTCGGTCGCATCGTCCCTTTGACCCGCGACGCGCAGCATGTTCCGGATCCAGCCGAGTTCGAGTTCCTGGCGCTTCAGAAATGCGTCGTGGCCGAAGCGACTGACCGCCGACCGCTCGACACCAGCAATCGCCCAGTAGAACTGAACTCGCAGCGCCTCCGCCAACACCCGGTAATCCAGACTGCGACGCTGCCAGGCGCCGCGACTAGCAACGAGATATGCCGCGAGACTCGACGCCATGAACACCCAATAGGGGTAAATCATCAGATCCCACCCCGAGAAGCCGCCATACGTGATGTAGCAGAAGCTCGCGAGCGCGGCGAACCCGTACAACGCCCACAATGCTCTCCGGGTGCGACGCTGGTAGTGGTTTGCGAGAGCGTCGGCTGATTTGAACGACTCCGCGATGGCGCGCGTGCCCTGGTCGATGACGACATCGATATCGCGCGCGAGCAACTCGTTCGGTTGGCGTTCAATGAGTCCGCTATGACGGGTCAAATCCTGACTGAACTCGACCATGCGGCGCAGTACGACTTCGTAGCGCGCCGGCATGTCACGCGTGCGCGGTGTTTCAAAGTCGCGCGACAGCCACCACGCCTCGCCGGCGCGCAGTGGTGGGTTTGGTTCTCCTTCCGGTCGATCACGCGAACAGACGACGTGATGCACGAGGTCGCTCTCGTCGTCACTGACATCGAGCCGCGATCGGGGTTCACCTTCGGTCAGTCCGGGCATGTAGTCATCCTGGTGGAACCGGATGACCTGCGCGGTTCCGCCGGAGGCGCCATTCTCATTGCCATCCCACAACGCGAGAAGGATGTGGCAGTGAGCGGCGATGAACGCACCCAGCCCAGCGTACTGCAGGTCCCGGCGCGGGCCGGGACGCGTGACCTGCTCGGCTGTGCTGTCGCCCACGAGCGGAAGCGTCAGGACATTGCTGCCCCGCAGAATCTCCCGATATTCGCCGAGCGACGCCGCGTCGAAGTCATGCTCGTATAGCTCCGTCGGCATCGGCAGCACGTACGTGATCGGCATGTGCAACAGTTTCGCGACACTGGCCACCAGTCGATCTGCACCATCCGCGAGTGACGTCAATATGGTGATGCGCAGATCGGGATACTTGCGCTGGAGCGAGTCCAGAAAACTGCGGACGCGCTCCTCCAACATCGCCGTCTCGGCAGCGACAAGATCTCGGTGCCCGATCGCGCCAATCACCAGCGGCACTCTGAGATCGGTGCCGGACGTCGCCTCGATCATTTGGTTAGCGCGAAGCCCTGCCTCGGAAAGTGTACGACGATCTCGCCGGCGGTCGGATCACGGCGGCGCAGCGCGTATTCGTGCGCGGAACAGATCACCAGTTCGCCGCTTACCGGAAACGCCATGCCGTAGTCGGTCGGTGCAACCGACGCCTGCTGACCGAGCGCAAAGCCTTCCGGCAGTCGGCTCGCCGTTTTCGGAATCGGCATCGGCGTTGCCTTCGTACCGATCGCGAGTGCTTCTTCGGCCGTTATTTCGGTGACCGTGCCGTGGCCGAAGGCGGCCATCCGGGCGCGCCACGCGGTGACGTTCGGATACGGCTCGAGCAGCTGCGCCATCGTTGGATTGTTGGCGACCAGCCAGAGGCAGTGATACACCGAAAAATCCGCGATCTGCGGCTTGCTTCCAAACAGGAACGGCGCCTTGAATGCGCCATCGAGCTCACCGAGGTACAGCGCGAGATGCGCTTCGGCCACCTCCGACGGCATCGTTACGATCGGCGCGCCCTTCGTCAGTTCGGCGCGGTCGTTCATGAACGCTTCGATCTGCGTCGAAGACAGCGTGCTCATCGCTGCGCCGGCCGCGCGCGGCTGAAACGTCACCGCCACCACCACTCGGAACAGGTGGCTGTCGGCCCACTCCGCCACGCGATTCGACACGAACCCGGTGTGCAGAGACGTGTCGCCGGCGATCTCGGCCAACCGCTCCGCGATGATCTTGCTGTCGCACCACACGTCGGCGCCCTGCTGCATGTTCGGCGTGCGACGGTAGCCGCCCGTCAGCGGCATGAGCAGCGGCCGCGGCATGATCGGTGCCGTTACGACCGACTTCCACGGAAGCTTCAGGTAGCCGAGAAGCAACCGGATCTTCTCGGAGAACAGTGAGCCTGCGTAGTGGTGCAGGATGATGTCGCTCATCTGATGACCTCCCCGATGAAAGGCATCGACACTACCCGCCGCGACGACGCGAGCGCAAGGCGGACGTGATCAGAAGGACCGCGCGTGGCTCAGCATCGACTGGTAGAAGGTCTGCACGAGCGGACGCGAGAACATCGACTTGCGCGCAACGAACCGCACCGGTCGGTTCAAGCCGCTGTCACCGAGCGGTATCACCTTCTCGTCCGGCACGCCGAGCGTCTTCGCGACACCCTGCGGAATGAGTCCATGGCCGAAGCCCGCGAGCGCCATCTGCGCCACCGTAAAGAACGACTCGAGCGACGTGGAACGGTGCAGTCGCAGACGGCGCATGTCGTCTTCGATCGATTGCCACGCGCCGGAGCGCGACTCGATCGTGATCACCGACAGCTCGTCGCCGACGCGATAGTCGATGCTCGTTAGCGCCGACGGCACGATGACCATCGGCTCGAGTCGCAACACTTCGCTCTGCAGATCGGTTTCCGAATCCGCCGACCCGGTGCAGATGCCCACCATGTATTCACCGGAGCGGATCCGGTCGAGCACGATCGGAGAGCGCTGCGCATGAAACGTGAACTCGACTTCAGGCAACTCGCGTTGCACGGAGGCAAACACGCGTGGTCCCCAGCTCGCCAGAATCGCTTCAGAGACGCCGATGATGATCTTGCCCTTCTGCAACGTGTTGTCCTCCAGAAACACGCTGCGCAGTTCCGAGATCAGCGGTGTCACCTTCTCGACCAGCCGCGTACCGTGATGAGTCAGCGCAACGCGACGTCCATGACGCTCGATCAGCGCGCGATCGTAATAACGTTCCAGTGCCGCGATCCGTTTGCTGACGGCCGACTGCGAGATCTTCAGCACCGTGCTGGTCTCCATCATCGTGCCGGTCTTCGACAGCATGACCAGCGTCTCCAGGTTCTCGATCATGCGCAGCATTCATTCCGGGTGAGTAAGCATCATATTCCGAGCATTCGCTTTTTTCATTGATACGGCTCGGTGACACTCGCGCGCCAGTCCGCTGGCAGAAGCAAAATGTTGATCGAGATCGTCATCGTCGTTGCGGTCGTGCTGACCAGCATGCTGTCCGGCGTGCTCGGAATGGCCGGCGGCATTCTGCTGATGGCGTTGCTCGTGTCGCTCAAGTCGGTGGCCGCCGCGATGATCATCCACGGCGTCGTACAGGGAACCGCCAACGGATCTCGCGCCTGGCTGCTGCGACGTCATCTGGCGTGGAAGATCCTGCCGCCATACCTGGCCGGCGCGGCGGTGTCGTTCGCTGCATTCGCGAGCATCGCGTTCCTGCCGAACGTGCACTGGGTGATGATCGCGATCGGCTCACTGCCGTGGATCGCGCTGGTGGTGCCGAAGTTGAACGGCGTCGACGTGACGCATCCGGCGACCGCAGTCGTCTGCGGCACCTCAGTGACCGCCGCGCAACTGTTCGCCGGCGCATCCGGACCGCTGCTCGACTTCTTCTACCTGCACGCGCAGCTCGACCGGTATCAGGTGGTCGCAAACAAAGCGCTGACGCAGACGATCGGCCACATGCTGAAGCTGGTCTACTACGGCGGCGTGGTGGGCGTCAGCGGTGACGGCGTCGATCCGCTGTTTCTCGCGCTATCGGTCGGCGCCGCTGTGGTGGGAACGCGCCTGGGCACACGCCTGCTCGATCGGGTCGGCGACGGGGATTTCCGACGCGTCAGCCGCTGGGTGATCCTCGGCATCGGCGCGTACTGCATCGGCGACGGCGCGCACGGGCTGCTCGTCGCGATCTAGCCAGCGACCGGCTTCACGACGAACAGCAGATCGCCGACGTTCACCTGCTGGCCGCTGGTGTTGTTGATGCGAGTCACTTCGTAGCGCTGCGCCGACGGATACAACTCCTCATCGCCGTTGTTGAAGTCTTTCAACGCGAGCGGCGTGAAGATCTTCATCGCTTCGAGCTGACATAGCGTGTCGACAACGCGGATGCGATCGCCTACCGCGACGAACTCCGGTTCGGTCGGTGTCGGTGTGATGTAGAAGATGCCTGTCGACGGCGACAACACTTTGAGCTCGTCGCTGCCGTCGATCTTGATCGCGTTGCGGTCGATGCCCGCACTCGATTTCCCGGCCGCATCGTCGATCTGACGGATCAACGCGCTCGCGTCGATGCGCGCGAGGAATTGCGGCAGGAAGTTCGTGTCGTAGATGCCGTCGCGGAACACTGCATCAGAGAGAATCATCTTCAGCAGCGAGATGTTCGTGCAGATGCCCGAAATGCGCACGCGGCCGAGGTAGGCGAGCAGCTTGTCGATGGTGTGGAGCCGGTTGGGACCGTGCGCGATCACCTGCGCGACCATGCTGTCGTAATACGGTGAAACGAACTTTCCGGAACTGGCGGTCGCGATGATCTCGATGCCGTCTTCCCGCGGCAGATCACACTGCTGGATCTGGCCGGGGTCGGGACGGAACTGCAGCTTGCCGCCCGCGCCGACCACGATCCGTTCGGCATTGATGCGCGCCTCGATCGCGTAGCCGCGGCGGCCGATCTCGAGCTTGGCGATGCTTTCGCCGGACGCGATGCGGAACTGTTCGCCGACGATATCTACACCGGAGACGAGTTCCGTCACCGGATGCTCCACCTGCAGCCGCGTGTTCATTTCCATGAAGTACACGGCGTTCGATTTCAGGTCGAAGATGAACTCGACGGTGCCGGCGCCGACGTAGCCCACCTCGTCGGCGATCGCTGCGGTATGCCGCAGCACCGCGTCGCGCAGGTTTTCCGGCAACATCGTCGAATCGGATTCCTCGAGGATCTTCTGCTTGTCGCGCTGCACGCTGCAGTCGCGCAACCCGAGCACCTTGCTGTTGCCGTGAACGTCGCGCAGCAGCTGCGCTTCGATGTGGCGGAGCGACGTGACGTATTTCTCGAGATACACGTCGCCGCTGCCGAACGCCGCGCGCGCTTCGGCGGTGACACGGTGGAACAGCTCATGGAAGTCGTCGGGAGAATCGACGGTCTGTATGCCTTTGCCGCCACCGCCGTGGACCGCTTTGATCAGCACCGGATAGCCGATCTGGTTGGCGACCTCCGCAGCGCGTTCGACGTTCGTCAGAATGCCATGGCTTCCCGGTACAACGGGCACTTCGAGCCGCAACGCGGTGTTGATCGCGTTCGACTTGTTGCCCATCGCCTCCATGCTCGCGACCGGCGGTCCGATGAAGTTGATGCCGTGGCTGCGACACAACTCGGCGAAGCTCGAGTTCTCGGACAGGAAGCCGATACCGGGATGCAGCGAGTCGACGCGTTCGTGTTCGGCCACCCGCAATACGCTCATCGCGTTCAGATAGCTTTCGTCCGGCGTGTTGCCTCCGATACACACGACGCGGTCGCGCTCGGTGAGCATGTCGACCGACGCCGAGTCCATGTCGGGGTCGGACTGAACCAGCACCACTTCGATGCCGTTGCGCTGCGCGACGCGGATCAGCTTCACCGCCGTGCAACCGCGCGCGTGGATCAGCACGCGCTGCACCGGGCGGACCAGATCGCGATCGCGGAATTTCGGACGGCGCCCGCCGAGCTGCGGCCGCTCCATCGACAGCGAGCCGAGCATCACGCGATGCACCACTTCGACTGCGGTCTCGGTCGGCAGCGGAATTTCGGGATCGATCTTGCGCAGACGATCGTCGAGATCGTCGAAGAACGGGTGTCGCACCAGACCCTGCATGGCACCGGGAACCACAGACAGGTAGTTCGACAACGTCGAAGTCGAGGGGAGGTTCGACTGAACCACGATCTGTCCCGCGAACGGCATGTTCGTGCCGCTGAAGTAATACGTCTGCGCGAGCGGATGCGTCACGAAGCTTGCCTGCGCGCCGCCCGTGCAGTCGCCGAAACCGAACATGATGACCGGCAGTTCGGAGTCGCGCACGAAGCGGGTGATGCGATCGTTCACGGCCGCCATCGAGAACAGCGCGCCGGCACCCTCCTTCGTCTGCATGCCGCCGGACGATATGAAGCCGATCACCGGCAGTTGCCGTTCCGCGCAATCCACCAGCAGCTTGCAGAATTTCTCCGCGCTCGCCATGTCGAACGCGCCGGCCTGGAAATCGATGTTCGAGACCACGGCGCCGACGCGCACGCCGCCGGCGCCGTCGTT
>DATJGR010000192.1:0-6021 GCA_035494855.1 Pseudomonadales bacterium | reverse complement strand
ACGCGCCGTTCGAACGCTGGGTGGCGAAGGTGGTGGGCTTCGTCGAAGCGCCGCGCCTCGGCCTCGATCTGCCGCTCGACGTGCGCGGCACCGCGTTTCAGCAACGCGTCTGGCGGGCGTTACGCGAAATCCCGGCGGGATCGACGGCCAGTTACGCCGAGATCGCGACGAAGCTCGGCGAGCCTAAAGCGGTGCGCGCCGTTGCGCAGGCGTGTGCGGCAAATGCGCTGGCCGTGGCGATTCCGTGCCATCGCGTCGTGCGTAAGGACGGCGCGCTGTCGGGCTATCGGTGGGGCGTCGAGCGTAAACGCGAACTGCTGAAGCGCGAGCTGGCGAAGTGAACTGGAGCGACATCGCGGCGCGCCTCGATGCGGACGGATGCGCAGTATTGCCCGGTCTGCTGTCGCCGGAGGAGTGCGCCGCGGTGCGCGACGATTACGGCAACGAAGCGCTGTTCCGCAAACGCATCGTGATGCAGAGCCACGGCTACGGCCGCGGCGAGTATCAGTACTTCGCCTATCCATTGCCCGCGCGCATCGCAGCGATGCGAAGCGCGCTGTATCCGCCGCTCGCCGACATCGCCAATCGCTGGAACGAAGCGATGCGCGTGGAGACGCGCTATCCGGCCGAGCACGCCGCGTATCTCGAAGCGTGTCACCTCGCCGGGCAGACGAGGCCGACGCCGCTGGTGCTGAAGTACGGCGCGGGCGACTACAACTGCCTGCATCAGGATCTTTACGGCGACCTGTTCTTTCCACTGCAGGTCGCGGTGCTGTTGTCCGATCCCGCGCAGGACTTCAGCGGCGGCGAATTCGTGTTGACCGAGCAACGGCCGCGGATGCAGTCGCGCGTGGAAGTGGTGCCGCTGCGCCGTGGCGACGGCGTGGTGTTTCCGGTGCAGCGACGGCCCGTGCGTGGAACGCGCGGCGTGTATCGTGTGACACTTCGCCATGGCGTGAGTCGAGTCCGTTCCGGCAGTCGTTTCACGCTGGGGATCATCTTTCACGACGCACGTTGACCGCACGCCCCGGGAGCCATGCCGACTGCTCACTCCGAACTGATAGTTGTCCTGTTCGCTGTGGTGGCAGCGCTGTGCTGCGCGGACGCTTCGTCCGCCGAAGCGACTGGAACCGTAGCCGGTACGGTCGAACTCGGCGACGTCAGGCCGGTGCCCTTGCCGCCGGGATACAAGGCGCGCACGAAGAAGGCCGTCGCCGCACCCGATGCACCGAGAGCGATCGTTTATCTCGAGCGCGATGATGGCGTGTACCCGGCGTTACCACGGTCGCCGGTCGCCGACATCGGTCAGCAGGGTTATCAGTTCAGACCGGGTGTCAGCGCCGTTCGCACCGGATCGCAAGTGGCGTTTCCGAATCACGACGACGAATTCCACAGCGTGTTTTCGTACTCGCGCGCGAAGCGGTTCGATCTCGGTCGCTTCCGCAAGGACGAACAGAGTCCGCTGATCACGTTCGACCAGCCCGGTCTCGTGAAGATCTACTGCGAGATTCACAAGCACATGCGCAGCCTGTTGCTGGTGCTCGACACCCCGTGGTTCGTTGAAACGGATACCGAAGGCCGCTTCGAGCTCGCACAGATACCACCGGGCGACTATCGGTTGCGTGCCCTTCTGCCGTCGGAGGAGACGCTCGATTCGCGCGTCACGGTGGTCGCCGGACAGACCGTTCAGACCACACTGGCGAAATGACGTTTCGAACGAAGCTGTTGCAGGGGATTCTCGCGGTAGTCGCCGCGAGTACTGTCGCGAGCCTGTTTGTCGCGCAGCGTCAGAGCAGCGAGTCCTACGATGGGTTGGTGGACGAGCTGTTCCGCAGCCAGGCAACGGCGTTCGCGCGCGAGCACGAGATGCGTCTCGACGTGGCGGCGGGGGAAATCGAGCGGCTGGCAATGTCGGTGCGGCTTTTCGCAGCGCTCGAGGAGAACGATCCAGAGGTCTACAAGGTGGCCGGCGACGAGCTGCGGCTCGGCGAGTTCGCCTTCTTCCGCCTGTTGGACATGCAGGGCAATGTCATCCCACCGCCAACCGATGGAAGAGCTGGCGAGTTCGATTTGTCGGACGTAAGGGGTGCTCTGGTGCCGCCCGGACACGCCGCACACGGCGCGGCGAAAGTTCAGGTCGGCTTCATCGAGATGACGCGTGGCGAGCAACCGTCGATTGCGTATCGGATCATGTCGACGCCGATCTCGAACTTCGAGACTACCGTCGGCACGCTGATTGTCGGTCAGCGCATCCGCCGGCTCGGCACCGAAGCGGACCAACCCAACGAAGGCCTGCACGCGGCGTTGTGGATCGACGGAAGACTCGTCGGCGGCGACGTTCCTGACGCGCTGCACGATCCGCTCGCAGTCGCACTCGACGCGTCGCCGCTCGACGCTTCGAAAAGCGCCGAGCTGACGGCGGGCGGCAAGAACTATCGGTACGACCGGTTCAGGTTGAACGAGGGTTCGCCGTATCCGCCGGTGGACCTGGTCTCGGTGTTCCCGACCGACGGCTTCGAAGCGCAGCAGCGTAACCTGGCGATCCGCATTGCGGGGACCGGCGCCCTGGCGCTGGTGATCGCCGCGCTGGTTGGGCTCGCGTTGTCGAGGCAACTGGCGCAACCGATCGCCGGGCTGGTTGCCGCGACACGACAGATCCGTCAGGGCGACTACCGTCTCGCGTTGGCGCCGTCCTCCACTGAGGAGATCGCCACGCTTGCGGCGTCGTTCAACGAGATGGCGGCGGGGCTCGAGTTGAAGGACCGCTATCACGCGGTGCTGCATCAGGTTGCCGATCCGACGGTTGCCGACGAACTCATCGCCGGCCGCATCAAACTCGGCGGCGAGTTGCGCGACATGACCGTGATGTTCTGCGACATCCGCGACTACACGCCGATGACGGTCGGCCGCGCGCCGGAGGAGGTGATCGAAATTCTGAATCACCACATGGGCGCGATGACGCGCATCGTGCAGGCGCACAAGGGCGTCATCAATCAGTTCGCCGGCGACGCGATCATGGCGTTGTTCGGTGCACCGCGCAGCTACGGCGACGACGCACAACGCGCGGTGCGGTGCGCCAGAGCAATGATGCTGGAGCGCGAGCGGATGAATGTCGATGCGGTGCAGACGCTGCGCATCGGCGTCGGGATCGCTTCGGGCGCGATGGTGGCCGGCTGCATCGGCGAGGAGAGCCGCAGCGACTACACCGTGGTCGGCGAGCGTGTGGTGCTCGGCGCGCGCATCGCGGCGGCCGCGGCGCCCGGACAGATTCTGATCGACGACGAGACGCGCATTCGAATCGGCGTCGCGTATGCCACAAAGGCGCTGGCGCCGCTGCAACTGAAGGGATTCGCCGAACCGGTCGTTGCGTTCGCGGTCGTGTCGGAGGGAGCGGCCGCATGAACGCGTCGGGAACGATCGTTGCGGCGTTGCTCGGCTGTGCGGGCGCCGCGTCGGCGCAGGACGTTCTCGACAACATCGATCGCAAGCTGACTTACGCCTCGAACGACGGCGCGCTGGTGACCGACCTGTCGCTCATGACGGACGTCACTGTCTATGTGCAGGACAAGCCGGCGCAAGGACTGCTGTTCTCCGGAAACGACGCATATGTCGCGCCGCGGGTTGCGGCGTTCCTCGATGTCGGCTACGACGAGTGGCTGGTGGTGCACGCGCAAGGAGCCGCCGATCGCGGCATCGATCCTGGTGAGGCGAGCCACGGCGACGTGCGCCTGGACGAGTTGTTCGTAGAAGCGCACCTCACGGATGCCGCACGGTTGAGTCTGCGGGTCGGCAAGTTCGCCTCGTCGTTCGGCGGTTGGATCGCGCGACATCTCGCGTGGGACAACCCGATGATCACGGCGCCGTTGATCTACGAAGACGTATTGCCGATGACCGATCGCACCGCGCCGATCGGCCTCACCGCGTTCGCGTCGCGCCGCAACATGCTCGACAGGCAACGCGACTGGGTGCCGATCGTCTGGGGACCGTCGTACACCAGCGGCGCGTCGCTGTCGGTGGGCTCCGATACGCTCGACATGACGGTCGAAGTGAAGAACGCAGGATTGTCGTCGCGTCCAGAGACGTGGGACGTCTTCGCCGGTGGCTACGAAACCGATGCCGCCGTCACCGGGCACCTGCGCTGGCATCCGGCGGAGGCGTGGTGGTTCGGCGGATCGGCGAGTCGCGGACCGTATCTGCAGGACGACGCGAAACCGACGCTGCCGGCCGGCAAGCACATCGACGACTACGACCAGACGACGTTCGGCGTCGATGCGTCGTACGAGCACCGCCGCCTGCAGCTGTGGGCCGAGCTGGTGCACGCGAAATTCGACACGCCGGTGGTCGGCGACGTGGAAGGGCTGTCCGGTTTCGTAGAAGCGCGATACAAAGCGACCGCGCAGGTCTGGCTGGCCGCGCGCTGGAATCAATCGTGGTTCGACGATGCACCGGGCGCCGACGTATCGTGGAACCGCGACATGCGCAGGCTCGATCTGGCGCTCGGATATCGACACACTGGGCACCTCGAGGTGAAGGCGCAGTACAGTCTCTCGAATCAGGCCGGACGGGACATCGACGGCGAACATCTGTTCGCGGCGCAGTTCGTACTCTGGCTATAGATCCGGTTGCATAGAGGACACAGATGGTTTCGGCACAGGAAGCACTGGAACGATTGCGCGAAGGCAACCGGCGTTTCGCCGCGAACATCGAGGGCGGCACCGTGCCGGCGACGCACCCGCGGCGCGACGCGTTGCCGGCCGACCAGATGCCATTCGCGATCATCCTCGGTTGTTCCGACGCGCGTGTGCCGGCCGAGATCGTGTTCGATCAGGGGCTTGGCGACCTGTTCGTGATCCGAGTCGCTGGCAACATCGTTGCGCCATCGCAAGTGGGTAGCGTCGAGTTCGCCGCGTCGCGCTTCGGAACGCGACTGGTCGTGGTGCTCGGCCATTCGCAGTGCGGCGCAATCCTCGCGACGCTCGAAGAGCTGCAGCAACCGGCCGAGAACCAGTCGAAGAATCTGAGTTCGATCGTCGACCGCATCCGCCCCTCTGTGGAAGTGTTGATGCGGACCGAGCTGCGCAACGATCTGAACGTGCTGGTGAAGCACGCTGTGCGCGCCAACGTCGGCGCGTCGGTGGATCACCTGCGGCACGGCTCCGAGATCCTAGAGCAGTTGATCCGCAACGAGGGATTGCGCGTGGTCGGTGCCGAATACTCGCTGGAAACCGGTGTGGTGGAATTCTTCGATTACGTCAACGCGCCGCCGAGGAAGCAGACATGAGCATCACGAACAGGCAATCGGGTACGAACGTTCACGAAGTGGCCGACCGGATTTACCGCATCAACACGCCGGTGACGAACGCGGGTATCGGCGGTTTTTCGTTCAATCAGTATCTGATCGTCGACGACGCGCCGCTGCTGTTCCACACCGGCCCGCGCCGGATGTTTCCCTTGGTGCGTGAGGCCATGGCGAGCGTGATGCCGGTGCAGCGCCTGCGCTACGTGTCGTTCTCGCACTTCGAGGCGGACGAGTGCGGCTCGCTGAACGAGTGGCTCGCTGCCGCGCCGCAGTCGATGCCGCTGTGCGGCAACATCGCGGCGATGACGTCGATCGGCGACGTCGCCGACCGGCCGCCGCGCGCACTGGCCGACGGCGAACTGCTGTCGCTCGGAACGCACGCGGTGCGGTGGTTCGACACGCCGCATCTGCCGCACGCGTGGGAATGCGGATTTCTCGCTGAGGAACGCACGCGCACGCTGTTGTGCGGCGATCTGTTCACGCAGCCGGGCGCAGAGCATCCGCCGGTGACGGAAGCCGACATCTTCGCTCCGAGCGAAGCGTTCCGGCAGCAACTCGACTATTTCGCGCACACGAAGCAGGCGCGCGGCCTGCTCGAACGATTGGCCGCAACGCAGCCCGCGCTGCTTGCCTGCATGCATGGCAGCGCGTGGCGCGGCGATGGCGCCAACCTGCTGCGCGCGCTCGCGAACGCCGTATCCGACTGAGGTTTCCATGATGCC
>DATJGR010000191.1:0-2149 GCA_035494855.1 Pseudomonadales bacterium | reverse complement strand
TCGAAAACGACGTGGTGATGCAGGATGTCTGGACATGGGCCCGTGCTGCAGGCTTCGTCGACCTTGAGATGGCTGTGTTCAGCACAGAGGGCTATCGGCTGCCGCTGCAGGAATTCGAGGACCTGACGCGAGGCGGCCGCGCGCTGTCGCGATACGCCGAACGGCTGCGCGTGTTCGTGCACGGTCACCAGACGTTCTTCCTGCGCAAGGGTGGTCAGGCGATTCGGGACAGCCGCGAGCGCGAAGGGTTGAAAGGTGAGATTGCCGTCCGTCTTGTGCAGGCGACCATTGAACGCGCACAGCCAATCCGCGGCACCGCCATGGTGCAGAACGTCGGCAGCGTCCGCTGGCTGCCGGGCTCGACATCACACGGCGGCGTCAACCTGGGTGTGCATCTCCGCCGGCGCGATGGCCAGCCGATCGCGCTCGACTTCGCGCGCATTGCCATCGACGGCACCACTCCGCCCGGAGACACGCGAACCGTGGAGTTCGCGGTCGCACCTCCGCAGCCCGGTGAGTATCTGCTCGAATTCGACCTGGTAAGTGAAGGCGTGGGCTGGTTCGAGATGAATGGTTCACCCACCGTCACGGTCTCAGTGACGGTGCGCTGAGGCGAGAAGGGCCCTTCCCGCCCTTCCAGCCCTAGTTTGTGCTATTGGTCGGGAAATTGGCGACGCGACGCGCGGCACCAGACAGCTCCAGGATGTGGAGCCCGGTGTTCGCACGATCGACGATGTAGATGTAGCCGCGGTCGTCTACTTCCACGTTGTTCGTCTGAATCGCCACCTTGCAGCGTTCGTCGGCGCCGCGCCCCACACACCGCTTGTCGGTCTTCGCCGTCACCGGCGGAATGTAGTACGCAATCTCCTTCGGGTTGAACGGATCCCGCACGTCGACCGCACGCACGCCGGCGTTGAAGAATGCGACGAACATCACGCGCCCGTAATAGATCGGCGTCATGTTCTCGTTCGTCGAGTGCGCGCCAAAGCGACCGCCGCGCGAACAAAAATTGCCGCTCGCTTCCGGCACGGTCCACGAGGACACGCCCATCATGCGGTTCTCGAACGTCGCGTCGATGATGCGCACCATCTGCCGCGGCTCGTTGCACTCGTTGGCGGTCGTCTCGCCGACGGTGACGATGAAGTCGCGCGTGCCCTGGGTGGTCGGCGCGGTGTAGCCCTCGGTGGCGTTATGCGTGGACGCCGCCGTGTTAGTCACCACCTGCTGGATGTTCTGCTTGCCGAACTCCGGCAGCACCATGTGCAGCAGCGGAAACGCGGTGTGCGCGCCGGCATCGATCGGCATTTCGTACTGGCCGATCACCGGATACTTCAGGTTCGCGTCCGTCGGCTCCTTCGGTCCTTCGAGAAGTTTCTTGCGATCGACGATCTGGACGATGCCGTTGCGGCCCGTGCCATAGCCGAAGTACACGCGATTGATCTTCGGCATCGAGATCGGACCATGCAGTTCGGTCGGCACAGGATTCTCGGTTGATCCCGGCTGCTGGCCCGGCAGCCCAAAGTCGCGAATGAAGACCGGGTGCGCCGGATCGCTCAGGTCGTAGATCTTTGTCATGCGCGGCGTGCGCCATGCCGGATCGCCGCCGACCAGATAGGCAATACCTGTTTCGCATTCCCAGAAGCTCTTGTGCGTTTCTTTCAGGTTGTTGACGACGACGGTGAGCCGCGTGGGCTTTTCGGGAACGGTAACGTCCCACACCTCGTGGCTGGTGCTGCCGAGCGATCGCAGCAGGTAGAACTTGCTCTTGTCGGCCTTCGGCAGATCGGCGCCGGCGCATGTGCGCACCATCTGCGCCTGGCCCGGGCCCTGTTCCTCGCCGCCACCCGGAATGTGCGCGATGTATTTCGGCTGGCGCGGGTTGGTGACGTCCACGACAGACGTTCCGTTGTCCTCGAACTTGCCGGTCAGCGTGTTCGGCATCGACCCCTGATGGTGGCCGACATACGCGATGTATCGGTTGCCCTGCTTTTGTATGACCGGCTGATAGGCACTTCGCGCTTGCAGGTCGTTCGATCCGAGAAGCGTCATGTCGCGCGACTCGGGGCCGCGCTGCTGGGCGGTCACCGCCACTGCGCACACACCCACCGCTGACAGAATCGCCGCCGTCGTCCGCTGCCACGTTGTCATG
>DATJGR010000190.1:0-8345 GCA_035494855.1 Pseudomonadales bacterium | reverse complement strand
AGATCCTGCGGCTGGAATCCTGTTGATCCCGCGGCCAGTGGCCGTCATCCAACGCGATTACGCAGAACTGGTTCGGATTCGACTTGCCGCCGACGACACTCGAGTAGTCGTTGTCGTTCGCAATGAACAACGTGTGCTTCGCGGCGCCGTCGACATCCGCATCGGGTCCGAACGCGAAACCTGTTAGCTTCACGACGGCGCTCGATCCGTCGCTGAGACCTTTTCCATCGCGTTCGTCCACCTGCAGTTGGTGATCGTTGATGGCGACGATGTCGCTGACCGTGCTGTACTTCGGCTTGACGACCTTGCCGATGTTCGTGAGCGGATGTGCGATTTCCTTCACCATACCGGTGCGCGCGTCGACGCGGGCGATACGTGTGTACCCGTCGTCGGTGCCGCCATCCTGTTCGAGCGGGCTCTGCATGGCGCCACACAGGGTCTGTCCGTCGGCTGATGCCAGCCCCTCCATGCCCTTGTTGGCGATGCGGGCCTTGCGTGTTGCCGGAGATTTCTACGTCTCCTTTGCTCTGCAACGTCCCTCCAGATTGTCAGTCGGCGAGTTTCACGCGCGCCGTCACCGACAGGCCGGGCCGCAACGCGTCGATTGCCGATTGTCCCGCGTCGAAGCGGATCCGCACCGGCACGCGCTGCACGACTTTAGTGAAGTTGCCGGTACCCGGTTCGAACGGCAACAACGCGAACTGCGAACCGGAACCGGGCGCGAAGCTGTCCACGGTGCCGATCAGCACGTGGTCCGGCATCGCATCGACCTCAATCGTCGCGCGTTGCCCGATGCGCATGCGTTCCGTTTGTGTCTCTTTGAAGTTCGCGGTGACGTACACCGACTGCAGCGGCACCAGTTCCAGCAGGCGCGATCCCGGTTGCACGTAATCGCCTTGCTGCACTTGCCGATTGCCGACCACGCCGTCGATCGGCGCCAAGATCAACGCATGCCGCTGGTCCTGCTGCGCGAGGTCTAGCGCGGCATGAGCGCGAGCGACTGCGGCTTCCGCTTTCTGCAACTGCGCTTCGAGCGTCGCGCGTTTCGCGCTGGTGACGCTCGCTTGCTGTTGCGACACGTCGAGCAGCGCCGTTGCGCGGACCACGTCCTGCTCGGCGCTGATCGCGGTGGCGCGAACCGCTGCCGCGTCGTGCACAGACACGGCGCCGCGCGTTGCGAGCGCGTCGAAGCGCTGGCGATCTGCAACGGCGCGGTCCGCTTGCGCACTCGCGGCACGGATCGAACTGTGGGCGGCGCGGACGTTTGCGAGCGCCAGTTGCTCTTCCGCGTCGAGACTGACGAGCGCTGCGCGCGCGGCGGCGACGCCGGCTTGCGCATCGGCGAGGTCGGCAGTGGCGGTGGCGGCGCGTGCGTCGAACTCTTCCGCGTCGATGCGCACGAGCGGATCGCCGGCGCGTACGCGCTGATTGTCTTGAACGAGCACCGCCGCGACGAGACCACGGACTTTCGGCGCGACCGACGTGGCATCGGCGCCGACGTACGCGTTGTCGGTGCTCTCGGACGCTCCGGGCAGCGCGATATAGGTCGCACCGGCGGCCGCTATCACGACCGCCACGAGGGCGGCGGCGATTGCGCGGTATTTCGACGGTTTCGGCGGCGATGTCGCGGCAGCGGCGCCATTGACAACGGTGCCCTGTTCGAGCGTGCGCGTGTCCACTGCGGCATTCATGGATACGTCCTCCGGTTCGTTCGTATGTGAGTCAGTAGCTTGCCATTCATTATATGATGATCGTAATATAAATCGTCGACGAATGGCAAGCAGACGAAAAGATGGCTTCGACTCCTGGTTCGATTCCGTTCAACAGCGCGATGGCGCAGCCAGCGCTGGACCCGACCGCATTGCCGCTTCAGCGTAAATTCCTGATCTTCGGCGTAATGGCGTTCGGGCAGTTCATGGCGCTGCTCGACATCCAGATCGTCGCGGCGTCGTTGAACGACGTTCAGGCGGGGTTGTCGGCGGGCCCAGAGGAAATCAGTTGGGTGCAAACCGCCTATCTGATGGCGGAACTCGTAATGATTCCGTTCTCGGCGTTTCTGGGACAGGCGATGTCGACGCGCTGGCTGTTCGCGATGTCAGCGGGCCTGTTCACCGTGTCGAGTGTGCTCTGCGGGTTCGCATGGAACATCGAGTCGATGATCGCGTTCCGCGTGCTGCAGGGTTTCACGGGCGGCGCGATGGTGCCGTCGGTGTTCGTGGTCGGCATGACGATCTTCTCAGGCAAACAGCGCGCGCTGATTCCGGCGATTCTCGGCATGGTGTCGGTGTTGGCACCCACGCTCGGGCCGACGGTGGGCGGCCTGATCACGGAATCGATCGACTGGCGGTGGATCTTCTTCATCAACGTCGTTCCCGGCATCGTCGTCACGGCGCTTGCGATCGTCGTGATCCGCGTCGATCGGCCGAACCTCGCGATGTTTCGCCGCATCGACTGGATTCAACTCGGGGCGATGGCGTTATTCCTGACCGGGCTCCAATACGTTCTCGAAGAAGGTCCGCGGTACGACTGGTTCGACGACGCGCGAATTCAAACCGGCGCATGGTTGTCCTGCGTGGGTTTCGCGCTGTTTCTGGAGCGCTCGTTTTTCTCCGTATCGCCGATCGTCAGGCTGTCGCCGTTCCGAAAGCCGGCGTTTGCGTTCGCGTGCGTGTTCAACCTGGTGATCGGATTCGGCATCTACGCATCCACCTATCTGATACCGGTTTTTCTCGGCCGCGTGCGCGGCTACTCGAGCCTCGACATCGGGTTGACGGTGTGGATCGTCGGCATCGCGCAGATCGCCAGTACGTTGATCGCCGCGCGACTGTCGGAGGCGGTCGACCGTCGCGTTGTGATTCCGATCGGCCTGTCGTTGTTCGCGTTCAGCCTCTGGCTGACTTCGCACATGACGTCACAATGGGGATTCGCGGAATTGTTCTGGCCGCAGGCGGTGCGCGGTTTCGCGGTGATGCTGTGCATCGTGCCGAGCGTGGGCATGGCGTTGTCGGAGTTTCAGGGGCCGGAACTGCGCCAGGCGTCGGGCTTGTTCAATCTGATGCGCAACCTCGGCGGCGCCGTTGGCATCGCGGTGGTGAATACCTGGTTACAGGACTACGCGCGCGTTCAGGCGCAGCGGTTCAACGACGTGTTGGGGCAGGGCGCCGGAATGGCGCGCGATACGGTCGCAGCGCTGGCGCGGCAATTCGCGGTGGAAACGCCCGACCCGGCGCACGCATTGCTGTTGGCCGAAGGCGTGCTGAACCGGATCGTGTCGCAGCAGGCGTTGACGATCGCGTTCGACGACGTGTTCCGGCTCATGTGCTGGATGTTCGTGGCCGCGCTGCTGATGGTGCCGTTCGCGCGAGCTTCGGCGGGCGGCGGCGCGAAGGCCACGGTCGCCGATGCGCACTGAAACGAACGGCAGTTTGATATGATCATCATCATGCATTGAGGAGACGTTATGCGATACGACACCGAACACAAGGAACGCACGCGCAAACGCGTTTTGCGGGAAGCAGCGAATGCCATTCGTGCCGAAGGCCCCGACCGCATCGGCGTGGCGGGGTTGATGGCGAAAGCCGGCCTCACGCACGGCGGTTTCTATGCGCACTTCAAGTCCAAGGACGACCTGATCGCGCAAGCAATCACGCAGATGTTCGACGACCGATACGAGCATTGGGTGGAGCGGATGAAAGATCTGGAGCCGGGTGCTGCGCTCGACGAGTTCGTCGACGGTTATCTTTCGATACGCCATCGCGACGACGCCGAGCACGGATGCCCGTTGCCGACGCTGTCGGGAGAGCTGGCGCGCATGACGGACCCGGCGCGGCTACGCTTCTTCGAAGGCGGTGACCGGATGACGAAACTCGTCGCGATGCTGCTGAAGCGGCAAGGCATCGCCAGCGCGCACGACCTGGCGTTGTCTATCGTCTCCGAAATGGTCGGAGCGGTGGCTGTGTCGCGCGCGATGACCGAACCGGCCCGCTCGAACCGCATACTGAAGGCGTCGCGCGACGCCATCAAAGCGCGCATTGCGGACCGCCGCGGCACGGCGCAATAACTTCAGCCTTCGAAACCGAACAGCGCGATCTCGCGGCTGAACAGGGTTCGCACGGTATCCATCTCGCGTTCGGTCAATAGCTCGCGGAAACCGCGTTTGTCTTTGCGACTCGACGTTTTAGCGCGCGGCAGTTCCAACGGCTCTGTGAGGCCGAGCAGGACCCGTACGCGTTCGAGCTCGGCATCCATGTCCTCGAACATGCATACGCGATCCATCACGACCCGTCCGTCGATGGTGTACAGGTCGTAACCGCGCCGTTGCAGCAGCAGCGGTACGTCCGAGTCCAGAAACGCCGACATCGACGGCCGCGGCTCGGTCTTGTTTCTCCAGTAGTACAGCGAGATGACGCGATCGAACGGATTCCGCTCGAAGCAGAACTTGAAGTAGCTGTTCCAGACTTCGTCTCCGATCAGCGCTTTCACTTCCCGCGACGGCATGTGGTTGTAATAGCGCGCTTTCCTCTTGCCGCGCAGCAGGTTGGCGTAATCGCGGACGCCGTATTCCGAACGCGATGCCAGATAATTGCGCGGGCCGGCGTAGCCGAGACTTTGGCGCGTCATCTCGTCGTCGCGCGAGATCGGTGTGATGACGTCGTCGTCGCCGCAGAACCTCGAGAGCGCGATTTCGATGCTGGTGCCGGCGGTCTTGTTGGTCTTGATGAAGATGAACTTGTGCCGGTGCGAAATGATCATTCGGTTGAGCGCCTGTGTCGGTCCGTGCAGATCGGGTGGTGCGACGGTTGAATTGTTGTTGTACCTACTCGAACATGCCAGTCCCCCAAAGTGAGAGATTGAGATGCCGATCAGCCAGGAAGAGAAGGCCAACAGTTTTGCCGCGCTGCACCGGAGTGCGAAGGCGTTCGTGATTCCCAATCCGTGGGACGTGGCTTCCGCCCGTGCGCTGGCCGGTCTCGGGTTTCAGGCGTTGGCGACTTCGAGCGGTGCCTCTGCCGCAGTACTCGGCCGCCGCGACGGAGAGATATCGCGCGACGAAGCAATTGCGCATGCACGAGCGATTGCCGCGGCCACCGATCTGCCGGTATCGGCCGATCTCGAGAAAGGATTCGGCGACTCGCCGCAGAGCGCCGCCGAGACCATTCGTCTCGCTGCCGCGGCCGGCGTCGTTGGCGGGTCGATCGAAGACGCCACCCAGGACAAATCCAAACCGTTGTTCGATATCGGCTTCGCAACGGAGCGCGTTGCCGCGGCGGTGGCGGCCGCGCGCGCGTTGCCGTTCACGTTCACGCTGACCGCGCGCTCCGAGAATTTCCTGCGCGGCAATCCCGATCTCGACGACACCATTCGCCGCTTGCAGGCGTTCGAAGCCGCGGGCGCGGACGTGCTGTTTGCACCCGGTCTGCCGAATCTCGCAGCCGTGCGGACGCTGTGCTCCGCCGTGTCGAAGCCGGTGAACTTCATGATCGGAATGAAGGGCAGCTCGTTCAGCATCGCCGAGCTGGAAGCGGCGGGTGTGCGCCGCATCAGTCTGGGCGGTTCGCTGTATCGCGCGGCGATGGTCGGCTTCATGGGCGCGGCGAAGGAGATCAAGGAGAAGGGTACGTTCGGTTTCGTCGAACGCTTCTGACCAGGTCAATGACCGACGCAGGGGCTGCGGCGGTTCAACCGAGCGAGCGCCGGGGTTCTCTGATCACGCGCTACTCCCAGTACACCTCGAGCTGGTAGCCGTCGGGATCGTGACAGCGGAATACGACGAAGTCGTCGAACCGCTGGAGTTCCGTGGTTTCCACCGCGTCCGCCCGCAGCCTCGCATGCATGGACGCCACGGCGTCGGGCGCTTCGAGGCGGAACCCGAAGTGGAACCATTTCGGGAACGGATCGAGCGTGGATGCCGGCGCGAGCGCCAGATCGAGTCCGTCGTCGGCGTCGCGCATGAACAGAATGTCGCCGTGCATCACGTGGTCGCGCAAGCCGAAGTACTTCTCGTAGAACGCGCGGGAGCGTTCGACGGAGCGGACGTGCAGATGCAGGTGGTTGATGCGTGGCATCGTCGGATGATACCTGCGTTGTCGAGACCGGTGAATTCGACGCCGGGACGGCGTCGGCCAGTTCGAGCCGTGCGCTCCACAGCCACGCGAGGACGTGCATGAGGCGCTGGCCACGGAACGTCGGGCGCGCGATCATGCGGCAACGTCGTTCCAGTGGAGAAATACCATGAAGCACTTCGTTCGCGTCGTGACGTTCCTGACGGCTGCTCACTTTTGCGCGGTCGCCGTGGCTGACGAGACCGCCGGCGCAACCGCACCCGAGCAGACCCAGGCCGCCGCAAGAGCCGCGTACTCCAACAAGCCGATCTGCAAGCGCGTAACGGTGACCGGTTCGTACGTGAAGCGTACCGTCTGCAAAACGCAGGAGCAGATGGATCGCGACAAGGCCGCGATGGACCAGTGGGCGCAGGAGATCAAGCGCAGCGGCAGCTGGAATACCGTCAACGCCGACCATTGACCCCGCCGCGATATTCCTCGCCGGCACTCGACAGTCGGCCGTGGTGCGTTTAACGTTGCCGCACCTCTCCTCCCGTCGTTGGAGGTACACTATGACCGCACATCACTCGAAGGTCCGCGCCTGATCTGATCCGGCGCCGGCCGTTCCAACATGAACGTCGGCCGGCCGACGTTTTTTTCCATTCATCGCGCCAGCTCGACGTTCGCCTCATGGGTTTGCAACGACGGGTGAGCCATGTCTTCGAAAGATATCGATTCGAGCGATCTCTCGCGTCCTACGTTTACGCGAGTGTCGCTGGCGGCGGCGGAGCGCGGCGTGATCGAGCGGGAGTTCTCGAGCCACGTCGACGAGGTCGTCGGCATGATCAATGACGGAAAGGAGGCGACAGTCTATCTGTGCCGGGCGCGGCCGATTGCGGCGGTCGAATACCTTGCGGCAAAGATGTATCGAGCGCGCAAGTTCAGAGCGTTCTCGAACGAAGCGACGTACGTCAACACCGAGAAAATTCGTGACCGGCGCATGGCGAAAGCGATGCGTCAGAAGTCGCGGCACGGTCGTGACGCGGTACATCACCAATGGATCGGCCGCGAGTGGCAGATGCTCGAAACGCTGCACGACGCGGGCGCCTCGGTGCCGAAACCTTACATGCACTGCAGCGACGGCATTCTGATGGAGTACCTCGGTCGCGGTAGCGAGCGCGCGCCGGCACTGGCCGAGTTGAAGCTCGCGCGCGACGAGGCGGAGCGCATCTTTCCGATCGTGGTGCGCGACATCGAAATCATGCTGGAGTGCGGAGTCGTCCACGGCGACCTTTCGGCCTACAACGTCCTGTACCTGGATGGTGTGCCGCGAATGATCGATCTGCCGCAGGCAACGCGCATCGACGACGCGGTGGATCCGTGGTCGCTGTTCCTTCGCGACGTCTCGAACATCTGCGAGTATTTCGCCAGGCGCGGTGTGAAGACCGATCCGCTCGACCTCGCGCTCAGGCTGTGGCAATGATGTAAAAAAACTGTGGCTCGAGCGGGGACGGCGAGCGATGATTCGGCCGTCTACGGCACAGGAGTCGGTAACGTGCGCGCGATGAGGTTATCGCTTCTGCTCTGCTCCGTGGTCCTGTCCGGAACGCTGGCCGCCGCGGCGCCGCCAGCTGCGGAGCCGGACCTCGAGCCGACCGCCGACGCCAAACAGGCGGCGTACACGAAGCGCGCGACCTGCAAGAAGACACCCGTAGTCGGCACGCGGATCAGCAAGACCGTTTGTCAGACCGCCGCGGAACGCGACGCCGAACGCGCAGCTTCGCAGCAGTATCTACAGAACGTGCAGGACGCCGCAGCGATCCAGTCGAAGTCGATGCGCTGAGCGCGCGTCGTCCCGCTCACGTCTTTCGCGCGTTCGGTGATTCGTCGAGGTTGACCCAACCGTCGACCAGGCCCGCGATGTAGCCGCCGTCGACCACTATCGCGACGCCGTTCAGCCAGCGACACTGGCCGATTGCCAGGAACTCGATCACCTCGGCGATGTCGTCGGGAACGCCGTGCCGGCCGATCTGACGCACGCCCCAGTCGTACATCTCTTGACCGATCAGCTCGCGAAATGCCGGCGTGAGTTTCGTTTCGACCGCGCCCGGATTGACGCAATTCACCCGTACACCGTAAGGCAGCGCGAATCCGGCCGCGCGATAGGTATACGCAGCCGCGCATTGCTTCGAGAATTTGTAGGGGTTGGCGGTCCAGTCCACTGCGTGGGCGTTCAGCCACTCGAGGCCGGCCGCGAAATCGGGGGTGTCGAGCAGGCCTTTTACGAGGTCCGCGCGCTTGTCC
>DATJGR010000189.1:0-2300 GCA_035494855.1 Pseudomonadales bacterium | reverse complement strand
GCCGACGATGTCGACGTAGTCGGTGATGTCGAACGGGCGGAATCCGGTGGCTTCGACGATGACGTCGACCGGATGGAGCTTGCCGGTGGCGTCGCGCACGCCATTGGGCTCGACGTGTGTGATCGGATCGGTGACCAGATGCACGTTCGAACGGTTGAACGTGGACAGGTAGTCGTCCGAGATGCAGCGGCGTTTGCAGCCGGGTTCGTAGTCAGGCGTCAATCTCGCACGCAGATCGGGATCGCTGACGGACGCTTCGAGGTGCGCGAGACCGACCTGGCGCAAGCGGTCCGAGAACCAGCTGTTGCGCCGCAACGACAGCGTTCCCGCCACGTCCATCACCAGCCACATGAACCAGCGATAGAGACGCATCAGCCACGGCATGCGGTTGAACAACGCGCGCCGTTGCTCCGGGATGTCGTGCGCGAGACGCGGGAACACCCATGCCGCCGAGCGTTGGAACACGGTGACATCGGCAACGTCCTTGGCGATTTCCGGCAGCACCTGAGCGGCGCTGGCACCGGTGCCGATGATCGCCACGCGCCGGCCTTTCAGGTTCACGGTGTGATCCCATTGTGCAGTGTGGAAACGCGCGCCGCCGAACGATTCGATGCCGTCGATGGCGGCGCGGTTAGGCAAGTGCAAGCCGCCGAGTCCGCTCACCACGATGTCTGCTGTGATGCGGGGACCGCCCTCGGTCTCGACGTGCCAGCGATTGCCGTCGAACGTCACGCTGGTCACGCGCGTGCGGAAGCGGATCTTGTCGCGAAGACCGTATTTGTCGGTGCAGCGCTCGCAGTAATCCCAGATCTCGCGCCCGCTCGAATACGAGTGGCTCCAGTTCGGGTTCAGTTCGAACGAGAACGAATAGACGTGCGACGGCACGTCGCACGCGACACCGGGATAGGTGTTCTCGCGCCAGGTTCCGCCAACGCTGTCCGCCTTCTCGAGAATGACGAAGTCGTCGATGCCGTGCTCGCGAAGCTGGATGCCCATGCAGATACCGGACATGCCGGCGCCGAGCACCGCAACGCGAACGGATTCGGACGTTGGGGAGGCGGTCATCGATTCCTGAATCGCCGACATGTGCGCATGGGCCTTTGGTATTTCCGTGGCGGATGCACGTTAGCGGATCGACCCCATCGAGTCACGCGGTGAACAGGCGTCCGGTGCGGGTGCCGAGAAAGCGCTCGAGCGGAATCTGTTCCTGCTTCAGAAAACCCTGCTGCGGCAACGCGCCGTCACGCACCAGCTGGATGACCGACACCACCGACGCGGAGGTGGTCCACGCGATGGCCGTCTGCTCGGCGCCGGCCACGGTGATGGGGTGATACGCGCGCACGAATTCGCGCCGCGCGAGCCGGCCTTCCAGCGTGCCTTCCGATGAGACGTGAATGTAGACCACGTCGTCGTTCACTGGCGGCTTCGCGTTGGTGAGAATTTCGCCAGCCAGTTCTCTGCGTTCGCGCATCAGCAGTTCGTGAAAGAAAAAATTCATCAGGCGCATGTGGCCGGGATAACGCATCGACTTGTAGTCGACGTTCGCGACCTTGCCGTGGAATGTCTCGCAGATGGTGCCGAGCCCGCCGGACGTGGTGAACGCTTCCAGCATCACGCCTTCGACGTACACGGTTTCGATCCACTCCATCGACGACACCATCTTGCGCACGCCGTCTTCGATCACCTCGCAGTCGTTCAGGTATTCGTTCACCACGCCTTCGGGCGACCAGTTGAACGCGTAACCCATGAGGCCCGTCGGATTCTGCGGCAGCGCGCCGACGCGCAGCCGCAGCGAACGACACTTCTCGAACGCAGCCACCTGCGCGGCGCCGACGATGCCGACGAAGCCGGGTGCCAGGCCGCATTGCGGCGCCATCAACCCGCGCGAGGTCTTGCTGAGATCGATGATCGTGTGCGTCGTGGGCACGTCTTCGGTGAGGTCGAAGTAGTGCATGCCGCGGGCGTGCGCGGCGGTGGCGATGCGAGCGTTCAGGCGATAGGGCAGGCACGACAGTACGGCGTCGAAACCGGAGGTGGGCGCACGGATACCGTCGTCGGCTCCGAGGTCCACGGTACGCACGGCGAAGGGCAACATTTCCTGCGGCGCGCGGCTGTCGAAACCGGTGACGTCGAAACCGCTTTCGTGCAGCAGCTTCGCCGCCAGCGTTCCGACCTTACCGAGCCCCAACACGGCGATCTTGTGCAGCGGCATGTGGCCGGCTCCTTCAGATTTCGAACTTGATGCCCTGGGCGAGCGGCAGCGCGCGCGAGTAGTTGACCGTATTCGTCTGCCTGCGCAT
>DATJGR010000188.1:0-7174 GCA_035494855.1 Pseudomonadales bacterium | reverse complement strand
CCGATCGGGCAACCGACCGCCCAACTGCGCCACAACGCCGCCCAGCGCAGCGCCTGGAATCGGATGCGTGCTCGGACGCAGCGCGCCCGGACCCTTGGGGCCATAACCGTTCACCGACACGTACACGAGCTTCGGGTTGATGGCGCGCGCGTCGCCGTATCCGATACCCAACCGCTCCGGAACGCCGACCCGGTAGTTGTGGACCAGCACGTCGGCGCGCGCAATCAGCGCGTGGGCGACGCGCCGACCTTCGGCAGACTTCAGGTCGACGCAGATGCTCTCCTTTCCGGCGTTGACGCGCGCCGCGCCCAGACCACCCATCATCGCCCTGAACGGATCGCCTTCCAGCGGCTCCACCTTGATCACGCGAGCGCCGAGATCGGCGAGCATCGATGCGCCGAGCGGCGCGGCGATGATCGTCGCAAACTCGACCACCGTCACCCCTTCGAGCGGTAGTTGGGGCGACGCACCCCTCGTCTTCGGAACTTCGAGCTTGCGTTGCATGGCCGCTCGAAGATCCATTTCGCCCAACGCCGGAATACACACGCCTGCGCTGCCCGGCGTCGCGTCGAGCCGCGCCACCACGCCGAGCTGACGGCCGAGCTCTGTCGTCACGACGTGACCGTTGTCGATCAGGTCGGGATCGTCCAGCGCCTGCTGCGTCGTCTGATACTGGTGCGCCACGATTCCGCCGTCAGCGATGAACAGCGCCATCCACTCCGTTGTGGTCCGCGTCTGCATGTGCGCCAGCATGCGATCGCGAAACGCTTCGCGAGCGTCGTCGGACCACAGCATCGGCTGGTTGCCGAGCTCGGCCACCACGTCGTCGAGGCCGACGCATTGCAGAAACCGTTCGAGCAGATGCGGCAACAGATTGCCCAGCTGCAGCCAACGGCCATCGGCACACTGAACGGGGTGATAGTTGATGGTCGGCATCAGCGTGAACGGATCAGCGCCGAGCGGGGGCACGTCGAGACCGCGCTGCAGCAGTTGCGGGACGAACACGCCGCCCATTTCGAACGGCAGCAGTCCGCGCGCCAGGTTCGTTTCGAAGCGACAGCCGCGGCCGGTGCGTGCGCGCGCGAAGAGACCTGCAACGATTCCGGAGCACGCGGACTGCGCGATCGCGTGCGTGGCGACCTGGACCGCGCTGTACACGGGACCATCGCGATCGGCGACACCGCGGAAACCCATCATCCGACCGAGCCGTGCGGCGACGAGGTCTTCGTCGAGCGGCAACCCGCCGAAGCGCGTGATGGCGCCGTAGACGAGATCGGATCGCTCCAGAGAAAGGCGCTCCGCATCGAGCGCACGATCGGTGAGCACCGCATCGGCCGTGCCGACGATCAGATCGTGCAGGGCCTCGTCGTTGCACACGACGCTGCGCTTGCCGCGCAACCAGACGCGCGCGTGCGGCTCGGCGCGCGCCGGATCGCCGTCGCGCGTTTCGACCTTGATCACCTCGGCGCCGAAGTCCGCGAGCATCATGGTGGCGAGTCCGCCGACCGGACCCGAGGTCGCGTCGACGACGCGCAGATTCTCTAGGGGTTTCAAGCCTTGCCTCCCGGTGCGATTCTAACGGCCGCGCGATCACGGGATCACACATGCAATTTGCGATCAACAGGCTCGACATGTCGAGCGTCGACGCGTTCGCTCGATCGGCCGCGAAAGCGGAGTCGTTGGGGTGGGGCTACGGGTTGATCCCGTGCTCACCGCTGCTCGTGCGCGATCCCTACGTGATGCTCGCATTCGCGGCCGGCGCGACGCAGCGGCTCGTGCTCGGCACGCTGCTCGACACCCCGGTCATGCGTCATCCGGCCGCACTCGCTTCATCGATTGCAACGGTGGCCGAACTCGCGCCGGGTCGCACTCTGCTCGGACTCGGGGTAGGCGACACCGCGGTTCGCCTGAATGGCCTGTCTCCGGCGCGCGTGGCAACTCTGGAACGGGCGCTGGTGCAGGTGCGCACGCTGCTGGCCGGTGAAGCGCTCGATGTCGGCGCCGCGAAACCCGCCCGCCTGCGTCACGCCCAGCCAGTGCCGGTATGGGTCGCAGCCCAGGGTCCACGCGCCCTGAAGATGGCCGGCGCACACGCCGACGGCGTGTTCATCCGCGTCGGAACCGATGCGCGCAACATCCAGGCAGCATACCAACAGGTTGTCGAAGGGGCGACGGCAGCCGGGCGGAATGCGAAAGACGTGAAGATCGGCGTGATCTTCCACGTTGCGGTGGACGCCGATGCGCAACGCGCACGGACCATCGCCAAAGCGATTGCCGCCGGCTACTACGAGTACTCGCCGTTCCTGTTCGACAACGTCGGCCTGTATTGGAACGGCAGGTCGGTGCACGAACTGAAGCACGAGATCTTCCCCGACTTCCACCATGCCCGCGACCTGCTCGCTGCCGGCGCCGCGGTGGATTTCCTGCCGCAGGAAGCCGTAGATGCCTTCGCGCTGTACGGCAGCTTCACCGACATCTCGACTCAGCTGGAACGCGCGTTGGAAGTCGACGTGCCGCTCGACATCGTGCTGCCGCATCCGATGCTTGCGCCCGACAGCTCCCTCGACTATCTCGCAGAGTTCGCCCGCCAGGTGATACGGCCGTGGCGATGACACACCGATAAACCCGCAAACGGAGACAACATGGGAAGACTCGACGGCAAAGTGTGCGTGATTACCGGCGCGGCGCGCGGACAAGGTGCGGAGGAAGCACGGCTGTTCAGTCAGGAAGGCGCGACCGTCTGGCTGACCGACGTGCTCGACGATGTCGGCGAAGCCACCGCCAGATCGATCGGCGGTACCTATCGCCATCTCGACGTGCGCAGCGAAAGCGACTGGACGACGCTCGTGGCCGAGATTCTGCAGCGCGACCGCCGCATCGACGTGCTTGTGAACAACGCCGGCATCTTCCGTTCCAACCGGATGCGCGATACGTCGCTCGACGAGTTCACGCTGGTGATGGACGTGAATTGCGTCGGCGTGTTCCTCGGTATGCGCGCGGTGGCGGCGTCGATGCGCGAAGCGGGCCGCGGCAGCATCGTGAACATCTCGTCGCTGGCCGGCATGCAATCGGCCGCAGGCGCATTCGCGTACGGCACGTCGAAGTGGGCGGTGCGCGGCATGACGAAGAGCGCCGCCATCGAACTCGCGCGCCGCGGCGTGCGCGTGAACTCGATCCATCCGGGTCTCATCGAGACCGACATGCTCGGCCAACTGCCGACCGATCTCGACCGCATGACGCGCAGCGTGCCGATGGGACGCACCGCCGCCGCCAGCGAAGTGGCGTCCGTCGCATTGTTCCTCGCAAGCGAAGACAGTTCGTACTGCACGGGAGCGGAGTTCGTGGTCGACGGCGGGTTGTATGCGAGTTGATTCGTGATTGGGACGTGCGGGTTTCGATGACGTGAGCGGTGGGTGATCGGTATTCCGGGTACGCTCGAGCCATCCCTGGACGCTCTATCCGGGGCCATCCCTGGCCCCGGATGCCCCTCCACACCGATCACCCACCGCTCACGTACTCGCGACCCGCGCCGATTCGACTTCGCTTGCAACAAGTCACCGCCGGGCCCGGCGCCGGCGGTGACTTATTCGATGAGGAACGCGAAGCACGGGTTCAGACCCCTCCGATCATGTCGATGGAGACATGACCCGAGGCGGAGGTGGGTATGCGTCGCGGAGGACCCTAGCGCGCCATGGATGGCGCGCGCGGAGCGACCAGGGATGGCTCGAGCGCGTCCGACGCGGCGCATACCCACCTCCGCCGCGCTCGAAGCTCCATTCCACCGCCTCAGTTCACTCCGAACACGCTCGCCGCGTTATCCCAGAAAATCTTCCGAATGCTCTCTCGCGGAATCGGTTGTTTCTCGAGGCTTTCGATGCCGGAGGGCCAGGTGCCGTCGGGGTGCGGATAGTCGGTGTTGAAGGTGAGATTGTCGTCGCCGACGAGGTTCACCACGCTCGGCAGCGTCATTTCGTCGCCGCGACACGCAACGAGAAAGTTCGTCTTGAAGTATTCCGTCGGCCGGCGCTTCAGATCGGGATGTTCGGCGTTGCCTGAGAACTCCCAGTGCTGCTCCATGCGTTGCAACCAGTAAGGCAACCAACCGGCATCGGCTTCGACGTGCACGATCCGTAGCGTCGGATTCCTTTCGATCACCCCGTACCAGATGAGGCTCATCATCGCGACCATGGCTTCGAACGGGTGCGCGATGATGTGGCCGGAGGTGTGCGTTTCCATGCGCTCGCCGAACGACGGCAGATACGGCGAGCCGGAGTCGTGGATGCAGACGGGTTTACCGAGGCGCGCGATTTCGCGCCACAATGGTTCGTAGTCGGAGTGGTGCAGGTTGCGTCCCGCGGTCGGGTTCGGCCGCACGTAGAACGCGGCAGCGCCCCGCGAGCTGGCTCGTCGGGCCTCTTCGATGGCCAGATCCACCGCCTGCATGGGCAGCATCGCCGCCATACGCAGTCGTTGGGGTGCAGCGGAACAGTACTCCAGACTCCAGTCGTTGTAGGCGCGACAGCACGCGGCGAGCAGCTCGGTATCCTCGAACGGTTTGCCTAACAGCTGGCCACCCGCTGTCGGATAGATCACCTGGGCGTCCACGCCTTGCGCGTCCATGTCCGCAATGCGGCTTTGCGGACTGAAACCGGCGTTGCGCGTTTTTTCGAAGCGCTTCATTGCCCGCACCGTGGCGGCGATGAACTCTTCGGAGTCCATCGGATACGATCCGGTCTGCCGGGTCAGTGCTTCACCCTCCACCGTCACGCCTTTGCGCCCGTGGCCGATCTCGCCGACCCGCGGCGCCCGATCGGCGAAGGCCGGATCGATGTAGTCGGCCCAGATCGATGGCGGTTCCATCTGGTGACAGTCGGTGTCGATTACCCTGAATCCGTTGCGCATCTTCCCTCTCCCGTGCCGGTGCGGTTCCGTTTTAACTCTGCGGACGCCCGAACGCTACCGGCGCGGCCCGGTGTATCCTGCCGACGTCGATCCCGATTCGAAAAACGGCATCATGCACAACGACCACGCGGTACTTCTGGAACGTTTCTGGCGCGCATCCACCGGCTCGCCGTTCGACGTAACGGCGTTGAACGGCAAGCTGTCGATCGACGACGCCGAGGCCATTCAGCTCGACGTGCTCGACCGCTGGTGCACCCGCGGCGAATCGTTGGGAGGTTGGAAGGTAGGACTGACGTCCGGTACGTCGCGCGACGCGTTCGGTAAGGGCATCCGTCCGTTCGGCTTCGTGCTCGACAACCGCATCATCCCGTCGGACGACGAACTGAACATCGCCGCCATCCGGCACTGCGGGATCGAAAACGAGCTGTGCTTCGTGTTGGATCGCGATCTGCGGGGCAGATCGGTCACTGCCGAGATGGCGCACGCCGCCGTCGGCGGTGTGGCGCCTGCATTCGAAGTCAACGAGACACGCCTGTCCGGCGAATCGGACGGCCCGTGTCGGGTCGCCGACAATCTGTCGCAGTGGGGCATCGTGGTCGGTCCGGTCACACCGTTGCCGCAGAACTTCGACTGGAGCTCGCTCGTGATCGCGTTGAGCCGTGATGGGGTCGAAGTCGAACGCGTCGCCGCTCGCGGCCACATCGACGATCACTTCGAATCGCTCGCAACACTCGCCCGCGAACTCGCCAAGTTCGACCGCGGCCTCAAAGGCGGACAGCGCGTGATCACCGGCTCTTTCACGCGCCAGTCCGTGCGCGAACCGGCGCGGTGGGAAGCGGATTTCGGTCCGCTCGGTCGCGTGGCGATCCGCTTCAAGTGAAACGGCGATGAAGATTCTGATCATCCCGGGGCTCACGTTGCCGGCCGTGTCGGCCGCCGATCTGCAGCGCATCCGCGACGCCGCCGGACACGGTGCGGAGGTGGTCGTCACGTCGCAGTCGCAGGCGCACGAGCACGCCGAACACGCCGAAGTGATTCTCGGCTTCGTACCGCACGCACTGTTCCAGGCGGCACCGCGGCTCCGCTGGGTGCACGCGATCGCATCCGGCGTCGATGCGTTCCTGTATCCGGAGTTCGCGGCGAGCCCCGTGTTGCTGACGAGCGAGAAAGGTCTGGTCGGCGAGCACCTCGCCGACCACGCGTTCGGTCTGTTGCTGATGCTTACGCGGCAACTTGCCACCGCGCTCAAGCTCGGGCCCGACGCGTGGAACCATCGGCCCGAAATGCGGCGGAAGGAAGTCGAACTGACCGGCCTGACGATGGGCATCGTCGGATTCGGCGGCACCGGCCGCGCGATGGCCCGTCGTGCTGCAGCGTTCGGAATGAACTGCCAGGCCGTAGACCGCGACGCGGTACCCGCTTCGTCCGAAGTGCCGTCGGTGCGACCCCTCCTCCAGTTCCCGGAGTTGCTGGCATCCTCCGACGTCGTCGCGATCTGCGTGCCGCTAACGCGCGAGACGCAGGGCATGTTCGATGCGAAGACGTTCGCCTCAATGAAACCGTCGGCGATCCTCGTCAACGTGACGCGCGGCGAAGTGATGGACGAGCACGCGCTCGTCGACGCTTTGCGGAACGGCCGGTTGGGCGGGGCCGCGCTGGATGTTGCGCCGCGCGAACCGTTGCCGGCCGATAGCGCGCTGTGGAGTCTGCCGAACGTCGTGATGACGCCGCACACGGCGGGCGCGAGTCAGTATCGCGCGGCGCGCAACATCGACCGCTTCGTCACCAACCTGCAGCGGCTGCGCAGCGGACAGTCGCTCGAGGGCCTCATCGACAAAGCGCTCGGCTACTGACTCCACTACTGCGCCAGTGACTGCTACTGAGAAGACGCGATTGCTTTCCTGGCCGAGAACGCCATAATCCGCTCCACCTCGGGCGGATAAAAAGGAGGTGATCGTGACATCTGTTGTAAGGGGGCCGGTCTTTTGACCGGCCCTTTTTTTTGCGCGCTGGTCGTTTGATCGCACCAACCCTCTGACCCCAGGCGAGAATTCCGCACCAAGGTCACCCCATCACAGCTCGAACAACTCGGCGCGCTCGAACCGCATGCGATGCGGGCAGCGCGGCGTCGGCACGATGACCGGCATTCTGCGTCGCGATTAGCCGGGTGGAACCGACCGCCCACGATTGAACAGCACCGGATGCACATAGTTGATGATGTATGCGCGCCGCGGCCGATCAACGGATCTGTTGGGGGGCGTGTAATGCGGCG
>DATJGR010000187.1:0-5902 GCA_035494855.1 Pseudomonadales bacterium | reverse complement strand
GCCAGCAGGAACAGCGTCAGCATCGGTGCGATGAAAGGAATCGGCAGCGCCAGGCCAAAACCGGCGGCGGTGGCCAGCGCAGTGCCGGCAGCAAGGCGCAGCGCACGGCGTGGGCGGGGATCGGGAGAGCGCGCCATGACGATCAGTACGCGAACGAGAGCCAGCTCATGACGCGCAGGAACATGCGCCCGAGCAGGTTGAGCGGGTTGCCGTCGCTTGGAAACGCCATCACTTCAGCTTGGCCGCCGATTCGAAGCGCGCGCGGCTCGTCGAGTTGTCCGCGCTCGAATTCGATGATTACCGGGAAACGTTGCGCCGCGCGCAGCCAGTCGCGATTGTTCTGCACGGTCGGCAGGCCGCCAGGCGGAGCCTCGGAGCCGACGCTGACGCCATAGCCGATGCTGCGCACGTGACCTTGGAACACCCGTCCCGGCAGCGCGTCGAGCACGACGCGGACCGGTGTTCCCGGCAGCATATGGCCGAGGTTGTTCTCGGTGAATTCCGCGCTGATCCACACGTCGTTGATCGTGATCAGCGTCAGCACCGGTTTGCCGGCGGCCGCGAACTGGCCGACCTCGGTGCGCAGATCGGTCACGAGCCCGGCCGAGCGCGCCTGAACGCGCGTGTTGGCGAGGTCCAGTTCAGCCTTCGCGAGCGTCGTGGCTGCACTGCGCAGTTGCGCGTTGTCTTCGTCGCTGCCGCCTTCCTGCTCGCGGGCGCGCTGAACTTCGGCTTCAGCAGCGGCTACTTTGCTGACGGACTCCTGGAACGTGGCGCGGGAGATTTCCAGTCGGCGCAGCGAGATTGTACCGGGGTCGTCGTGATACAGGCGTTCGAGACGGTCGCGGTCCTGCCGGGCCTGCAGCTCGTTGGCCTCGGCGGCGCGCACCGAGGCCAACGCCGAATCGATGCCGGCGGTGCTGGCGCCGACCTTGCGTCGCGTGGCTTCGAGATCGGCGTGGGCGCGCTCGACCGCAATCTGAAACGGTTCAGGGTCGATCGCGAACAGATCCTGTCCGGCGTCGACCGTCTCGTTGTTGCGCACGCGCACCTCCGTAACCTGGCCGCTGATCTCGGCGGCGACGGGAACGATGAGCGCCTGCACGCGCGCCTGCTGGGTGTAAGGCGTGTAGCGGTCGGCCAACAGGTACCACAGCAAACTCACTACGATGAACGCCGCGACCACGGAAACGCCTCGTCGTGCGGGATCGGCCGGCGTCGGCGTCGCGGGGTCCGGTGTAACGATCGATTCTGTGGTGTCACTCATTTAGGCGCTGACCTTTGTTCGGTTCGCGTTTGTGTACGCGCCGGTGTTGCTTAATCAGTCGAGCAGGTCGCCCCAGTTGGTGCGCTTGCGCATCTGTTCGCGCGTGCCGGGATCGACCAGCGCGAGCGGGCTCGACCAGCCGCCGCCGAGCGCCTTATACAGCTCAATCAGGCTGTTGACTGCATCGCTGCGGCTGAGCAGGTATGCATCCTGCTGTGCGAACAGCGCGCGTTGCGAATCGAGCACGCGCTGAAAGTCCGAAAATCCTTCGACGTATTGGGCGTTGGCAAGCGTCAACGAGCGATTCGCTGCGACCGAGGCCTCGCTCAGAATGCGTTCGCGCTCGAGCGCATTGATCAGGTCCGTGGCTGCATCGTCGGCCTCGCGTGCCGCTTGTCGTACGCGGTCTCGGTAAGCCTCGATCAGCTGCTGCAGTCGCGCGTCCTGGACCCGGATGTTGTTCTTAAAGCGGCCCGTGTCGAACACGTTCCACCGCAGGCTCGGTCCGCCGCCGATATCGAGGGAATCGGCGCTTCCCTCCAGAGAGCTGGCGGACCACCCGATGGTGCCGAGCAGGGTCACCGCAGGATACAGGTCGGTCACCGCCACACCGACCAAAGCCGACTGCGCGGCCACCTGCAGTTCCGCGGCGCGAACGTCCGGACGGCGCAACAACAAGGCGGCCGGGACGTCCTGAAGTACGGCTGCATCCACGACAGGGATCAGGCTTTGTGTTTCCGTCAGCTGCGGCAGCGGACCCGGCGGCTGGCCGATCAGGATCGCGATCGCATTGCGGGTTCGATGCAGCGAGCTTTCCAGTTCAGGGATGGTGCTTTTGGTGCCGAGGTATTGCGTCTTGGCCTGCTGCACGTCGAGCTCGGCGCTGTTGCCGCTCTTGAACAGACGCTCGGTAATTTCCAGGCTGCGCTGCTGCAACTCGGCATTGTCCCGGGCGATGCGCAGCCGCGCTTCCGTCGTGCGCAGGGCCATATAGGCTTCCGCCAACTGCGCATGCAACAGCACCAGGACGTCTTCGTAATTGGCGTAGGCCGCGAAGTAGTTTGCATCGGCGGCTTCGATGGCGCGGCTGAAGCGGCCCCAGAAGTCGAGTTCCCAGGCCACATCGAAGCCGGCGAAGTATTGCCAGAAGTTGTCATCCCGCGGATTTCGGCCGCCGTTCTGGCTGCGATCCAGATATAGAGCGTCCGCACTGGCCTGCTGCACCTGAGGATAACGCCCGCTTTGCGCGATACCGAGCTGCGCACGCGCTTCGATGACGCGCAGTCCGGCGACCTTGATGTCGGTGTTGTTTGCGTCCGCGTCCGCGATCAACTGGTCGAGCACCGGATCATTGAACACGGACCACCATTGCTGCACGTCTGGTTCGACGACGGTGTGGGTGACCTGATCGAGCGCCGGGCTGTTCCATGTTTCAACCCACGGCTCGCGCGGCGGCTCGAAATTCGGCCCGAGGCGCACGCATCCCGCGAGGCCTAACGCGCCAAGCAAGAGTAAGAGGCCGTGGAGCGCCGAGCGCCGCATCACCCCTCTGCGGATCAGTTGGGCGGTTGAACGCCGTCCACGGCGGGCGGCACCTGTTGGTCGACCCATTGCCAGAACAGCTGATAACTCACCGCCAACGCCACCGGGCCGATGAACAAGCCGATGATGCCGCCGGTGACCATGCCGCCGATCGCGCCGATGAGGATGACCGGCATCGGTACGTCCAGACCGCGCCCGAGCATCAACGGCTTCAGCACGTTGTCGGCCAGACCCGCCACGAAGGCGTAGATCGAAAACACGATGGTGCCAAACGTGGCGCCTTCCGTACCGAGTACGATCGCGATCACCGGCAGTGTGATCAACACGACAGGCAACTGCATGATGCCGAGCAGCAGCGCCGCCAGCGACAGCAGCCCTGCACCGGGCACACCTTTGACCAGGAAACCGACGCCGAGCAGCAGTGCCTGAATGAACGCGATGCCGACCACACCTTGCGCCACGGCGCGAATGGTGGCGGTGCACAATTCGGCGATCTTCGGACCGCGCTCCGGTCCGGTCAGGCGCGAAAGAATGCGGACCGCGCTGTTGCTACCGGTCTCGCCGAACGCCATGAATACGCCGGCAATGATCAGTGCTGCAACAAATACCAGGAAGCCGACGCCGACTCCGGCGAGCGTGCCGAGTGCCGTCATGCCAGCACCCTTCAATTCGGGTGCCCACTTCCGGACGAGCGCCGTCAGATCGGTGGAGGCCGACAGCCAGACGGCGTGCAGGCGCTCCCCGATCAGCGGCCAGCCCGCCACCGATTCCGGCGGCGGCGGAATGTGATACTCGCCGCTTTTGACCACGTCCACCGCCTGCTCCGCCGACTCCGCCAACGACGTGCCGAGGAAGTAGACCGGTCCGATCATGAGCGCGATGGCGATCAGTACGAGCAGGGTCGCGGCGCGGCCATCGCTGCCGACTTTCGCGCGGAGCCAGCGATGCGCCGGATACAGGGTGATCGCCAAGATTAGCGACCACAGCACCAGGTCGAGGAACGGGCGAAACACCCCGTAGCAGAATACGGCCAGTACCGCGATGAGACCGGCTCTGATCAGCACATCGAGCGAGCGCTGTGCAGCCAGAGTTTCGACGGTGTTCGGCAACATGGGTTTCTCCTTTCGTCTGATGGAGGATGTCGGTTGTTGCGTGGTGAGGTTGCGGTAGCGCCCCGCCGGTAGTCCCAGCAGTCATCCGCCGAGGGGGATGGCGATCGCCACGAGCGTAACTGAGATGGCAACGAGCACCAAACCCGTACCCAGCGGGGACAGGTTCGTGTAGCCGGCCCAGCGGTAGCCGACCCAGAACAGGATGCCGATCAGCAGCGCGTTGGAGGCGCGCAGTGCGAGCCACGGATCGTCGATCAGCAAAAACGGCAGCGCCGCCGGAAAACTCGCCGCAAAAACGTACCAGAAGATCGCGAGCGCCGAGAGGAGGTCCGCTCGCGTCAGTCCCGGCCGCCTCCGTTCCGAGCTACGCACCTGCGCGACGACATCGCGGTAGAGCGCGTCGCGCTGATTGGTCGTGGTGATCGGCACCAGCGTTTCATTCAGTTCGCCGGCTACGATTGCGACCGCGGCATCTTCGTGCGGACTGGAGGCTATGGCGGTGCCCAGCCGCGCGAGTCGGCTGCGGTCGAAGATGGTGTTGAACAGCATGAGTGCAGCGTCGATGATGCCCCACGCGATGTTGCACCCTATCGTGGCGTACAACAGCTCCCTGGTGGCGCCCTCGGACCCGCCGAAATACGCGCCGGCGCCGAGTGTGAATGTCAGCGTCATGATGAGCCCGAATAGGATCTCACCGAGGCGCGTCCCCGGAGACAACTGGTCTGCCAGGAATCTCATCGTCAGTTCGCCACGCGCAAAGGCGCCGCGACGAACCATCGGCTGCGTTGATTGTTTGTCACATGTCCTTCCCCCGGCACACAAAACTATCACACTCAATTGATCATCCACTATCTCGACTCTAGACTCCGTGTCGGGTGAGTCCACACCAGTTCCCTCCAGAGATCCGGCGACGCATCGATGAGATACGAATTGAGCCATCCCGACCTGTATCGCGAAGCACGCGGCGACTCTGTCGAGTTGTTGGGGCTGAAGTGTTCAAAGTGCGGTTACGTTGCTTTCCCGCGGCAACGCTATGGTTGCGAGAAGTGCGGCGCAACGGCCGATTCCCTGCTGGATGTCGAGCTGACTGCCAGCGGAACGCTCGTATCCTACGCGAAGGTGCACATGCATCAGGCGAAGGCTATCGCGGCGCCATTCGTGATCGGCGAAGTGACTCTCGACGCTGGACCGACGATACGCGCGACGATGGTCGAACCCACCGACGATGCAATGCAGATCGGCGCGCGTGTGGCGGGTCGTCTGTTTCCGGTACCGGCTCTGCCGGACGCGCCATCCGACAAACTCGAGCTTCGCTTTTCGCTGTTGGACCAACCGGACGCACGATCGTGACAACGCCGCTATCCGCATTTCGTCCTGCATACGTCGTCGGTATCGGCCTGCATCCATATCAGCGGATGACCGAAACGCCGTATCCGGTGCTGGGTCTCGCCGCCGTGCGCGAAGCATTGCGCGACGCGCGCATCGACTGGCCCGCCGTCGAGTCTGTGTATCACGGCACCGCGTTGCTCGGCATGGCGTCCACGCGCGCGATGCTGCGCCACCTCGGCGGTACCGGCATTCCGATGCAGCAGGTCGAGAATGCATCGGCCTCCGGATCCACCGCGTTCCGGCTGGCCGCGCTCGAAGTGGCCACCGGCGTATCCGACGTGTCGCTCGCGGTCGGCGTCGACAAACCGAGCGCACGTCCGCTTGCCGGTTCGCAAACCGGCATCCGCGGCATCGAAGGCGGGCGCGTCGTGCCGTTCACGCACTTCGCGCTGCTCGCGCAGCGCTACATGGAACGCCACGGCGCCTCACCGGAAGACTTCGCGCGCGTGGCGGTGAAGAACCACGGCAACGGCGCGCACAATCCGTACGCGCAACGGCAACAGGCGCGCTCGCTGATCGACGTCCTGAACGATCCTGCGATCTCTGGACCGCTCACGCGACTGCAGTGCTGCCCGGTCGGCGAAGGCGCGGC
>DATJGR010000186.1:0-3378 GCA_035494855.1 Pseudomonadales bacterium | reverse complement strand
GCGAGCAGCACCCGCTGATCGGCACGGCCGATCACGACACCGACGAACCGCGCGCCTTCCGGCGGATTCAGTTTGCCGGTAAGCGGCTCACCCTGGCCGCGCGCAGACGGCAACGTGTGCGGCGCCAGCGAGTATGCTCTGCCCGTGGAGTCGACCACCGCCAGCACGTCGTTGCTGCGACCTTTCGCGGCCATCAGGAACGTATCGCCGGTGCGGTAGCTCAGCTCGACGACGTTGACCTCGTGGCCTTTTGCCGCGCGGATCCAACCTTTCTCCGACATCACGACGGTGATCGGTTCGTTCGTCAGCAGATCTTCCTCGGTGAACGCCGCCGCTTCATCGACCGATCCGAGCGGCGACCGCCGCGCGTCGCCGTGCGTTTCCGCGTCCGCCAGCAGTTCCTTCTTGATCAGCGTCTTCAACCGCGCTTTCGACTTCAGCGTCTTGTCGATGTCGGCTTTCTCTGCTTCGAGTTCGTCGCGCTCGGTCGTCAGCTTGATTTCTTCGAGCCGCGCGAGCTGACGCAAACGCAGGTCGAGAATCGCGTTCGCCTGGATTTCGGAGAGCGCGAAACGCGCCATCAACTCGTTTCGGGGATTGTCTTCCTCGCGAACGATGCGAACGACTTCGTCGATGTTGAGATACGCAATCAACAGGCCGACGAGGATGTGCAGCCGCTGCTCGATCTTCGCGAGCCGGTATTCGAGCCGGCGCGTCACGGTTGCCTGCCGGAACACCAGCCACTCGCGCAGCATGTCGGCGAGACCTTTCACGCGCGGCCGCATGTCGAGGCCGATCACGTTGAGGTTGATGCGGAAACTGCGCTCGAGGTCGGTGGTGGCGAACAGGTGACTCATCAGCCGCTCGACGTCGATGCGGTTCGAGCGCGGCACCAGCACGAGCCGTGTCGGATTCTCGTGATCGGACTCGTCCCGCAGATCCACCAGCATCGGCAGCTTCTTCGCCTGCATCTGCGCCGCGATCTGTTCGAGCACTTTCGCCGGCGACGCCTGATACGGCAGGGCGGTGATGACGACTTCACCCTGCTCCACCGAGTAGATCGCGCGCGACTTGACGCTGCCGCGGCCTTCTTCGTAGATCTTCTCGAGTTCCTCTGTCGGCGTGATGATCATCGCTTCCGTCGGGAAGTCGGGACCGCGCACGTGCTCCATTAACTCGCGCGTCGTGGCTTTCGGTTCGTCCAACAGCCGTATGCAGGCGCTCAGCACTTCGCGGAGGTTGTGCGGCGGAATGTCCGTCGCCATACCCACCGCGATTCCGGTGCTGCCGTTGAGCAGCACGATCGGCACGCGTGCCGGCAGCAATGACGGCTCGGTCAGCGTGGCATCGAAGTTCGGAACGAAATCGACGGTGCCCTGATCGACCTCGGCCAGCAGCAGGTCGGCGAACCGCGACAGCCGCGCCTCGGTGTAGCGCATTGCTGCAAACGACTTCGGATCGTCCGGCGCGCCCCAGTTACCTTGTCCGTCGACGAGCGGGTAGCGGTAGGAAAACGGCTGCGCCATCAATACCATCGCTTCGTAGCAGGCCGAATCGCCGTGCGGATGGAACTTTCCGAGCACGTCGCCGATCGTCCGCGCCGACTTCATGAACTTGGCGCCGGCATCGAGATTGAGTTGCGACATCGCGTACACGATGCGCCGCTGTACCGGCTTCAATCCGTCGCCGATATGCGGCAATGCGCGGTCGTTGATGACGTACATCGAATAGTCGAGGTACGCCTTCTCGGTAAAGGTTTTCAGCGCGACCTGTTCGGTCTCGCCGGATTCTGAGTGGGTCGTCATCTTCTATTCTCGATATGGATCAGGCGATGCTCGCCTGGTCGCCGTTCGTCTCGAGCCACGCGCGACGATCGCCTGCGCGTTTCTTCGCCAGCAGCATGTCCATCATTTCCAGCGTTTCTTCCGGCGCTGCCAGCGTCAGTTGCACGAGCCGGCGCGTATCGGGATCCATCGTCGTTTCGCGCAACTGGATCGGATTCATTTCGCCGAGCCCTTTGAACCGCTGCACGTTCACGGCGCCGCGTTTCTTCTCCGCCGCGATCCGGTCGAGAATGCCTTCCTTCTCCGCTTCGTCGAGCGCGTAGTAGACGTCCTTGCCGACGTCGACGCGATACAGCGGCGGCATCGCGATGTACACGTGACCGGCGTCGACGAGCGGACGGTAGTGGCGCAGAAACAACGCGCACAACAGCGTAGCGATGTGCGCACCGTCGGAATCGGCGTCGGCGAGAATGCAGATCTTGTCGTAACGCAGCCCAGATAGATCGGCTGAGGCAGGGTCGACACCCATCGCCACGCTGATGTCGTGCACTTCCTGCGACGCGAGAATTTCCGACGACGACACTTCCCACGTATTGAGGATCTTGCCGCGCAGCGGCATCACCGCCTGGAACTCGCGATTGCGCGCCTGCTTCGCCGAGCCGCCGGCGGAGTCGCCTTCGACGAGGAACAACTCCGTGCGACCGCTGTCCTGCGTCGAGCAATCGGCGAGCTTTCCGGGTAATGCCGGTCCCGCGGTGATCTTCTTGCGCTCGACTTTCTTCTCGGCCTGCAGCCGGCGTTGCGCGTTGCGGATCGCGATCTCCGCGATCTTCGCGCCTTCCTGCGGATGTTCATTCAACCAAAGACTGAACGCGTCTTTCGACACGCCCGAAATGAACGCCGCCGACTGGCGCGACGACAGCCGCTCTTTCGTCTGCCCCGAGAACTGCGGATCCTGCAGCTTTGCCGACAGCACGTAACTGCACTGGTCCCACAGGTCTTCGCCGGTGAGTTTCAGTCCGCGCGGCAGCAGGTCGCGGAATTCGCAGAACTCCTTCATCGCCTCGGTGAGGCCGCTGCGCAGGCCATTCACGTGCGTGCCGCCGAGCGGCGTGGGGATCAGATTGACGTAGCTTTCGGTCACCAGCTCGCCGCCGTCTGAAATCCACGCCAGCGCCCAGTCGACCGCTTCGTGGTTACCCTGCGCGCCATAGCAGAACGGTTGGGCCGGCACCATTTCTGCGGCACCGAGTTCCTGCAACAGATAACCGGCGAGCCCGTCTTCGTACAGCCACTCGTCGGTTTCGGCCTTGTCGCCCCGATGCACGGTAAGGCTGACCCTTAACCCGGGGCACAGCACCGCCTTCGCGCGCAGCAGGTGTTTCAGCCGCGCCACCGCGATCTGCGTCGTGTCGAAGTATTTTGGATCGGGCAGGAAGTGCACGCGCGTTCCGGTGTTGCGCTTGCCCACGCTGTCGATGACCTTGAGTTTCGTCTTCGGCTCGCCGTGTTCGTAACGCTGGTGATGCACCGATCCGTCGCGGCGCACCTGCACCTCGAGCCAACTCGACAGCGCGTTCACCACCGATACGCC
>DATJGR010000185.1:0-28525 GCA_035494855.1 Pseudomonadales bacterium | reverse complement strand
GCGGTATCGGCGTTCACCAGTTCGTTCATTCGCGACACGCACCTCGACGACATCAAAGACCTGGTGAAATTCACGCCCGGCATCACCGGCGATTCGAAGGACAGTTTCATCGACACGCTGTCGATCCGCGGCATCGTCACTAACGATTTCGGTGTAGGCGGCGACCCGTCGGTCGGCGTGTTCAAGAACAACATCTATCAGGGGCGCAACGGTGAGGTGGTCACCACGCTGTACGACGTGGAGCGCGCCGAACTGCTGCGCGGGCCGCAAGGATTCCTGTTCGGACGCAATTCGATCGGCGGCGCCATCAGCGTATTCACAAAGCGCCCGGAATTCACCGGCCACGACGGCTACGCCAGTCTCGACCTCGGTGAGCGCGGTCACGGTCTGCTCGAAGGCGGCATCAATCTTCCGGTGAACGACAACCTCGCGTTTCGGGTCGCCGGCTTCCATTCGCAGGAAGACGGTTACGTGAACAATCCGTTCAAGCCGACGCAGAACAACCTGATCGCGCACGACAACAGCGGCGGCAGGATTTCGACCCGGTATCAGCAGGATTCGATCGACGTGAACTTCATGGTCGAGTACGAACACCGCGAGCAGTCGGGTTCGATGTATCGCGCGACGGAGAAGGGTGAAACGTGGGACGCGTGGGTGGCGCTCGTGCCGAACATCGACATGCCGAAAGACAACCGCAACATCAGCAGCAACATGGGGCTCGGGGAGGAAGACAACTCGAACATCTGGAGCTACGACCTGCAGGTGGACTGGGATCTCGGCTTCGCTACGCTGACGTCGCAGACCGGCTACAAAGATCACGAGTACGTCTACGCAGAAGACTTCGACGCAATGTCCGTTGCGGTCAACGACTACGCACAGAACCAGGAAGGCACCTATTTCGAGGAGGAACTGCGGCTCGTGTCGCAAGGCACTGACGCGCTGTCGTGGTACGCCGGTGTGTCGTATTACCAGGAAGAGATCGATGCGCTGTTTTCGCAGCACGCTGCCGAAGACGCGATGTGCCTCTTCTACTACGAGGGGCAAACGTGCGCGGAAGCGTTTCCCGGCTTCACGTACTCGCCGGTGGGCCTGCTCGAAGCCAATCGCGACAAGGGCGAATACGAAGGATGGGCCGCGTACGCCGATGTGAGCTACACGTTCAACGACCTGTTCGACGGCAGCCTCGGCGTGCGCTACACGTTCGACAAGAAACAGTTCAAGTTGAACGCGCTACCGGTGGAGAGCGAGCTCGGTCCGTTCTGGGCGATGGGATTCACCACCGACGGTTATCTCCACGACACGAAGGACTTCGACGAGTTCACGCCGCGCGCCATCCTGCGCTATCACCCCAGCATCGACTGGATGCTATTCGCGAGCGCCACGCGCGGCTATAAATCGGGTGGCTTCGGGAGCTTTGCAATTACACCCGATCTCCTGCAGGAAGACGTCACCCAGGCCGAAGCGTCACCGGATACCTTCGATCCCGAAACGGTTTGGTCGTACGAGATCGGCACCAAGGGAGAGGTGTACGACGGCCGCGTTCGCATTGCCGCGAACGTGTACTACTACACCTATGAAGATCTGCAGGTGAACGTCCCCGGTACCAGCGGGGGTATCGTCGTCGACAACGTCGGCAAGGTCGACGGTTGGGGCGTCGAAAGCACGGTCGAGTGGATCGCCACCGACAACATCGACCTGTATCTCGCGGGCGCGTATGGCGACACCGAAGCGAAAAAGGCCGAAGCGCTGTGTGATGGCGACAGCGCGTGCGACGGGAAGCCACTACCGCAAGTGCCGAAGTATTCGGGTTCCGCGGTCGTCAACCTGCACTTTCCGGCACGCGCCGGCGACATCGTCTTTTCCACCGAACTCTACGGACAGAGCCGCACATACGGCGGTCTGCTGCAGTTGAACGAGGCGGTGAACAACGCATACGTGGATCTGACCCTGCGCGGTGGATTCCGGGCGACGTCCGGATGGTCCGCGATCGCGTACGTCGAGAACGTCACCGACGAAGTGTCGTACGACGGCGTAGCAGAGGGCGGCGGCATTCTGCCGGCGCACTTCTTCGGGCCGAGCCGCCCACGCACGGTCGGCCTGCAGATGAGTTGGAATTTCTAACGAGCGGGCTCGGTCGCGACCGGTTTGCGGTTGAATATCCGAGTAATGTGCCGGTCGCCCATGCGTTTGCTGCTGAGATCGATTTCGAGCGTCAGCGTATTGCCGACGTCGTTCAAGCTATACATCTCGTGCACGGTCATCGGCTCGCTCTTCGTGACGATGATGAGGCGACGCTGATTGTCCCATCCTGCATCGATCGTGAAGAGACCGCGCTTCTGCTCGCCCCACTTGACGTCGCGGTACGGCTGGTTCGGGTACTCGATACCCATCGACTGCGGGTCCTGGCCGATGGTCATCTGGGTGGCGGTGAGCATCGGCAGTAGCGGCATCGGTCCGCCGAAGTGCGGCGGCGGCTGACCGCCGTACGAGGTCGAGCGATCTTCGTTTTCTTCGGCTTCGGAGCGGCGGTGACCCATCGGCGGCGGCGAATCGCTGCGCCGCGCGTCGAGCACCCAGGTTCCCGACAGGTCCACAGTGGCGGGTGCCACCGTGGTGAGATGGCTGCACGCACACGCGGCAAGCAACAGCGCAGTGGTCCAGAAACGCTTCATGCGGGGGATTCTAAAGGGCGGCAGCGAGGGGCGCAGCGGTTGTTGCGGGTGGCGCGAGCGCCGGGCTCGTTGGACGCCCCGCGAAGTCGGTCCAGTGCCGCGCTTCGTAGTCGTAAAGCTTGCAGTGCGAGACGCAGTCGCGGATGAGTCTGAACGAGAACATCTGGGCGACTTGTGAAGGTTCGCTGAGCGCGCGATGCGCCGCCTCGAGGTTGTACAGCGGAATCCGCACGTCGAGGTGGTGCGCCGGGTGCTCCATGATGTTGTTCAGCACGCGGCCGAGCTTGCCGGGGAATTGCACATGCACCGTGTTGCAGCCGGTGTCGCGCGCCGCTTCCCACAGATCGATGTCCTCGTACCAGGCGAGCAGAGGATGGGTGTGATGGAAGTAGATGACCGCACCCATGATCCAGTTCCACAACAGGAACGGCGCCACGAATCCGGTCAGCAACAGGATCGTGACGCTCTGATGCGTCTGCAGCGCAGCGGCAATCAACGCACCGATCCAGACGATGCCGAACGCGAGCGCGAGCAACGAATCGCCGACGAACGCGGGACGCGACGTCGGAATCTCGCGACGCGACGCGAAGAACAACTTGCGCCACCACAGTTCGACCAGATAGTAGGCGCCGTATCCATAGCCGGAGCGGTAGAAGCGTTCTGCCAGTCGTCGTGCCGCTGGCAACGCATCGAACTCGCGCTTCGTCATCGGCGTCCAGACGTAGTCCATCCCGCGCAGGTTGGTGTACACGTGATGGCCGAGATTGTGTCCGACTTCCCAAAGGCTATACGGCGTCAGCGACGGCAGGAATACGAGCCGGCCGATCCAGCGATTGGCCCGTCGATTCGTGAACAGGCTCTGGTGGCACGCGTCGTGTCCGAGGACGAACAGGCGCGCGATCTGAAGGCCGAGCACAAGCGAAACCATCACCTTAACGAAGACGTTGGGAATCAGGATGACACCGGCGAGCGCGAGCGCGAACAGGCCGATGTCCAGCACACACAGGGCGGTGGCCTTGAAATCGGAACTTTCGCGGAACGGTTTGATGCTCTTGCGTTGGGAAACGCGGCTCATCAGGCGGTGTTCTGTCGAAGGTGAGGAGGCACTGAACTCTCGAGTCGATTTGTGACGGCTGCGTGCGACGCACTGTGTTGTAGACGCAAACCGGCGCGGAGTATGGGGCTTTTGATTGACAATTGCAGGTGCTTGGTGCACCGTGCGCGCCACATTGAGAACGCGCCACCTGCTTCTACTGTGAAGCTCGTCATCTCAGTCCCTCGTTAATCCCCCGTTTAGTCCAGTTGCGCGTGGATCACGGAAACGCGCGATGTCGCGTGTGTTCGGTAGCGAACATACGCTTAGCGCCTCAAGGAAGATATAAGTGACAGATTCCCTCTTTGCCGAGCTCGGCATCATCGAGCCGTTGTGCCGTGCTCTGGCCGCGGTCGATTACCAACAGCCCACTCCGATCCAGACACAAGCGATTCCGCAATTGCTCGCAGGAAAAGACCTGCTCGGCATCGCGCAGACGGGCACCGGCAAGACCGCGGCATTCGCCGTGCCGATGCTGCAGCGTCTCTCGCAATCCGGTCCGCCCGCGGGTTCCGACACGGTTCGGGCGCTGATTCTCGCGCCGACGCGCGAACTCGCCATTCAGATCGGCGAGGACTTCGAAGCGTACGGTCGTCATCTCAACCTGCGGGTTGCCACGATCTTCGGCGGTGTCGGACAGAATCCGCAGGCCGCCGCATTGCGACGCGGTATCGACGTGCTCGTCGCCACACCCGGGCGCCTGCTCGATCTCCTGGGTCAGCGGCTCGCGCGGCTCGACAAGGTCTCGCTGCTAGTGCTCGACGAAGCCGACCGATTGTTGGACATGGGATTCATTCGCGATGTCCGCCGCATCGTGTCGGCGTTACCGAAGGCGCGCCAATCTTTGCTGTTCTCCGCAACGATGCCGGACGAAGTTGCGGCGCTCGCGCGGGAAATCCTGCGCGATCCAGTCCGCATCGACGTGTCGCCGAAGACGGTGACGGTCGATCAGACGGATCAGCACGTCGTCTTCGTCGAAGCCGGCGACAAACGCCACGTACTGACGCAACTTCTGCGCGAACCGGCGGTGACCCGCGCGATCGTGTTCACGCGCACCAAGCACGGCGCCAATCGCGTCGCCCAACAACTCGACAAAGCCGGGATCGCCGCCGAAGCCATTCACGGCAACAAGTCGCAGAATGCGCGGCAACGCGCGCTCGATAGCTTCAAGAACGGCAAGACGTGGGTGCTCGTCGCCACCGACATCGCGGCACGCGGTATCGACATCGACGCGGTGAGCCACGTGTTCAACTTCGAATTGCCGCACGAGCCGGAAAGCTACGTGCATCGGATCGGTCGTACCGGACGCGCGGGCGCGTCGGGTATCGCGATGTCGTTGTGTGACAACTCCGAACGGCCGCGCTTGCGCGCCATCGAGAAGCTGATCCGGCGTCCGATCAGCGTGATGCAGGTCGAGATCGATGCGTCGGAACGCGACGTAGCGCCGCCGGTTCGAGCCGTGCAATCCGGTTCGACCCGCTCGGTACAGTCCGCGCCGCGTGGCAACCGTCCTTCCGTAACGAACGGATCGGGTAATCGATCCGGCAACGGCTCGACGGCCAGCGCGCCTCGACGCCGTCGTCGGCGCAGCCCGAGTCAGGGCCGCGACGATCGGTCGGTCGTCTGGTCCAACCGCTGATCAGGCTTTGGCGCTCGGCCGTGATGACACGGCCGCGTGCCAGCGCCACAGATTCCTGAGAGAAGGGTCGGGTTTCAGGTCCACCAGCGAGCCTGCGAAGTCGATGGTGACGAGACCGGTAATGTCGGCGATCGAGTAGGCGTTGTCGGCCATGTATTCGCGGTTTGCCAGCTCGCCGTCGAGACGCTGGTAGAAACTGCGAACCGCCGCGTCGCTCGTTTCCTTCGCCTGCAGATTCTGTTTGAACCGCCCCGGCGCCATCTGCGCCACGATCGGTCCGTTCACCCACGACACGCCGACCGGGCCGAGCAATTCGAACTCGAGATGGCGATTCGCCATCTCGATGCGGCCCAGTTCCTTCGGCGTAGCGCCGAACAGCGACGGTTTCGGATGCAGCGCTTCGAAGTAGCGGCAGATCGCTACCGACTCCGCGATGCAGGTGCCGTCGTCGAGTTCGAGCACCGGAATCTTGCCGCTCGGATTCTTCTTCAGAAACTCCGGAGCCTTGTGCTCGCCTTTGCGCATGTCGATCTGCACGAGCGGCACGGTAATGCCTTTCTCGGCGAGGAAGATCCGCACGCGTCGCGGATTCGGTGCGGCCGTCATTTCGTACAACTTCATGTCGAGCAGTCCTTGTTGGATGTGGCGGACGAATATACAGGCCGGCGTGATCAAGCGCGCGGTCAGCGCGGTTTCACGCCGGTGGCTTCTTCCCAGGCGCTGCGGATCACGGAGTTGCGGTTGAGCGAAACGAGTAGCGGAATTTCTGTCGCCTGATATCCGGCGTCTTCGGTGAGCACCGCCTGGTGCTGCGTATCGGCGAGCGACAGGCCTTTCGCCTTTGCGTCCGCGCCAACGGCCGCAAGCTGGCGCAGGAAGCGCTGAAACTGCTCCAGACCAGCGCGGTCCGACAGCGCACCGTGCCCCGGAATGACGCGATCGAACGGCAGCGCCAGAACCGCATCGAGCGTGTCGGGCCATTCGCGTACGGTGCCGCCGGCCTTGAGGTCGATGCTGGGATAAACGCGATTCACGAACAGATCGCCGGCGTGCAGCGTGGCGTCCTCGACGAATACCACCACCAGGTCGCCGTCGGTGTGTCCCCGTCCGGGGTGCAGCAGTTGGAGGGTCTTCGAACCGAGCCGGATCTCGAGATCTTTCTCGAACGTGTGATTCGGCAGCAGCACCGCCGCATCGCCCGTCCAGTACGCCGCGTCGAGCGCGTTCAGATGTTCGAGCGTGCGTGTGGTCGACAGTACCTGCGTGCCCGGCAGAAAGCCCGGATTACCGTGCGTGTGGTCGCCGTGATAGTGGGTGTTGATCACCATCACCACCTGCTCACCCGTCAGCGATTCTGCGAGGTGACGAATGCGCGTGCCCTGCATCGTGAACGTCATCGTATCGACGATGACTGCGCCGGCGCCGGTCCTCAGCACCGCGACGTTGCCGCCGAGGCCTTTGATCATGTGCAGGTCGTCTGTAACTCGCTCCACATCGAGAGAGCGCAGCTGCACGAAAACGAACGCGGCCCCGGCGCCGATCACGACGGCGAGAATCACGGCGGTCCATTTCAGAAATTTGATCATGCGCGGGTTCCGGATGCGGTCGGTCAGAGCGGGAACTGGGTCGCTTGTCCGGCGACGACGGACCACGTGATGAGCAGCGAATTGACGAACGCGCCGAGGTACACGCTGCCCGTTGCGCGTTGAAAGATTGCCGCGATGACGCCGGCCACCGCCAGCAGCACCACGAATTGAATCGCGAGGATCGTCAGCAGCGGTTCGCCGAGCGGCAGTGGAATGCCGACCAGCAGCGGAATGTACTGCAGCGCGAGCAGCGCCAGGAAACCGTTCGTCAGAATCAGCACGCAGCGGACGCACGCGCGCCGCATGCCCACGCCGACGACGAACTGATGCAGCGACGTGCCGAGGACCACGAAGAACAGCGTCATGGGCATCAGATACATGAAGTATGGGTGGAGGTGCCAGTGCGCGAAGCGCTTGAATGCGATCACCCAGAAACGGAAGTCGACCAGAAACGCCTCGTCGACTGTGCGCATCAGACCATAGGCGACGCCGACGATTGCGAGCGCTGCGACCGCCGCGCCGAGCAACCGGCCCACGTGGAATCCGTTGGGCCACAATCCGACCGATGCGAGCGTGGCGGAGCCGCGCCCGATAATGCCGGTGGCCGCCGTCGCAATCATCGTGTTCACGACGACCCACAGCATCAGGCCGTTCGTCAGTTGCTGCGGCGCCAGGTTCGATACCGGCCAGAACACCTGCGCGACGTTGAACAGCGGAAAATACGTCAGCACCGGCACCACCGCCGTCAGCGCGGCGCTGAGGCCGGGCCGCGCGAGCTGCGCCGCTGCCGGAAGCGGCACGATCAGGAACTTTGCTACGCGCCATTGCAACATCGTCAGGCCGAGACCGACGATGGTGATGATCATGCCTACGAGTGCGGCGAGCGTCGTCAGCTCTTTCCAATACCAGATCTGGTGGTGCGCGGGTTGCGGCGTCCCGCCTTGCAGCGTCAGCGCGAACCAATCTACGGCCGCGCCGATCGCCGCGGTCGACAGATGATCGCCGGGGTGCGTGACCGGCGGGACGTGCAGCATCCGCGCCGAGTCGTATTCGAGATAACCGTACAGCTTGCCGGGCACCACCGGTTCGAGCGTGCCGAAGATCTCTTTGAGCTTCGGTGATCGCACGACGTCCGCGCCGGTCGGAACGCCCCACATCAGGTCCGAGAACTCGTCGTACGCGCTGAATACCACCGCCAGGTTGCGCGGAAACGCCTGTGTGCCTTGCGGTGCACCGAAACTTCCGGGCGCCGAGCCTTCCAGCACCATCGCTTTGTAGCCGTCGGGTTGCGCCGCGGCGGCCGCGAGTACGGCCCAACCGCCCATGGAGTGGCCTTCGAGACCGATGTTGTCCGGATCCACCGTCTCGAGCGCGCGCAGATACTTCAGCGCATCGGGGCCACCGTAGCCGTTGGCAAAAGCCGGCGGCTGCGAGAGCCCGTGGCCGCTTTGATCGAGCGCCAGCACGACGTAACCGCGGCGCGCGAATTCGATCGCGAAACCGCTCTGCGTTTCGCGCGAGTTGATGTATCCGTGCACGGCGAGAATGCCGGGCGCTTTGTGCGCGCCGTCCACGCCGTCAGGCGTGTAGAGGAGGGCGCTCAGGCGCTTTCCGTCTGCGCTGGGGAAACGCACGTTTTCGACGCGCACGCTGCCACCGACGGTTTGTATCTCGTGCGCGGTGAACCCACCGAGCACGACCAGCATCAGGCCGACGCCGATCAACGCATGATGCACGCTGACCCGGGGATGACCCTCGGCGTCGGGCGCCGCCGCTGTACTGCCTTCGCTCATGAAGATCCGCGACTCACTGCTATGGTTGGGGAAGTCACGGCTTGGAAAGCGGTACCTGCGGATTTGGATTGCCATCTGCGCAGGTGCCGCTGCCGGCGCCGTCGTCCGGATCGGTTGGACACGGATCGCACGCGTCACCGAGTCCATCGCCGTCGAGATCGGTCAGGTCGCTGCCCGCCAGCTGCGGACAGTTGTCGCACATGTCTTTGATGCCGTCGCCGTCGGTGTCTTTCGCGTCGGGAAACACCTGCAGGGGCGCCGAGTTCAGCACCAGTCCGTTGCCGTCGGGACCTTTCTGCGCGGTTGCGTGAAGGCGCGCGTCTTTGTCGGTGGCGGCATCGGCGGGAATCGTAACGCGCACCGACAACGCGCCTTGAGCATTCGCTTTCGCGGTGACGAGCGTGCGCTCCACATCGGTTTGCGAAAACGTGATTTCCACCGATTCGTTCGGCGCCAGCCCATTACCGGTGAGAATCACCGTGTCGCCGCGCGCGATCGCGGTTTCGCGAGCGCACTCCGTGAATTCGACCGGATTGACCCACAGCTTGCCCCGCATGCGCGATGGCGGATCCTCTGCGCCATCGGCGGCGGCCGCGAACAGGCAGAACACTGTGAAACCGAGTGTCGAACGAAACCGAACGTCAGCGGTGTGCTGGATCACGTTTCCCCCTACGCGACTCGACGCAGCCGCAATCGTAACCCAGGCTCGGCCTCTTCGGCGTGTCGGCCGCAGCGGCATGGTTCGATCGGTGGGCGGATCTGCGGCTGGGTCTGGGCGTCCGCAGACTGGCGGCAACGGACAGGCCCGTCAGCCTCCGTCGAGCATGGCTTAGGCCACGGCGCGCGCGTAGTGGTCGAGCGCGCGCAGCACAGTGGGCTCGTCAGTAACCGGCAGGCGCATGATGCAACGCGCGGCGCCAGTATCTCGCGCCTGCTTCAGCACGTCGGCGTTCTGCAGCTTGTCTTCGAGGAAGAACAGCGACACCTCGAGTGCGGCCGGGTTGCGACCGAGCGCGCGCATCCGCGCATGCACGTCGGTGATGCTGGCGCGCGTGGTAGCCACGTCGAACGTGAGCGGCAACCAGCCATCGCCGTACTTTGCGACCTGCGCGCGACCGAACGGCGTATCGAGCGTGCCGAGCACGATCGGTGGATGCGGTTGCTGTAGCGGCTTCGGGTATTGCCAGCACGGATCGAACCGTACGAACCTGCCGCGAAAGCTCGGCCGTTCTTCGCGCCAGATCGTCTTCAACGCATCGATGCGCTCGGCGACCTGCTTCCAGCGATCCTCGAACTGAATGCCGTGATCGCCCATCTCGCCGCGGTTCCATCCGGCACCGACGCCGAATATCACGCGGCCGTTGCTCAGCCGGTCCAGCGTCGACACCTGCTTGGCGAGATTGATCGGATGATGCTGATTGATCAGGCAGATCGACAGCCCGAGCCGGATGCGTTGCGTGACGGCGGCGGCGGCCGCGAGCGACACGAACGGGTCCGACATGTGCCGATACTCGCGCGGCAGAACGCCGCCGGCCGGGTCGCGCACCGTGTCGCTGCCGTCCGCCGGTACGGGTATGTGCGTGTGTTCGGGCACCCACATCGATTCGAATCCGCGCTCTTCTACTGCGCGTGCGAGCCGGTCTGCCGGCATCGTGTACTCGGTGTTGAACGTGAAGACGCCGATCTGCATGTTTGGACCTCAGGTCAGTAGTTCGTCGAGTCGCCGTGTGGCGGTGTTGTCGGTGAGCACATGGTGATTTTCCGCGATCTGACCGCGTTCCACTGCAACGCGCAGATAGCGCAGCATCAGTACGGCGACTTTCAATGCCGCATACACCGTGTGGAAGTCTGCATCGCGGATCACCCGGCCGGTACGCGCTTCGTATCCGGCGATCGTTGCGGCATCGGATAGAAACCCCGGCAGCGAGCGTCCGTTGGCGCGCATGCGATTCATCTCGAGAAACCAGAACACATCGAGTTCCGGCGGGCCGAGTGTCGCCAGCTCCCAATCGAGTAGCGCGGCAACCTCGAAATTGCGGACGACCGTATTGGCCGGGCGCGCATCCCCCCACAGCAGCATCGCGGTTGCGTCGTTCGGCAGATGTCCCAACACCCATGCAAAGGCGCGATCGAGTACGCGCTGTTCGGCGGGACCTTTGCCCCATTCGTACAGATCGGCGAGCCAATGCACTTCGCGCGCGAGCGCCGTTGCGCCACGCGTGTTGCGCGTCAGTTGCGCGACGAGCACATCGTCTACCGGCGCATCGTGGACGGATGCGATCGAATCTATGCAGCTTTCGAAAAAGTGCCGTTGCGCCTCGACGCTGGCCTCTGCCAGGAATCCCGCCTCGAAGAAAGTCGGGCGGTCGTCTGCCGGGATCTGGCCGTCGACGAAATCCATGATGTAGAACGGACGCCCCAGCATGATGCCACCGAGATCGTCCGCGACGACCGCCGGCACAGGACACACGGATCGCTCTCGCAGGTGGCGCAGGCAACGCACCTGACGGGCGAGATCGTACTCGCGGAACATCGCGGGGCCGACCGGTGCGAGGCGCAGTACGAGACCGCGCGAATGAATCGATCCGGCGCGGGTCCAACTGGCGTCGAAGATGTGCGTTTCGTTGGACCAGCCACCCGAGTGCGGCGACGTCGCGTTGGCGATCGACAGCGAGTCCGCGCACAACCGCGTGCGCAACCAGCGATGCAGCGAGAGCGAATCGACGACTGAACCGCCCGGCGGCGCCCCGTTCATCAGAACGTCTGCGGCGTCTGCCACAATCCGCGCGCCTCGCGCGAATTCCAGATTTCGACGATCTTGCCGCCGGCAACGCGAAAGATCTCGATGCCGGCGAGTTCGTACGACTTGCCGTCGTTCTGCGTACTGAAGCCGTTCCACGCGACCGCGACTTTGTCGGCATCGCAGACGACGACGGACGAGTCGAATCGAAGCACGGGGCACAGGTCCAGCGTCTTCTCGAGGCGGGCGATCGACTCTGCGAGCGACAGTTGCTTGACCTCGCCGGGCGCGTGGCGCCACGTCGGGTCGGCGATGAGTTCCGGGATCAGATCGAGCCGCCGTTGGTTGTACAGCACGTCGAGATACGTCGATACGACTTCCTGCGCCGACTTCGTTGACATGTGCTGTTCTCCCAGGAGTCGGCGCATTCTAACAGTCGTTAGATTGATGGCAACGCGCGTGAGATGCTTTGCCGACCTCGGTCAATATGCGGGAGGAGCGATGGATCTCGGCATAAAAGGGCGGCGCGCGATCGTCTGCGGCGCCAGTCGCGGTCTCGGATTCGGTTGTGCGAGCGCGCTGGTACGCGAGGGTGCGGACGTCGTCGTCGTGGCACGCACGGAAGACGCAGTCATCGCCGCGGCGAAGGTGTTGAACGAGCAAGGACCGGGACACGCGCGCGGTGTTGTCGCCGACGTTGCAAGCGAAGCCGGTCGCGCCACGCTCCTCGCTGCGTGTCCGGAGCCGGACATTCTGATCAACAACGCCGGTGGTCCGCCGCCCGGCGACTTCCGCCAGTGGGGTCGCGCCGAGTGGATCGCGGCGCTCGATTCGAACATGTTGTCGGCCATCGATCTGATCAAGGCGACGATCGATCCGATGATCGCGCGCAAGTTCGGACGCATCGTCAACATCACGAGCCACATGGTGAAGCAGCCGACCGCGATGCTCGGCCTGTCGAACGGCGCGCGCGCCGGACTGACCGGTTTCGTCGGCGGACTCGCGCGCGACGTGGCGCGGCACGGCGTCACTATCAACAACCTGTTGCCGGGGCAGTTCGATACCGACCGGCTGCGCTCGAACCACGAGAAGTTCGCGACGCGCACCGGCGCGAATGTCGACGAGTTCCGCGAACGCATGCGCAACGAAGTGCCGGCGAAACGTTTCGGCAACGCCGAGGAATTCGGCGCGGTCTGCGCGTTTCTGTGCAGCCAGTACGCCGGCTACATCACCGGTGCCAATCTGCTGCTCGACGGCGGTCAATACCGCGGCTTGATGTAGCGCTATCTAATGCGAGGCCGCTTCAATGCGGGGCCGCTTCGGGCCTCCAGCCCGGCACACCCGCGCGCCAGAACAGGAAGCTGTACATGTCGGCCGCCAGCGCGTTCGCTTGAGTGGCGGTTGAGCCGACGCCGTGACCGCCGTCGGTCTCGATCCGCAACAGCACCGGATTCGGCGTGTCGCTCGCCTGCAGACGCGCCGCGAACTTCGCCGGCTCCCATGACGCCACGCGCGGATCGTTGAGCCCGGTCGTAATCAGCACCGCGGGGTAAGCGACGGCATTCTTCACGTGCTGATACGAATCCATCGCGTACAGATTCCGGAATCCCGCGTGCGTCGCAATGCTGCCGAACTCCGGAACGTTCGGCGGCCCGTTGGGAGAGAACTCGTCGCGCGTGGTGTTCGCCGCCGGCACCGCATCGATGACGCCCGCGAACAGGTCGGGACGCTCGGTGAGGGCCATGCCGACGGTGATGCCGCCGGCCGATCCGCCGAATATGAACAGCTGCGCTTTCGTCGTTGCGCCGCGCGCGATGAGATTCTCGGCGCACGCGATCAGATCGCGCCACGTATTCGGTTTGTTGGCGTCCTTGCCGGCGAGCCGCCATGGTTCGCCGAGTTCGCCGCCACCGCGTACGTGACACGTCGCGGTGGTCACGCCTTCCTGCATCAGCACGATCGTGCGCGGCGCGAATTCCGGCAGCAGAGAAACGCCGTACGAACCGTACGCTTCGAGCAGCGTGATCTGCGGTCCGCGCGCATCGCGCTGCCGGATCAGCGTCAGCGGCACCTGCACGCCGTCGGTTGCCGTCGCGCGCAGATCTGAGACGGCGAATGCCTTTGAGTCGAACGCGGGACTTGTGCCCAGATCCAGCGCCCCGAACGCGCCGTTGTTCGAGTCGTAGCGGAACGTCGACGGCGGCACGGCCCAGCTTTCTTCGGTAATGAGCAGACCGGGCGTTTCCGGATCGGCGAACGCTTCCGAAACGTGGCCCTCGAACGGCAGCGCGACTTCGGTCGCGGTGGCCGATCCGGTTGGAATGCGCAGCAGCCGCGAGTAAACGCCCTCGAGCGTCAATACGTACAACGCGTCGGACGCCGCATGGATCGATTCGACGAGACGATCCGGTTGAGGGGCGACGAGGGTGGTTGCCGAAGCGAGTGGTTCGCCTGAGCGTAAGGCGAGAACCTTGAACGTGGGCGCGTCGCGATGCGAAAGGAGGAACGCTTCTTCGCCGCGCAGTTCGACTGACGTGATGCCGTCGTCGCGGTTGAAGAACGGTTGCCACACGACCGTGGCATCTTCCACGCGCGCCGCCGGCGCGAGCCAACCGGTGAACTCGTTCTGAACGCCGTTGACGGCCAGCAACAAGGCCCGTGGCGCGCCGCGAACGACGACCAGCACGGGATTCTCCACCGGATCGAACTGCGGCCCATGGCCCACGTTGGGCCCATGGCCCACGTTGGGCTGGCCCACCGTGCGCCCGATGATCGGCACCGGTTCAGACGTGAGGTTCCAGGCCTCTATCGCGGAGTCGAGGTACTTCTCAGTCGCCGGCGCGTCGTCCGCGAGCTTCTTGAGACGGATGAAGTACAGCGTCTTCGCATCGTTGCTCCACGACGTAGCGCCGAACTCGGCACGGTCGATCGGACCTGCGATCTGCGCGCCGTTCGCGGCGTCGTACACGAACAGCGACGCGGCCTCCGAACCGCCCGCCGAGATGCCGACGGCGACTTTCGATCCATCTGGAGCCGGAAGAAAGTAGTTGATCGCGTAAGCCATGCCCCCGGTCTTCGCGCGCAACGCGCCGACGTCAACCAGCGTTCGCGTGCCGGCTGCGTCGCGCACCATCAGGTCGAACTCGTCTGCAGCCGGCGCGCGCTCTTCGTAGAACGTCCGGCGGCCATACATGCCGACACCTCGCACGAAACCGAAGCGACCCGCGAACTCCGAGATGCGCTGCAGTAGCGCGGCGCGCGGGGCGATCGACACGAACACGCGGCGCGTGTAATCGCCCTGCGCGGTCATCCACGCGACGGTGGCCGAACCCATCTGTTCGAAGTAGCGGTATGGGTCGATCAGCCGGGTGCCGTACAGCGTTTCTTCGACCGGTTCGGGGTTGGCGAGCGGTGGTTTCGCGAGTCCGATCGGAGCCAATGGATCGTGTCCGGGCGATGCCGCGTGCCCGACCACGGCAGCGATCAGCAGCGGAAGTATCAGCGCGCGAGCGATCAGCACCGGCGTCACATGCTCCAGCCGCCGTCGACGACATGGATCGCACCGGTGGTGTACGACGACTCATCGGACGCGAGGAACACCGCGAGTGCCGCGATCTCCTGCGCGGTGCCGAGCCGTCCCATCGGTTGCCGGCGGATGAAGTCGGCGCGCGCCGCCACCGGATCGTCGAATGCGTTGATGCGATCTTCGAGCGACGGCGTGGCCACGGTGCCGGGACAGATCGCGTTGCAGCGGATGCCTTTCGCCACGTAATCGGCCGCCACCGATTTGGTCAGACCGATCACGCCGGCTTTCGTCACGCCGTAAACGAAGCGGTTCGGTGTGCCGCGAATGCTCGATGCAACCGACGACATGTTGACGATGCTGCCGCCGCCGGCTTCGAGCATGCGCGGGAGCAGCGCGCGGATCATGCGGTACATCGAGGTCAGGTTGAGGTTGAGCGAGAAATTCCACGCATCGGGTGCGCAATCGAGAATCGTACCGTGGTGTACGAATCCGGCGCAGTTGAACAGTACGTCGACGGCCCCGACGTCGCGCGCCAGCGCTTCGATCGCCGCACTGTCGGTGACGTCGAGCAATCGCGTTTCGATTGTCCGGTTCGCGTCGGTCAATTCGCCGAGCGTCTTCGCGTTGATATCGGTCGCGATCACGCGCGCGCCCTCTGCGGCGAACGCGAGCGCCGTTGCGCGGCCGATTCCCTGACCTGCTGCCGTCACCAGCGCACGCTTTCCGTTCAGTCTGTTGCTCATCGTGTGATCCCCTTCGGAATCCGGTTAGCATAAAGCAAGTCGTCACGAATTCGCCGAATGCGACAGGAGTTCAGATGATCAAGATCACGGCCGTCGAAGCGATCGACGTGCGCTATCCGACGTCGCGCATGCTCGACGGCTCCGACGCGATGAATCCCGATCCGGACTATTCGGCCGCGTACGCCGTGATTCACACGAGCGTCGACGGACTGCGCGGGCACGGCATGACGTTCACCATCGGTCGCGGCAACGAGCTCTGCGTGGCAGCGATCAATGCGCTCGCGCCGCTGGTGATCGGCACCACGCTGGAACAGCTGACGGCCGATATGGCCGGCCTGTCGCGGCGCCTGCTGGGCGAAAGCCAGCTGCGCTGGGTCGGACCGGAGAAAGGCGTGATACACCTCGGCGCGGCCGCCATCATCAACGCGGTGTGGGACCTGTGGGGTAAGCACGAGGGGAAGCCGGTGTGGCAACTCGTGGCCGATCTCGAACCGCAGGCCCTGCTCTCGACGCTGGATCTGCGACACATCACCGATGCGATCACGCACGGCGACGCGCTCGATCTGTTGAAGGACAAGGCACGTGGTAAGACGGAGCGACGCGCGCATCTCGAGCGCGAAGGTTATCCGGCGTACACGACGTCCGCCGGGTGGCTCGGCTATCCCGACGACAAGATTCTCCGGCTCACCGCCGAAGCGCGCGCGGCGGGATGGACTGCGATCAAGATCAAGGTAGGTCGTTCGCTCGACGACGACCTGCGACGCTGCGCGTTGATCCGCGATGCGCTCGGTCCGGACGGACGCCTGATGGTCGATGCGAACCAGGTCTGGGAAGTGGATCAGGCGATCGAGTGGATCGCGGCGCTCGCGCAGTTCGACCTGTGGTGGGTCGAAGAGCCGGTGCACCCCGACGACATTCTCGGCCATCGCAAGATCATCGAGGCGGTCGGACCCATTCGCATAGCTACCGGAGAACATTGCCATAACCGATTGATGTTCAAGCAGTTCATGATGGCGGAAGCGATCGACGTGGTGCAGGCCGACGGCTGTCGCCTGGCTGGACTCAGCGAGGCGATGGCGGTGCTGCTGCTGGCAACGAAGTACGACCGGCCGGTGTGTCCGCACGCCGGCGGGGTGGGGCTGTGCGAGATCGCGCAGCACATCTCGATGATCGACTACCTGTGCTTTTCCGCGACGTGGGACGAGCGCATGACCGAGCACGCGGCCCACCTGCACGAACACTTCGTCGATCCGATACGGATCGAGAAAGGACGTTATCGGGTGCCGCGCGCCGCGGGATTGAACCTGCAGATGCACGATAGGAGCATCGCGGACTATCAGTTCCCCAACGGTTCTGTTTGGGCGCGATGAATCAGCGTCGCGTTTTCGCGCGCTAGCCACCCAGACGAAACCCTACGCGCCACCAGCGGTTCCTGAACGGTCCGTGCCGCACCGCAATCACGATCGACAGGATCGTGATGAACGGCAGCAGCAGGCCCAGCAGGACTCAACCGGTCGACCCGTCGTCAGCGCATGTGCCGGAAGCAGGTACGCACTTCGTCGATGAAGGTCGCGGGCTGTTCGAACGCGGCGAAGTGGCCGCCTTTGTCGAGGTCGTTCCAGTGCACGAGCTTCTCGAAACGCTTTTCGGCCCAGCGGCGCGAGCAGCGGAAGATCTCTTTCGGGAAGATGCTGCAGCCGGTCGGAATCTTCACCGGATCGCGGCTGACCTTGTTGAAGCTCTCCCAGTAAAGGCGTGCCGACGATGCGGCCGTGTCGGGCAGCCAGTACAGCATCACGTTGTCGAGCAGCTCGTCGCGCGTTGCGATGTTCTCCGGATGACCGTCGCAGTCCATCCACGACCAGAACTTCTCGACGATCCACGCCGCTTGGCCGCTCGGCGAATCGGCGAGCCCATAGCCGAGCGTCTGCGGCCGTGTGCTCTGCTGCTTGGAGTAGCCGGAGTCCCAATCGGCGTAGTGCTGCATGCCGGCGAGCGCGGATTTTTCGCGCTCCGTTAGGTCGTTCATCGTCGCGGGATCGGGCGTGACGATCGGCATGTTCAGATGGATGCCGAGGCAGTTCGCCGTGTCGTTGAGACCGATCGCGGTCGTCACGATGGCGCCCCAGTCGCCGCCCTGCGCCACGTATTTCTTGTAGCCGAGTCGGGGCATCAGCACGCTCCACGCACGGCCGATCTTCTCGACGTTCCAGCCGGTCGTCGTCGGCTTGTCCGAGAATCCATAACCGGGCAGCGAAGGACATACGACGTGGAACGCGTCCGACGCTTTGCCGCCGTGCTGCGTCGGATCGGTGAGCGGCTCGATCACCTTCTGGAACTCGACGATCGAACCGGGCCAGCCGTGCGTCATCACCAGCGGCAGCGCATCGGCGTGCGGTGAGCGCACGTGAATGAAGTGGATGCCGACGCCGTCGATGGTGGTGCGGAACTGCGGAAAGCGGTTCAGCAGCCTTTCGCGCGCGCGCCAGTCGTAATCCTTCTCCCAGTAGTTGCACAGCTCCTTCACGTAGGCGAGCGGAATGCCCTGCGACCAGTCGTTCGGCGTTTCCTTGTCGGGCCAGCGCGTCGCGGAGAGCCGTCGTTTCAGGTCGACGAGCTGCGCGTCGTCGATGGCGATTTTGAACGGGGTGATCGCGTCGGACATTCCGTATGCCTCTGCGCAGCGCGCCTGAAGGGTGGGCGTGCATGGTGTGAAGGCGCCGAGGGTGGTGTCAAGGCGGGTCGGTGCGCTTCTGCGCAAGCAGCTCCGCCGGCAGCGAGCGCTGGTGCACCAGTTCTCCCTTCGCGAGATAGGCGAGTTCGTCGTCCGTCGATGCGCGACCGAGAATTGCATTGCGATGGGGTTGGCGCCCGAACCTCGCGACCACGTCGCGGTGTCCGCGCGCTTGCGAGACCGAGTGTTCGAACAGTGGGCGCAGCGCGGCAGGAACGTCGCGTACGATGGCCTCTGCCATCGCGACCGCGGTCTCGAGATGCACTAGCGACTCCGAGTGGCCGAGCGGAAGAAAGAAGAACGTTTTCTCCCACGGACGCTCGAGCGCGGCATAGTGACCGATGCGAATCCCTTCCAGTGCGAGCGCGAGCGCTCTCGGATCCTGCGCGTATGCCTTTGCCGAATTCGGATACAGCGAACGCGGGAACTGATCGAGGACCAGGATCAATGCGAGCCGCGAACGCGGATCCGCGGACCATGCGTCGAGCTCACCGCGTTCGGCACGGTTCAATACCTCGGCGTAACGTTCTGCAATGGCAGCGTTCGCGCCGCCGCGAAACCACCACTCGAATCGGCGCGCCAGCGTCGCGGAGTCACCGGAATCGAGGTTTGGTGGAAACCAGAACTGCAGCACCTCTTCGAATCCGCTCTCCATCATCGAATCTCCGGGCATCGCATTACCGCATCATGCACGTATCGGCCACGCGATTTCGGTGCGGTACGCCGCCGGTGCAACCCGGCCCGGTCCGACCACGCACCATTCGCGAATGCGTCCGCCGGCGTACTCCGAGTTGCGCGCTACCCATGCGCCGAGCGTGCGATACGTGTCGGGCATCGCGGAGTATTCGCCGGTGTGAACGAGCACCGCGACGCTTGCGGCGGGAATCTCGCCGACGGCGATTTCCGGATCGCGGCGCGCATTCGCGATCGGCTCGCCGACCGGGATGAACGCTTCCACGCGCTCGGGTTCGTCGAGCAGGATCTCGGGTTCCCACAAAGTTCCGGGAGGACCGGCGGCGCGCACGCCGAGTTCGTCTAGGTGCGCCGATAGGCGCGCGAATGCGCTCGTCAGCCACGCTTCGAACGTGTCGGGAGTGACGTGCCCGATCAGCCTGACGGTGTCGCGCGCAGGCTCTGCGCGCACGTGCACCGGTGTGTGCGTAACCGGTGCCACTCCGCTCTGCAGCTCCTCGATGATGCGCTGCGTATCGGCCAGCCGCCGCCGCATGTGCGTTTCGTGCGTTTCGAGGATCCGCCGCGTCAGCTCCGGATCGCGCGCGTGCAGGATCTCCCGCACCTGCGCCAGCGGCACGTCCAGCGCGCGCAGCCGCGCCACAATGGCGGCGTCAGCGAGTTGGTCGGCCGCGTAGATGCGATAGCCGGTGTCCGGGTCCACGCGTGCGGGCACCAGGATGCCCGCTTCGTGATACGCGCGCAGCGACTTGATCGAGATCGAACTCGCGCGCGAGAACATGCCGATCGGCAGCGTCCCCTTACTCATGCGGCCGTGCGGTCGAGCGTGCGTTTCATCGCTTGCGCACCCTGTTCCATCATCGCGTCGATGTTACCTGCGATTTCGTCCGGCAACAGATCGGCGGTCCAGATCACGCGGCTGCCGTCGCCGTCCGGCACGATCTCGGCCGATGCGTTGTGATGCGTGAATGATCCGCCCACCACGCTGTATGCGAGTCGGCGCGCCTGCTCGTCGATGCCGACGATGACTTCGCGCACCTCCATTCCGTTTGCGAATCTGACGATGCGCGCGTTGCCGTCGAGCTTCGTGTCGACCACGAACCCGACCACTAGCCGTTCGTGCAGCGCGCCGATATCGCGCATCGCGTCCCAAGCGGCGTCGGGACAGGCGCGGGTGCGGATTTCTTTCCGGATGGTAGCCATGGCGGTTTCCTTTTGCGGTTGAGGTAGAGCAACCTTCAGGTCTGCCGTTGGGGGAGAGTCAAGCACCGCGCGCGGTGTGGCTCCGATTGTCTGTTTCATGGGGGATTCGAGCGTGTCCGAGCGCCTTTCGATCGATGTGTTCTGGTCGTTCCGCAGTCCGTGGTCGTATCTCGCGACGCCACGCCTGGTCGAGTGGTCGAAGAAGTACGACCTGGAGGTGGTGTTCCGACCGGTGTATCCGCTGGCCATCCGCACCCCGGAGTTCTTCGATCGCGTGCATCCGCTGTGGTTTCCGTACTTCATGACCGACGTGCATCGCGTGGCGCAGATGCTCGAGCTGCCGTTCCGGTGGCCGCAGCCCGATCCGGTCGTTCAGGAGTTCCGCGACGGTCGACGCGTGACCGGTGCAACGCAACCGCACATTCATCGGCTGACGCGGCTCGGCGCGCTGGCGGCCGATCTCGGACGCGGTATTCAGTTCGCGGACGAAGTGTCGCGCGTGATCTGGGGCGGCACCGACAACTGGCATCAAGGTAACCATCTCACCGATGCGGCGCGTCGCGCCGGACTCGATCTGGCCAGAATGGATGCGCTAACCGTCTCCGACGTCGATCGAATGGAAGCGAACATCGCGGCGAATCAGGTCGCGCACGAAGCGGCGGGGCATTGGGGCGTACCGACGATGGCGTTCCGCGGCGAGCCGTTCTTCGGACAGGACCGGCTCGACGTGCTGCTGTGGCGGCTGAAGCAGAACGGCTTGCGCGAATCACACGGTGTTTCGAAATGAAAGGCGCCATCCGTTTTGCGTATCTGCTCGCGATGCTGGCCGCGGTCGCGTGCAGCCCACGTTCCGGCGAACCTGGCACGCCGAGCCGACCTGGTGACTCGGCCGACGCTAACGGCCACGTCGAGGCGACACGGTTCACGTCCGAAGCGAACGCCGCGGTCGGCGGCGCGCTGTCGCTGGCCGATCAGGCGGACTTCGACGCCGCCAGCAAAGGATTTGTTGCAAAAGACGATCCGCTCGTGGTCGAGACCCGGGACGGCCGCGTGGTATGGAACGCGCCGGCCTACGCGTTCGTCGACGGCGATGCGCCGTTCAGCGTGAACCCGTCGTTGTGGCGACAGGCTAAGTTGAACGGCATATACGGCCTGTTCAAGGTGACTGACGATATCTATCAGGTGCGCGGCTACGACATCTCGAACATGAGCGTCATCGAGTCGCCGAACGGGCGCATCCTCGTCGATCCGCTGACGTCCACCGAGACCGCCGCCGCGGCGCTCGCGCTCGTCAATCGTTCGCTCGGTGAGCGGCCGATTCTCGCGGTGGTGTTCACGCACAGTCACGTCGATCACTTCGGGGGCATCGCGGCGGTGGTCGACGCGGAAGCGGTGCGCAGCGGCAAGACGCTCGTCATCGCACCGAGCGGTTTCATGAAAGAGGCGCTCAGCGAAAACGTGCTGGCCGGCGCGGTGATGGGGCGGCGCGCGCAGTACATGTACGGCAACAACCTGTCGCGGGACGCGCGCGGGCATGTCGACACCGGGCTCGGTAAAGCCCCGGCGGTCGGCGGTCTGTCGATCGTCGCGCCGACCGTGTCGATCGACCACACCGGACAGGAACTCGACGTCGACGGCGTGCGCTTTGTGTTCCAGTACGTGCCGGATTCGGAAGCGCCGGCCGAACTGACGTTCTTCCTGCCGCGTCTGAAAGCGTTCTGCGGCGCCGAGATCGTTTCGCACACCCTGCACAACCTGTACACGCTGCGCGGCGCGAAGGTGCGCGACGCATCGAAGTGGAGCGGCTACATCGACGAAGCGATCGACCTGTTCGGGGGCGATACCGAGGTGGTCTTCAACAGCCATCACTGGCCGGTGTGGGGCAACGCGCAGGTGCTCGACTATCTGAAGAAGCAGCGCGACATGTATGCGTTCATACACGACCAGACGTTGCATCTCGCATCCGCCGGGCTGACCCCGCGGCAAATTGCCGAGACGATCCGGTTGCCTGCGAGCCTCGAAAACACGTTCGCCGATCGCGGCTACTACGGCACCCTGAAGCACAACGCCAAAGCGGTGTATCAGTTCTACTTCGGCTGGTTCGACGGTAATCCGGCGAATCTCGATCCGTTGCCGCCGCCCGAACTCGGCAAACGCTACGTGGACGCCATCGGCGGCCCTGCGAAAGTGTTGGCTGTCGCGCAGGCAGCGTACGACACCGGCGACTATCGATGGGCCGCAACGCTGCTCGACAACCTCGTGTTCGCAGAACCGCAGGACAGCGCCGCGAAGGAATTGTTGGCGCGCACCTACGACCAGCTGGGTTATCGCGCCGAGTCGGGACCGTGGCGCGACTTTTATCTCACCGGAGCGCAGGAACTACGGCACGGCGTCGATTCGGCGAGTCCCGGTCTCGGCGGCCTGCTCGCCAGTGTGCCGATCGAATCCATACTCGCGGCGATGGCCACTCAGATCGACGGGGCGGCCGCCGACGGAAAGCACATCATGGTGAACGTGACGTTCACCGATCTGCAGCGCTCGTTCGTTCTGGAACTCGACAACTCGGTGCTGCACCACAAGGAAATGCAGCCTGCAAAGAACGCGGACGTGACGGTGCGGCTGACGAAAGCGTTCTGGCTGAGTTTCCTGTCGAAGCAGGCGTCGGTGAAAGACCTCGTGTTTTCGGACGCGCTCGACATCGACGGCGACAGGCTGGCGCTCGTTTCGCTGCTCAAGCTCGTGCAACCGGCGACGCCGGGGTTTCCGATCGTGACGCCTGCATCGACCGCGCAGTGAACGACTCGGACCACGACGTCCGGGGACTGACCGAAACGGAGGCACAGGCGCGCCTGCGCCTCGAAGGTTTCAACGAACTGCCGCAACCTGATCGGCGCACGCCGTTCCGCATCGTCGCCGAAGTGATGCGCGAACCGATGCTCGCGCTGCTGGTTGGTGGTGGCCTCGTCTATCTCGCGTTGGGCGATTTGAAGGAAGCGCTCATCCTGCTCGCCTTCGCGTCGTTGTCCGTCGTGATCACCGTCGTTCAGGAAACGCGGACCGAGCGAGTTCTGGAAGCGCTGCGCGATCTGACCAGTCCCCGCGCGCTCGTCATTCGCGACGGAGAGCGCCGCCGGATTGCCGGGCGCGACGTGGTGCGCGGTGACGTCGTCGTGCTTTCCGAAGGCGACCGTGTACCTGCCGACGCCGTGCTGCTGCGGAGCCACGATCTGCAGACCGACGAGTCGCTGCTGACGGGCGAGTCGGTGCCGGTGCGAAAAACGCCGGCGCTCGGCGCCATTGCCGCGCCGCCTCGGCCAGGTGGGGATGACCTTCCGTACGTGTTCTCCGGTTCGCTCGTGGTGCGCGGATTGGCGCTCAGCGAAGTCACCTCCACCGGAGTGCGGAGCGAGATCGGCAAGATCGGAGTGTCGCTGCGTTCGCTCGAAGCGGAGCCGCCGCGCTTGCAGGCGCAAACGCGAAGACTCGTAGGCGTTTTCGCGATCGTCGGCGGTGTCATAAGCGCCTTAGCGGTACTGTTGTACGGCATCTTGCGGGGCGGTTGGCTCGACGCGCTGCTGGCGGGCATCGCGCTCGGGATGTCGATGCTGCCGGAGGAATTCCCGGTGGTATTGACGGTGTTCATGGCGATGGGTGCATGGCGCATTTCCCGCGCGCGGGTGCTGACCCGCCGTGCCGCCGCGATCGAAACCCTCGGTTCCGCGACGGTACTGTGCACCGACAAGACCGGCACGCTCACTCAGAACCGGATGTCGGTCGTGGAGTTGCGTTTGCCCGGCGGCGCGACGCTGGGGACGGGCGAGACCGCTGCAGTACCGGAAGCGTTCCACGACCTGCTCCACGTCGGCGTTCTCGCGAGCGCGGCACCGCCACGGGTCGATCCAATGGAGAGAGCCATTGCCGAACTGGCCGGAGATCTTTCCTCGAAGAGCGGCAGCGACGACTGGGCGCTCGTGCAGGCATACGGACTCAGGCCCGAACTGCTCGCGATGTCGAATGCATGGCGTACCGCAGCGGGCGGGGCACTCGTCGTTGCGACGAAGGGCGCGCCGGAAGTGGTGGCGGATCTGTGCCGGCTTGCGGACGGTGACCGCGTTACTCTGCGCGGTACCATCGATGCGATGGCAGACGACGGATTGCGTGTGCTCGGTGTCGCGCGGGCGACGTACGCCGGCAGCGCGTTACCGGAATCGCAGCGCCACTTCGATTTCGAGTTCGTCGGCCTGATCGGGCTTGCGGATCCGTTGCGGGCGAGCGTGCCGGCCGCGGTTGCCGAATGTCGTTCGGCCGGCATTCGCGTGGTGATGATCACCGGCGACTATCCGGCGACGGCGCGTGCCATCGCGCGACGCGCGGGTCTCGATGCAACGGACGTGGTGACCGGCGAAGAACTGCGTTCCCTCTCGGACTTCGAACTCGCGCAACGCGTGCGAAGCACGACGGTGTTCGCGCGGATCATGCCGGAACAGAAGTTGCGCATCGTCGAGGCGTTGAAGAGCAACGGCGACATCGTCGCGATGACCGGCGACGGCGTGAACGACGCGCCGTCGTTGAAGGCCGCGCACATCGGCATCGCGATGGGCGGGCGCGGCACCGACGTCGCGCGCGAAGCGTCGTCTATGGTGCTGCTCGACGACGATTTCGGATCGATCGTCATCTCCGTGCGCCTCGGCCGGCGCATCTACGACAACCTGCGCAAGGCGATGGGATTCATCTTTGCCGTGCACGTGCCGATCGCCGGTATCGCACTGTTGCCGTTGCTGACGGGCCTGCCGATCGTGTTGGGGCCGATCCACATCGCGTTCCTCGAGATGGTGATCGATCCGGTGTGTTCGCTGGTATTCGAAGCGGAAACGGAGGAAGACGACGTCATGCGCCGGCCGCCGCGATCGCCTGACGAACCGCTGTTTTCGAGCGCCTTGATCGGCTGGAGCGTGCTGCAGGGACTAGTCGCGTTCGCATTGGTCGGCGCGATTTTCGTCATCGCATCGTCGCGAGGCATGCCGCCGGCGGAAGTGCGGGCGCTCGCGTTCTTCTCGCTCGTCCTCTCGATCGTCAGTCTGATCTTTGTGAACCGTTCCTTCAGCGCGTCGTTGGTGGCCGCGGTAGCGAGGCCGAATCGCGCACTCGCATGGGTGCTGTTCGCCGTAGCGGCCATCCTGTGCCTCACGCTGCTGTGGCCGCTCGCGAGCGGATTGTTCGGCTTCGGACCACTGCATGCGAACGACATCGCGGTGACGTTGGGTGCCGCCGTACTGGTCCTGACTTCACTTCAATGGTTGAAGCCGCGCTGGCGCGCGCGACTGCGTGCATAGCGTGAAGTTCGGTCCGACGTCACGTCTTCGCTGGCGCGAGCATGCCGGCCATCTGGTTCAGGTATGCGACGAACGGATCGACGGTGGCATCGCGGTGCCATGTGTATTCGGTGCCAATCGCGATCGCCTCGGCGGCTTCGTCGCCGAACAGCCGCGCGATGATCGCGAGCGCCATGTCCATGCCGGCCGAGACGCCGGACGACGTGACGATCGCACCATCGTCGACCCAGCGCGCCGCTTCGATCCATTCCACCGCGCTGCTCTGCGCCGTGGCCAGGCTGAATACCTGTTTGTTGGAAGTGGCGCGATGGCCGTCGAGCACGCCGCTCCTGGCGAGCAGCGCGGAGCCCGTGCACACCGAAGCCGTGATCTGCGCGCGCGGTGAACGCTCGCGCAGGAACGCCATCAGCTTTTCGTTGGCGAGTTCCGGGAACGTGCCGATGCCGCCGGGGATCAGCAACAGATCCAGCGCCGGCGCATCGTCGAATCCGTGGTCGGCCAGCACGCGCGGCCCAACAGGACCGTCAGATACGGTGCCGGCCGGAACCGGTCCGGCGCGTTCGGCGATCATGACTGGCACGAGACGTTCGCGGCCCAGAGACGCGAACATCTCGAGCGGTCCGAACACGTCGAGCAGTTCGAAACCGGGATAGAGGATGACGCCCAGCGTGAGAGGTCGAGGAACAGTGGTGTCGTTCATTTCGTTTATCCGTTCAATTCACTGCGGGTTACTGGCAAGATCGATGCGGGGAGACAGTCTAACTTCATCGTAGAGTCGCCGATGCACACAACGTATCCGGAACTGAACGGTCGCGCCCAGGACCGTTCAGAAACGCGCCTGAGCCGCGGCGCGCTCTCGCGCGTTGACGGGCGTCCGTGCTGTGCCTGACCATCGAACGATCCCGCCGCTGGTCGACCTGCCCGTGCATCCGCGCGGCGTCGCGTGGCCCACCGAAGCGTGGTCGCGTGTGCAGGCGCGGCCGCGAGACGCGACCGCATTCGAGCGTCACGCCGATGCGCTGTTCTCGTTGTCCGCCGCCCAGGGCGTGACGTACGCACTGCTGATCGTGAAGAACGGCGAACTCGTCTACGAGCGATACGCTGCGGGGGCGAACGATTTCTACCTGCAGTATTCGTGGTCGATGGCGAAGAGCGTCACCCAGGCGCTGGTCGGCATTCTGGTGAGGCAAGGTCGCCTCGACGTGAATGCGCCGGCGGCTGTGCCGGAATGGCAACGCCCCGGCGATCCGCGTCGCGACATCACGCTCGACCAGCTGCTGAAGATGCGCAGCGGCCTGCGGTTCGCCGAAGACTACGTCGACGGCGTCGTATCCGACGTGATTCCGATGTTGAACTTCGAGGGTCGCTTCGACATGGGTGCGTTCGCCGCAGCCATGCCGCTCCAGCACGCGCCCGGTTCGTTCTTCTACTATTCCAGCGGCACCACCAACATCGTCTGCAGGATGCTGCGCGACATCGTCGGCGGTCCCACCGAGATGCTCGCGTTCATGCGCGACGAACTGTTCGAGCCGATCGGCATGCGCACGCCGCTGCCGAAGTTCGACCACTCCGGTACCTTCGTCGGCTCGTCATATCTGTTGGCGACGCCGCAGGATTTTGCGCGCTTCGGTTATCTGTATCTGCGCGACGGCGTGTGGGACGGACGCCGGATCCTGCCGGAGGGCTGGGTGGACTACGCTCGCAGGCAGAGCCACGCGACCGACGTCGAGGCTTACGGTGCGCATTGGTGGCTGACGCCGGGCAAATCGCGGTTCCATGCCGGCGGCTATGACGGGCAGCGCATTCAGGTGGTGCCGGAGCAGGACATCGTGCTCGTGCGCTGCGGTCGCACGCCCGTGGATGAAGCGCCGTTCTTGTGGCAGCAGACCGATTCGATATTGGAGCTGTTGTAGGTGAAGCGATACTGGCCGATCGCACTGGGCATCGCACTGATCGTGGCCGGGTTGGTGTACGAGCTGCGCGGCGCGATCGCGGTGAAGCTGATGACGGCAGCCGCGGCTCGCGCAGTGAGCGCCGACGCGGTAGCAGAACTTCCTGACGGCCTGACAGTGGCGCTATGCGGTGCTGGTAGCCCGCTGCCGGACCCGAAGCGATCGGGGCCGTGCGTGGTGGTCGTGGCCGGCAAGCACGTTTATGAAGTGGACGCTGGAGCGAGTGCCGGCCGCAGCATGACGCGGCTCGGTTTCGCGCCGGGTCGCGTCGAGGCGTTGTTCCTCACGCACTTCCACTCCGACCACATCGACGGGCTCGGAGAAGTGGCCGAACTGCGTTGGGCGGGCGGCGCGCACACCGAGCCGCTGCCGGTGATCGGCCCGACCGGTGTCGAGCAGGTGGTCGAAGGATTCAACATCGCATACACGCTCGACGCCGGCTATCGCACGGCGCATCACGGTCCGAGAGTGACGCCGCCGCAGGGGCGCGGCAGTGTGGCGAAGCCGTTCGATCCACCGGTGCCTGGCGCGGCGCCGGTTGTGTGGTCGGCCGATGGCCTCACCGTCACCGCGTTCAGCGTGCACCACGATCCCGTTACGCCGGCGGTCGGCTACAGGTTCGAATACGGCGGCCGTACGGTGGCGATCTCCGGCGATACGTCGAAGTCGGCGAATCTCGAACTGTTCGCGCGGAACGTCGACCTGCTCGTACACGAAGCGCTGTCGCCGGAGCTGGTCGGCATTCTCGGCAAAGCCGCGGGTGAGGCGGGGCGCGCGAACGTCGCGCAGATCATGGGCGACATCCTCAACTATCACAC
>DATJGR010000184.1:0-28436 GCA_035494855.1 Pseudomonadales bacterium | reverse complement strand
CGACCGCTCGCCGGTTCGGCGTCGCGCGCGCCATCAGATGCTGACGCCGACCGCGAACCGCTATCCATGCGGGGACGGCAAGTGGGTGGTGCTCAACATGCCGGAAGAATCGGCGTGGCCGCGCCTCTGCAAAGCGATCGGCCGCGAGGAATGGCTCGCCGACGAACGTTTCAAAGACGCACGCGGCCGCTATCAGCACATGGCGGAACTCGTTGACGGTGTGGATCAGGCACTGGCCTTGAAAAGCCGCGACGAATGGGGCGCGTTATTCGACGCGAACGGTCTGATCTGGGGACCGGTGCTCGCGTTGCACGAAGTGGCGATTGACCCGCACGCCGCCGCAATCGGACTGTTCCCCGTGATTGAACACCCGGAACTCGGCGCTTATCGCACCGTGAATGCACCGATGCGCTTCCAGACGGCCGACGTGAAGCCGCGATCTCCGGCCCCGAAGATCGGCGCCGATTCCCGCGACGTTGTTAGGTCGTTGGGGCTGACGGACGCGGAAATCGATGCGCTGATCGAACGGAAGATCCTGCGCGCCTAGTTCCCCCCCTCGACGCTCCCCTCCATGCGTTTGGCGGAGCCGCCGACGATCACGGTTCCGGTGGTTCCGGTCGTGATGCCCGCAGGCGGCGTCGCGCCTTTCATTACTCCAACGGCGCGTACCTGACCCATCGCCGGTACCCCGAACAATGCAGGCGCCGCCGGTGCACCGCGCGTCTGCACGGCCACTGGTGCGCCGTCGCGCAGCACCTCGACAGACATCTCCGCGTTCCGCGCGCCGCTCATCAGGTTCATGCAATCTGCCGTCGATGCGACCGGATGTCCGTCGATCGAGCGGACCACGTCGCCAGGCAACAGACCCTCTTTCGCACCGTCCTTCCGGGGCGGCACGCTCAGCACCAGCACGCCGCTCGACGCGCCGAAGTAATGGCCGAGGTCTTCGTTCAGGTCGAACAAGTCGAAGCCGCCGATCATGGCGCGACCGGCAAATGCCGGCGGTCCACCACCCTCCGCCGAGAACGCCATGGTCGAGTAGGCCACGTTCATCGTCGGTGGCGGCAACGGATCGGCGGCGGTGACATCCGCCGTCTGGATCTCGCCCTGGCGCAGATACTCGACGCGCACCATGTCGCCGGGGTTCACGTCCTTCAACACCTCGAATACGCGCGCGAGTGGCGGCTTGCCCGCGCCGTCACGCACGCTCGAACCGTTGATCGTGACGATGACGTCGCCGCCTTCGATGCCCGCCTCCTCGGCGGGTCCGCCGGGCGTCACACCCGCGATCGCGACGCCGTCTTTACTACCCGGCGCCAGCAATACGCCGAACGAAACCCGACTCTCGATGTCGGGCAATGCGATCTCGAACGTATCGGTGTCCTGCCTGTGCAGCTCGGCGAGTTCGCGCGCCGCGGCGTCGAGCTTCGCGCGCGCCGCGTCGATGCGCTGTTGCAGGTCGTCCGGCTGGTCGGCGCCGAACGCGAGCGACGCCACAGCCCACAGCGCCAGCAACAATCCGTTCTTCATCCGATCTTCCATCATCACTTCCCTCTTCAAGTTGCGTATGTTCGTTCGTCACAGCGCAAGCGTGCGGGGCGGAGCGCCCGCTCGATCGAGTTCCGCCAGCGACTGCATCAGACCCACGCGTTGCCGCCATAGCTGCTCCGCCCGGACCGGGTCGCGCGCCGGATCGATGCTGAGCGGCGCCAGTTCGCGGTCGAGGTCCGCGATGCGATAGACGAGCGCGCGGCGGCTCGCGCTCCACGCTGCGTCTTCCGGCGCGCCATGCCGTGCCACGCGCCGCTCGAGCTGCTGCGACTGCGCCATCAGCGAGGCGAGATTGGCGCCGGGCGGCGCGGTCGGCGCGTGAGCGACGATCCAGACTGCGGTGGAAACGGCGAGCAACGCGGCGGCCGCGGCGGCTACCGACCACGCGCTCTTGCGGCGATGCGACCGCGCGCCGGTACGGCGCTCGATCGCTTCCCACACGTCATCCGGCGGTGCCGCTTCCGGTAGTTCCCGTAACGCATCCCGCAACGTTTGCGGGTTCGGCGCGGGCTGTCGTGTCGTCATCTGTATTCTCCGTTCGCCACGCCAACAGCCGCGCATGGCCGCGCGCGAGTTGGCTTTTCGAATAACTTTCGGTGCGCCCAGTGAGCTGCGCGATTTCGGAATGGGTGTAGCCTTCGACTTCGTGCATCCACACCACGAATCGCGTTCGCGCCGGCAGTTGCCGTAGTGCGCGTTCGATGTCGCCGAATCCGTCGAGACGCAACGCGTCCGACATCTGATCGGTGCGATCCGTCTGGGTGCTCGCTATCCGCAGCCGATGCCACGGCGAGCGCAACCGCATCAGGCAATGGTTGATCGCAACGCTGCGCACCCAACCTACGAATGCTTCCGGCACCTTGAGATCGTGCGACCGTTCGATCACGTCGACGAACGTGTCCTGCGTCGCTTCCTTCGCCAGTTGCGTATCGGCGAGCAGCCGAAGCGCCAGCGTATAGACGACGCCGGACAACGCCCGGTAGATCGCAGCCGCAGCGCCGCGGTCACCCTGCTGTAACGCCTCGATCAGCTGCTTCTCGATGTGGATGCGCGTGAAGTGCGACATGGATGCCTTCGTGAACACCCTAATAGATGCACGAACGGCCGAAAAAGTCGCACCCGCTGGAACTATTGTCTCTCGCGCTCGGCCTGCAACCCGTACGCCTTCGACAGCATCTCGTCGGCGATCGCGTTGTTAGGATCGATCTGCAAGGCTTCACGCAGGAGCCCCACCGCGTTCGGGTCGTCCGGTCCCACCAGCCGGTACTGCTGCATCAGCGCATCGGCGCCGAGCAGCAGCTGCACCACGCGCCACTGGCGTCGCGGTTCCTTGCCGACCAGCGCTCGTTGATCTTCCGGAATTGCAGCGGAGAGCTGCTCGAGCAAACGACGCGCACCCTCGAAACGTTGCCTCAGGATCATGTCGCTCGCGTCGCTCGCGACGCCACCCACGATATGGTCCAGTCGAGCGCGCGCAACTTCCGAGTCCGGCTGCGTCTCCAGCACCTGCGCGTAACGTTGCGCCGCATTCTGCCCAGGCGTCACCCATTGCCCTTTGGCTTCCAGCGCGGCCGCCTCGGAAAGCAGCGTGGCGACGGAATTGCTGGTCGGCGCATTCGCAGGCGAATGCTGCACGTTGGCCGCCGGCGGCGGTGATGCCGGCTCCACACGTATCGACGCTGGTCCCGGCTCGTCCAACGTCACCGGCTGAGTTGTGGACGACCTCTTTGAGGCAGCCGTCACGGTCGGCGGTGTTGCCGATGACGTCACCGAATCGACCTTTGCGGGGGCCGCGTCCCGATTCCAACCCATCCACTCGAAAACGTCGGTCGGCGCATACCGGACTGCAGCCGCGATCGCCGCTACCGCCAACACCCAACCGATCCAACCGGTTCGCCGGCGCCGTGGCGGCGCATGCGGATGGGAACGCGCGTGGCGCGCGACACCCGGGTCAACGTGCGGCGCGGCGGCGCGACGGGCTCCGGCCGTTGGCGCAGCCGGTGCGCTGCGTTCGGTCTCCTTCGGTGGCAGCGCTGCATCGGCTTCGAATGCGGTCGCATCGATTTCCGATGGGGTCGCGTCGGCGCGCGACGCGGTCACATCTGTTTCCGATAAGGTTGCATCTATCTCCGATACCTCCGATACCTCCGATACCTCCGATTCGGTTACATCCGCTTCCCAGTCGGTTTCATCGGCCTTCCACGCCGTCGCCTTTTTCCACTCCGATTCGTCGGCTTGCCACCCTTCGATGGGGCCTTCCTGCTGCACTCGGAACATGGCACCGCCGAAGGTCAGTGCGGCGTCGTGGCGTAGGGAGCATCGCCCGGTGATCGGCTCGCCGTCGAGCAAGGTCGGAGCGTCGGACATCGGCGTGACGTACGCGAGGCCGTCCTCGACGGTCAGCATCGCGTGATGCGTGGTGATTCCGTGGTCCGACAAGCACAGATCGCAGCATGAACCGCTGCCAATCACGAAGCGCATCGACAGCCGCATCGTCGCGCGACCGTCGTGACTGACGAGGGACCATCGCGTCGGGCCTGCAGACTTGATCTCGGGATCGTCGGTGCTTGGCACTCCCGAGTCCGGCATTCCGGCACAGCCTGACACCGGCGCCGCCGTCGAGGGCGCGATGGCGTCCCGGTCGTTCTGCGCGTTGGTCACGCTCATCCGTACTTCATCGACGCACAGTCGCTGTGCATTCAGTCATTCGGTCGATTTCACGACTACCGTCGCATCGCGCGTCGGGTTGTCGGCCAGTTCCTACAAGGGATCACGGCTTCTGCGGCGTTCTGCGCCGGCGTTCGAGCGCGAGTATAACGGTCGTCAGCGCCTCGACAGCGATACCCGCCTGCGTCCGACAATCGGGTGCGGATGGACGTCGCGCCGACGGTGTTCAATCGTCTCCGTGCGCGGCCAGAAAGCGTCTGACCTCGGCGACAATCTCCGGCAACGCCGACGACATATGCAGGTGGTGAGGCCCATCCAGAACCACCTCTTCGAATACCGGCAACACGGCTCTTACGAGGTCGAGCGAGTGCTTGAACCACTCCTCGCCGTCGCGCGCAACGATCATCAGCGTAGGAGCGGTGGTGCGCTTTGCCAGCGCCAACACGATGTCGTCAGGCTGGCGCTGCGTGTGGGTGCGCCGGATGCGCGGTTCGGTGGACCAGACGTAGCCTGAATCGACCTTTCGGTGACCGCGTTCAACCAGCGCTCGCGCGGCCGCGAACTCGATGCCTTTTGCCTGCTCGAGGCGCTCCGCCATCGCGTCGAGCGAGGGATAGCCGCGCAGCGTGCCGTCGGTGTTGCTCAAACACGCGTCGAGATTTTCGCGAACGCCGTCGAGCACCGTGTCGATGGTCGTCGCCTCCACATAACCGTCGATGCAGATCTGTGCCGCGACGCGTTCCGGATAGATGCCGACGAGTTGCGTGCTGTATTCCGCGCCCATCGAGTGCGCGACGATCACGAATCGACGCCAACCGAGGCGATCGGCCACCGCGATGACATCCTGCGCGTCGAGCCATCCCCAATAGCCGACGTCGGGCGCGCGCGGATCCGATAGGCCATGCCCGGCGAAGTCCATCGCGAACAGATCGAGCTCGGGCAGCGCCTGCGCGAACGCATCGAACGAGTTCGCGTTGTCGAGCCAGCCGTGCAACGCGATGGTCGGAATGCGGCCGCCGCGAAAGCGTTTGCCCGCGATCATCCTGCCGCCGACGTCGAGTCTGATTTCATCACATGCGCGCATGGGTGCTGCTTCGTCGATCACGCCTGCCGGCGCGGAATTCGGATCACGATGCCCGTGTACGTTTCATCGAGTACCACCTGACAGGCCAGACGGCTGTTCGATTCGCGCGCCCATGCATATTCGAGCATTTCGAGCTCATCGGCGCGCGGCTGCACGAGCCGCTCCGCCCAAGGCGATTCGACGTAGCAATGACACGTCACGCAGGTACACGCGCCGCCGCACTGCGCCCGAATGCCGACCACGCCATGATCGAGTGCGCAATCCATCACCGTTTCGCCGGCAACGGCCAAGTGCGTCTCGCGGCTGCCATCGGGATGCACGAATGTGACCTTCGCCACCTACGGTCTCGAACTCTTACAAAGCTGCGCAGCCTGAACGACGCACCCCTCTCGCGCAACCCGGCGTTCCGCCTTTGGCGGGCCGTTCGGCAAGCCTCTCGCGCAATAGGAACTGTGCCGTTACCATGCCGCATGATCCTCGATCTGCATACCCACTCGATCAAATCCGACGACGGTCGCGCGAAGGTGCGTAACTACTGCCAGTGGATTCGCTCGCGCGACATTCCGATCGACGGTTTCGTGTTGACCGAACATCGACAATACGACGCGGAGTCCGACTACACGGCGCTCGCCGAGGAATTCGATCTGACGATTCTGAAAGCGAGCGAGGTCGAAACGGACTACGGCCACGTGCTGGTGTTCGGCGTCAACGACGCGCTGCGCGCGGCGTTCGACTTCGGCGACATCCATCTGTCGCTCGCCGGCGTCATCGATGCCTGCGCGAAGCACGGCGCGATTCCGGTGCCGTGTCATCCCGGACGCAAACGTGTCGGAATGGCTGCGCATCTCGAAGCGCTCGGCGTACCGGCCGGCGTGCGGATCGTCGAAACACGCAACGGCGGCAGCCGCGAAGGCGAAGACGCCATCGCCGAAGCGATGGCGCGCGCACACAACTATCTCGGCATCGGCGGCAGCGACGCGCACATCGTCAGCCACATCGGCCGTTGCGCGACGCGTTTTCCGGCGCCGGTCAACAGCGTCGTCGAACTCGTGGAGGCGTTGCGCGCCGGCGACTTCACCGCGGTTTCGTTCAAAACGTCCGAAGCAGAAGCATGACCCTCGACATCGAAGACCTGAAGACGCGTTTCCTGAACGTCGACTTCGACGAACAGACGTTCACGATCAGCGCGGAAAAGCTCGCCGACTATGCGAAGACGTGCGGCGAACTCGCGCCGCGTTACACCGATCCGAAGCATCCCGACTTCCAGGCGCCGCCAACGTTTCCGTCCAGTTTCAACGCCGGCCGCCGTTTGCCCGACGGCTTCCCGAACCTGCCGGGTCTCGGAATGGACGCCGGAAAAGCAGTGACACCGCGATTGCCGATCCGGCCCGACACGAAGCTCATCGGCAAGAGCCACATCCACGACATCTACACCAAGTCCGGGAGGTCCGGCCGCATGGTGTTCATCGTGCTGCGGATGGAGCTGTACGACGAGGCCGGCGCGCATCTGTCGTCGGCCGACACTAGCATGGTGATCAGGGAGCGGCCCGACGCATGACCATCAAGACCATCAAGACCATCACCGACGTCGAGTTCGGCGCGCAACTGCCGGTGTTCGCGCCCGATACCACCCTCGAGAACGTGCGGCGTTTCGCGCGCGCGGCCGGCTGGGATCGACCTCGCTTCACCGATCACGAAGCAGCGCGCAAGGAAGGACTGCCTGGCGCACTCGTGCCGGGCATCATGAGCCAGGGATTTCTTTCCGCGATGATTCACCGCTGGGCGCCGGATGCTCAGGTGACGAACGTCGACACCGTGTTTCGCGCGCCGGTGGTCGTCGACGAGGTGTATCAGATCAGCGGCGTCGTCACCGACATCGACGAAGAAGCCGGCAGCGTGGTGATCGACCTCACCGTCACGAACGCAGCGAACGAAACGCGCGTGTTCGGCACCGCTACTGCGAATCTCCCAACGAGCTAGTTCGACTTCGATAGTCGGTCGAGCGGCGGTTGTCCGCAGTGCGACTTCGATTGAGCGGTTGAGCGGCTGAGGTTCGGTGCGCCGGACGCGCGCCGACGAAAGGTGGAGACGTCAGCTCAGCGTCACGCCGGCCTGAACAACGGCAATGCGAGTTCGTCGTGAATTTCCCACTCCACCATCACGCGTTGCCCCACCGTGATGTCGTTGGCAGGATCGTCCACGCCGATGACGTTCGACAGCAGGCGCGGACCCTCATCGAGGTCGATCCATGCCACCGCATAGGGAACCTGTCCACGAAAGAAGGGATGCTCCGCTTTGCGCACCACGCTGAAGCTGTACACCGTCCCGCGCCCCGACGCGGTGTGCCACGACAGATTGCTGCCGAGACACGCGGTGCAGTGGTGGCGCGGATAGAACACCACCGTGCCGCAATCGACGCATTTCTGATAAGTCAGCTTGCCGTCCTTCGTCGCCTGCCAGAACTCGCGGGTATCGTGTTCCTTCAGATTCGGTAGGGGTCGTTTGAAGTCAGCCATTTTCAGTCTCTCCCCAGAATCACGGTGCCGCCGCTGTGCCGGCTGCCCAACATGCCGCCATTGCCGTGCGCCACCGCGAGGCGCGCGTCCTTTACCTGCGATGTCGATTCGCCGCGCAGCTGTCGCGTCGCTTCGATCAGCAGGAAGATGCCGCGCATGCCCGGATGGTTCGACGACAGTCCGCCGCCGTCGGTGTTGAGCGCGGGACCGTCGTTCGGCCGGTCGAAACGCAGGCGTCCGCCGCTGACGTACGCACCGCCCTCGCCTTTCTTGCAGAACCCGAGGTCTTCGAGCAGCGTCAGTACGGTGATGCTGAACGAGTCGTAGATCATCGCGATGTCGATTTCACCGGGCTTCACGCCGGCCTCGCCGAACGCCGGCGGACCCGACTGGCGCGCGGCGCTCACGGTGATGTCGCCGCCGTTCTCCGGATACTTCGTCGCTTCGCCGCTGCCGAGAATCCACACCGGCACTTTCTTGCAGTCGCGCGCGACGTCTGCCGCGGCGATGACCACTGCACCGCCGCCGTCCGAGATCATGCAGCAGTCGAGTCGATGCAGCGGATCGGCGATGAGCGGTGAGTTGATGACGTCGTCGATGGTGGTCTCGCGGATGTCGAGAAATCCGAGCGCCGTCATTGCGGCGACGGCTTCCGGATTGCGCATCGCGTGCAGGCGCGTCGCGATGCCGATTTCGGCGAGCTGCTCGCTGGTGGTGCCGTATTGATGCATGTGGCGGCGCGCGACCATCGCGTAGTTCGACACCAGCGTCATGCCGGCGAACGAATCCATGTTCTCGGCCGGATGTGTGCCGAAACCGCCGCGCCCGCCGGTACCGATCGCCATCGCCTGGCTGAGCGCGTTGGATCCATACGTCAGCAGCGCAACGCGCGCCTTGCCTGCGGCGATGTCGCGCTTCGCGTGCGCCGCGTGAAACTCGTATGAACTGCCGCCGACCGCGGTGGTGTCGATGACGTTCGGTTTGAGGCCGAAGTACTCTGCGATCGTGAGCCCGCTCATCCCGCCGCCGCCTTCGCCAGCATCGTAGATCGCGTCGACGTCTTTCCACGTCAGACCCGCGTCGGCGAGCGCGCGTGCGGCACTCGCGGCCTTGATCTGCATGGAGCTGACTTTGCCGTCGACCTTACGCGACGGATATTCGTGCACGCCGACGATCGCGGCGTCTCTCGCCTGACTCACCACGGTACTTCCCCCAATCGTTCTTCGCGTCAGTCTAAGTGCAACCGTCGCGACGCCGCTACTGCAGCTTGCGCTTCACGATGACCATCGCCATCGCCAACGAAATCAGTCCGATGACCAGCATCGGCCACGCGTTGGACCAGACCTCGATAGGCGGCATCGCCTTGGAGAAACTGCCCTGAACGATGACCAGAAAGTGCTTGAGCGGGCTGCCTTCGGCGATGGTCTGCAACCAGTCGGGCATGTTTTCGACCGGCGTTGCAAACCCGGAAATCATGATCAGCGGATAACCCACGGCGAATACGCTGAGAATCGCCTGTTGTTGAGTCTCGCAGATCGCCGACAGCATCAGACCGATCCCGACCAGCGAAAATCCGAACAGCACCACCGCCAGCAACAGCAGCGGCAACGAACCGGCGAACGGAATATCGAATATCAGCGTGGCCACGCTGACCATCAATGCCGCCTGGGCTATCGCGATGATGAACGCCGGCACGCACTTGGCGATGACGATCTCGAGCGGGGACGAAGGCGACACCAACAACTGATCGAAGGTGCCCTGCTCACGCTCCTTCGCTATCGATAATGCGGTGACCACCAGCGTGGTGAACATGACCAGAATGCCGGTCATGGCCGGAAGCACGAACCACAAATAGATGAGGTTCTCGTTGAACCAGTTGCGTACCTCGGTGCGCGGCACGCCAGCCGCCCGCGAACCGGTCAGTTCGGCGCCATAGTCGTTCGCGATGTTCTGCAGATAGCTCAGCGCGATCTGTCCGGAGTTACCGCGACGGCCGTCGACCAACACCTGCACCGATGCAGGACGGCCGGCCGCAACGTCGCGCGAAAAATCGGCGGCGATGTGCACGCCGACGAGCACCTTGCGACGATCGACCAGTTGCGCAATCGTCTCGGCCCGGTGCACGACGACGAGCTCATGTACGAAACGCGCGGAACCGATGCGCTGCACCAGTTCGTGCGACGCCCGGCCGGTATCGTCGATGACCACCGCGATGTCGACGTTGCGCACTTCAAGGGTCGCCGCGTACGCCAACAGACACACCTGCAGCAGCGGCGGACCGACGAACGCCAGGCGCACCTGCCCATCCCGCAGATTGACGAGCAGCTCTTTGACGATTTGCGCGCCGAGCCGCATGTCAGTCTTCCATACTCTTGCGCGTGTTGCGCGCAACGATGATGAAGAACCCCGCACCGACCGCAAGCATCGCGAGGATGTTCGGCAGGAACTGCGCCCATACATCGCCCGTGAGGAACACCGTTTGCAGCGATGCCACGAAATAACGGGCCGGGATGGCGTACGTGATCGTCTGCAGCCAACCGGGCATGTTGCCGATCTCGAACAGGAAGCCCGACAACATGAACGCCGGCAGGAATCCCGTCTGCGCGGCAAGCTGCGACGCGACGAGTTGATTATGCGAGGCGGTGGATATCAGCAGCCCCTGACCCAACGCGGGAACCAGGAACGCCGACGACAGCATGAACAGCGCGAAGTACGAACCCCGCATCGGTACACCGAAGGCGTGCGTCGCCAGCATCGCGCAGCCGAAGGTGGCCACCAGACCCAGGCCGAAATACGGCAGCAGCTTACCGAGCAGGATTTCGAGAACCGTCGCGGACGTCGACATCACCGCCTCCATCGTGCCGCGCTCCCACTCGCGCGCGACAACCAGCGCAGTGAGCAACGTGCCGATCAGCGTCATGATGATGGCGATCGCTCCGGGTATCAGGAAATGTCGGCTGTTGAGTTCCGGATTGAACCAGAATCTCGCTTCCAGCGAGATGGCAGGCGCACGCGCGCCGTCACGTTGCGACAGCCACGTAGCAACGACACCGCTCGCATAAGCGCCGACGAAGCTCGCCGTGTTCGGTTGCGAACCGTCCGTGACGACCTGCACCAGCGACCCACGGCTCGCTTCCTTCAGGCGCGCATCGAAGTCCTGCGGAATGACCACGAATCCCTTCAGCTTGCCCGCGACCACTTTGGCGGCAACCTCGCGTCGATCCCGCGCCGGCGTTACATCGAAGAAACGGGTACCGGAAAACGCGGCGGCGAGTTCCTGCGCATCGGCACCGTCGCTTTCGAGAACGACGGCGATCGGCACGTGGCGCTGGTCTAACGACAAGGCAAAGGCGAACACGAGCATCAACACCGTGGGCAATGCGAACGTCACGAGAATCGCCGACGGATCGCGCAGCACCTGCAGGCTCTCTTTGTAGACGAGTCCGCCGAGGCGACGAAGGCTGAAGGCACTCATGCGGCATTGCGGACGGTGCCGTCCGCCGCTTCCACCAGCTCGACAAATGCATCTTCCATCGTCGGCGACGGCCGCTGCGCGCTGGCCACCCGCGCCTTCAGCGCGTCCGGAGAACCGAGCGCAATCACCTTCGCCTGGTACATCAATGCAACCCGGTCGCAATACTCCGCCTCTTCCATGAAGTGGGTCGTGACCATGGCCGTCACGCCCTTCCTAACGAGCCCGTTGATGTGGGTCCAGAATTCACGCCGCGTGATCGGGTCGACGCCGGATGTCGGTTCGTCGAGAAACAGCACCAGCGGCCGGTGCATCAACGCGCAAGCGAGCGCGAGACGCTGCTTGAATCCGAGCGGCAGCGTTTCCGGTGAGTCTTTCAGAAAGCGCGCGAGCTCGAACGTCTCGATCATCTCGTCGATGCGCTCGCGGCGAAGTGCACCCGTCAGGCCGTATACGCCGGAGTAGAAATCGAGATTCTGTTTGACCGACAGCAGATCGTAGAGCGCGAATTTCTGCGACATGTACCCCAGCTTCAGCTTCGCCTGGCTCTTGGCACGGCGCAGATCGAGACCCACGACTCGCGCTTCACCGGAGGTCGGCTTCTGCAGACCGCACAGCATCTTGAATGTGGTCGACTTACCGGCGCCGTTGGGGCCGAGTACGCCGAAGATCTCGCCCTTCGCCACTTCGAACGTCACATCGTCCGTGGCGGTGAAGTTGCCGTAACGTTTTGTCAGGTGGCTGCACGACACAGCGATGTCGGTGCCCAGATCCACTACGTCCATTTGTTCCGCAATCGCGGAACGCCCGCCCGGGCCACCGCCGAGCAGGTCGATGAACGCGTCTTCGAAGCGCGAGACGGCAGGCTCGAGGCGGCCGCCGTGACGCGCGGCGGCTTCTCGCACGGGCGCCGGATCCGCACCGTCGTTCAATACAACGCGGATCGCATCGCCTTCGATAACGCCGTCGCGGACGATGTCCATATCGAGCGTCTCAGCCAACACGGCACGGCGATCGCGCGCAATTCCGACCAGGCGATGGCTGCGACCGACGACGCGTTGCGTCAAGTCCCGAGGCGGACCATCGAACTCGATGCGACCGTCGTTCAACATCAGCACCGAGTCGCAGCGGTCCGCCTCGTCGAGGTAGGCCGTGGACCAGACTACTGCCATACCGTCGTTCTTCAGGGCTTGCACCATCGTCCACAGCTCACGACGGCTGATCGGGTCTACGCCGACGCTGGGCTCGTCGAGCAACAGCACGTCGGGCTTGCCGAGCAGCGCACAGGCCAGACCCAGCTTCTGTTTCATTCCGCCGGAAAGCTTGCCCGCGCGTCGCTTCGTAAATTGTTCGAGGCGCGTGAACCGCAGCAATTCTGCGAAGGTCGAATCGAGTGCGCCGGGTTTCACACCGCGCAGACGCGCGTACAACTCCAGGTTCTCGATGACGGAGAGTTCTTCGTAAAGGCCGAACCGTTGTGGCATGTAGCCGGTGTTGGAGTGGATGGTGGACGCGAAAGTGACGACATCCTTCCCCATTAAACGAATCTGACCTTCCGTGGGCTTCAGCAACGCGCCGATCAGACGAATCAGAGTGGTCTTGCCCGACCCATCGGGCCCAACGAGCCCGGTGAGGCGCCCCGCCTCGATGTCTGCCGATATGCCTTTCAGCGCCTCGACGTCATCGAACTTCTTGACGACATCGCGGATCTCGACCGCTGCGGTCACCTCAGGATGCCGGCGAGCGGATCGGTACGCTCAGCGTCACCGGCATCCCCTGCCGCAGACCCTCGTCGGCGTCGGCGACCACTACGCGAAGGCGATAGACGAGGTCGGTACGCAGGTCGGTGGTCTCGACGGATTTCGGTGTGAATTCGGCGCGCGGCGAGACGTATCCGACCTGTCCGTGATACCGCTTGTCCGACGAATCGGTTGCGACTTCCACGGACGCGCCCGGCGCGAACTTGCCGAGATCGGGCTCGCCGACGTACGCGCGCACGTACACCGGATCGCGCAGCGACACGCTGTAAACGGGCGCGCCCATCGGCACGATGCTGCCGGCCTCACGAACGCGTGACAGCACGACGCCGTCGCTCGGCGCGAAGAGTTCCGTGTCGGCCAGTTGCGTTTCCGCCTGACTGCGTTGCGCGACCGCCGCGGCGAATTCGGCGCGGCTCGCGTTCACTTCCTCGCTGCGAAATCCCTCGTTCGCAAGCGCCAGTGCTTCGCGCTGGGCGGCCAGTCCCGCGGCCGTCTGATCGCGGCGCGCCTGCGCTGCGTCGCGCGCGGTTGCGCTGGTGCTGCCGGCCTTGAACATGTCGATCTGGCGGTCGTACTCGCGTTGCGCATTCAGATATGCGGCTTCGGCCTCTTCGACGCGCGCCTGAGCCTGCTGCACTTCCTGCGGTCGCGAACCTTTCTCGAATTTAGCCATGTTCGCCTGCGCCAGCTGCACGCGCGCTTCGGCGAGGGCTACCGCTTGTCGATACGGTTGGGAGTCGATGGTGGCCAGTCGCTGCCCCTTAGTAACGACGTCTCCTTCGTCCACGAACACGTCCGTGATGCGGCCCGGCACCCGAAAACCGAGTTCCACCTCGCGAATGTCGACGTTGCCGTACAACGTGAGTGAACTCGGCGCAATGTGCGCTTCCGCGTTGTACCAGTACCAACCGCCGCCAGTGGCAGCCGCCACGACGACGATTCCGACCGCAACTCTTCCTTTCGAACTCATCAGCTACGCCCCCCCATGAGCATCGCAGTGATATTCCGGCGAATCACCGCCTGGATCGTCATGATCTCCGCGGTGCCGATGTCTTGCCAATCCAGTTGCCGCAACACGGTCGCGCGGGCCGACCGGAACACCAGCGCCTGGCCGATGATCGTTTGCGTCATCACGCGGGTTTCCACGGCGCTCGGATCGGTCGCGCAGATCTGCGCGATCAACCGCGAGATCAGCGACAACATGCGACCGATCATGCCGCCGTAGAGCAGATCGAACGCCTCCGACGGATTCTGCTGTTCGCGCAGAATCAACCGCGCCCACGCCGCCGACTCGGGTGCCGAGAACGTCGCCACCAGCGCGTCGGTCAGTTGGTGGATGAAGCCGACGCAGCGCGCCGCCTCTCGGTCGTCGCCCGCGACGATTTCGTCGAGCTGCTGCTCGATCGCCTGCGCAACCGGACCCAGATACTGCGCGACGCGGCGCGTGATCCGATCGAATACCGCGATGTACAAACCCGGCTTGCCGCCGAAGTGATAGCCGATCAATGCCTGATTCACGCGGGCCAGATCGGCGATCGAGCGCGTGCTCGCGGCGCGGAATCCATCGCGACCGAACACCTCCACCGCGGCGTCGATCAGCGACTCGCGCGTCTGATCGCCCCGAGCTGACATCGATGTCGGTCGCGTGGCCATGCGGGCGATCGTACTTAGGCGCTTGCCTAAGTCAACTGACCAAGCACGAACTTCCGATCGGAAATCGCAGTTCAGCTCATTCGGGTCGCGGCATCATCGGCCGGTCACCGATGACGCCAGCCTGCGTCAAACGGGCGAGATCTGGGTCGGTCAATCCGAGCAGTTCGGTGAGCACGCGGCGATTGTGCTGCCCGAGTGTCGGCGCCGGCGCATCGATCGGAATCGGTGCCTCACCGACACGATACGGAGCGACTGGATTCGGTTGCGTCCCGACGTAGGCGCGCTCGAGCATCTGCCAGAACCGGCGCGCGGCCAGCTGCGGATCGTCGATGAGGTCGGCCATGCTGTGCACCGCCGCGGCCGGCACGCCGACCGATTGCAACTGCGTCATGATCTCGCGCGCCGGCCGCGCGCGCGTCCACGCCGACAGCTCGCGATCGAGTTCGTCGCGACGCGCGAGACGGTCTGCGATTCCGCCGAACGACCTCAACTCGACGATCGTCTCCACCAGCGCGCGCCATTGTTCCTCCGTTAGCACCTGGATCACCACCCACTGATCGTCGCCGCTCGCCGGATATACGCCGTGCGGTGCGCAGGTATCGGACCTATTGCCGGTGCGGATCGGCGCGTGGTCGGTTACCGAGCGGTGCAGGATGCCGTGTATGCCGAGCGGGAACAGACCTTCCGACTGCGACAGGTCGAGATACTGGCCTTCGCCGGTGCGGCGACGGTGCCGCAGGGCGGTCAGCAACGCGGCCGCACCATTCAGGCCGCCCACCGCGTCGCCGTATGCGACGTGCACCATCGTCGGCGGTCCGTCCGGTTCGCCGCTGAGGTGCGGCAGGCCGGACGCGTGCTCGACCGTGGAACCATAGGCGCGATAGCGCGACCACGGTCCGCTGCCGCCGAACGCCGGCATCGACAACATCACGAGCTGCGGATTCACTTCCTTCAGGGCGGCGTAGTCGAGGCCGAGTTTCGGCAGCACCCCGGACGAATAGTTCTCGACCACCACGTCCGCAATCGCAACCAGTCGCTTCAGCAATGCGCTGCCGTCGGCCGATGTCAGATCGAGCGTCACGTCGAGCTTGTTGCGGTTCACCGTGTTGAACGCCGCCGACTGTTCGGCCGCGTTGAGCGCGATCCACTCTTCGGTCGCCTCCCAGCCGCGCCACCAGTCGAAGCGCTCGCACGACTCCACCTTGATCACTTCGGCGCCCATGTCGACGAGATGCCGCGCCGCCAGCGGGCCGGCCCAACCCATCGACAGATCGACGACGCGCACACCGTGCAACGGTTTCAAGCTCACCCCTCTGCCACCACGTTGGCGCGACACAACCGTTCGAAAGCGGTCTCGTCGACTCCTACCGCCGCGAGGCTCGCGCGCGTATCGGCGCCGAACTTCGGTGCAACGCCGCCCGGAAGCGCCGGTGTTCTGTACAGCTTGAAGGGAGTCAGCGGTGCGGTCATGTTGCCCTGCAGCGGATGCGAGATCGTGCCGAACGCGCCGCGCGCCACGTACTGGTCGACGTCGAACAGCTGTTCCATGGTGGGAACCAGCGCAAGCGGAATGCGCATCGACTGGCCGCGGTGAAACAGGTCCGCCGCCGACTGCTCGGCCACTTTGCGTTTGAAGATCGGCTCGAGCACGGCCGCGTCGGCGAGCCGACCAAGCGTCGTCTGATAGGCCGGCACCGCCGCGAGATCGGGAAGATCGAGCAGCGCGCAGAACGACGCCCACTGGCTCGGCGTCAACGCGGTAACGCCGATCCACCCGTCGCGACACGGATATATTCCCAACGGAAACGTCGGGGGGAACCGATTGACGCCCATTCGCGGCGCAACGACGCCGGTATTGAACGCACCCACGGCGCCGACCTCGGTGAAGCACATATTCGCTTCGTAGATGCTCGTGTCGAGTTGACAGGCCGCGGTGCGATTGCCGAGTTCCGCGGCGATGACGTGCCCGAGTGTGCCGATGTAAGCGGTGAGGCCGCCGACGATCTGCGCCTGGTAGCCGGACGGCAGCAGCGGCGGCCCCTCCTCCGGACCGATGCTGCGCACCATTCCGATGAGTGCGTGACAAACGCTGTCGGTGCCCGTGAAGCCGGCATACGGACCGTTCTGGCCGAACCAGGTCACCCGCGAGAACACCACCCGCGGCGCTACGGCGCCGAGATCCGCCAACGACAACGGGTCACCGCCCACCGACGCGTCGAGCACCACGTCCGCGTTGCGCGCCAGCGCGAGAAACAGCCCGCGACCTTCGGGGCTGCGGACATCCAGCGAGACGCTGCGCTTGTTGGCGCTGAGGTAGGCGTGCAGCGCGCTGTTGTCCGGTGCGCTGGCGCGGTCGTTGAACGGCGCGAGCGCTCGGGTTGCCGCACCGTGCGGTGGCTCCACGTCCACGACTTCCGCCCCATGATCGGCGAACAGCTTGCCGCAGTATCCGGTCGCGATAGTGCCGCCGACGTCGAGCACGCGGATGCCCGCGAGCGCTGCAGTCATGGAACCCCCTGAGGATCAGTCGCGGGATCTTAGCGCCGGGTGCACGAAGTTCACACGATCGACCGGAAACCGGGTGAATACGTATTTTAATGGCGCGCCGACAATGCTATATGACGACTCTGGGTTCGAAGGTCTGTGAGGGCATATGAGCGAGGCACCGGTCAAACAGCAGGAATACGATCTCGACACGAGCTGGATGCAGCACATGGGCGAGTGGGGAATGCGGGCGGAGCCGGGGAAGCGCGGCCTGACGCTCGCGGAGATTCAGCTCGGCAGCTACGGCGACATCCCCGAGATCAGCAAGAACATGAGCGGGCGGCCTCGCGGCGCCGGCGAGCGCGCCGATGCATATCGCGTCGGTGCGTACGGCGTGCGCGCCAAGTCGGAGATCTGGCTGCAGAACGCGACCTTCCTGTATGAGGAAGCGCTGCAGCGGCAATGGAGCTCCGCGACCGACGTGCCGTGGCACACCATCGAAGCGCTGCCCGATGCCGTGGAAGAGGCCGAGTGTCTGCTGTGCACGTTCTTCAACGAAGTGGAGTTCGTAGCCGGCGACGTGCCCGCGCGCTGGGTTGCGAACACCACGCCAGATTTCTTCGAACCGCGCCACGTGCTGCTTGCGCAGGTGATGGACGAATCACGCCACATGGACGTGTTCCGCAAGCGCGCGCTCGCCAACGGCGGCGGCCTGATGCGCATGTCGGGAGCGACGTCCGGTTTCGTCGGAAGCATCGACCTCGCCCGCGATTTCACCGAGATGTCCACCCGCCTGCACATCTCCGGCGAAGGCGCGGTGCTGACCATGTTCCGCATGGGCGAACTGTTCGGGCAGAACGAAGCCGAAAAGATCATGTATCGCTTGTGCGCACAGGACGAAGCCCGCCACGTCGCTTTTGGCGTCATGCACCTGCGCTTCCTGTCGGAAACGGCGCCTGAACGACGCGAAGAGATCGAGTTCTATCTCGACGAAGCGGAGGCACAGATCCTTTCCGGGGTGCAGAACCCCGCCGGCACCCAGGCTGAAACGGCAGAAGCTCTGGCGATCCTGCTGGGGGGCGGCAAGGAACACTACGACGAAGGCCACAAGAAGCTGCTCGTGATCCGTCGGCGCCAGCTGAAGGAGTACATGCAGCGCGTCAAAACGGCTGGCTTCGGCGAACGCTTCGAAAACGGCCGTTCGACGGTGCCGCAACAATACGAGTCGGCGATCTAACTCAGCGCCAACGCGCTCGCTAAGGGGTCTGTCGTATGGCGACGAAAGCGTCTCAGGGAATGGCTGTGCCGGCGGCAATGCCGGACAGCTCCGGCGAAAAGGCGGTCGAAGGCGTTCCGGTTCCCACGTTCGACTGGATGGGGCTATCGGCCGAATGGGGCACCCGCATCAAACCAGGTGAACACGGGTTGCGCCTGAGCGACCTGAACGTCGGCATCTACGGTGAAGTACCCGAAGTCTGGGAAGACCAGACGCGACGGCCGCGCGGTGCGCTGCCCCGCCCCGGCGTGCCGCCGCTGCCGTACAACCTGCGCCACAAGCATCAGATGTGGGCCGACAGCGCGGCGAACCTCTACGAGGAGGCGATTCAGCGACGCTGGATCCCCGCAACCGACGTGCCGTGGTCCTCACTGAAGCCGTTGCCCGACGACGTCGAGCGCGCGGTGTGCCAGGTGTGCACAGAGCTGATGCAGTACGCGAACACCGAGATCGAGATCATCACGTACTGGCAGGACCAGATGTCCTACGGCTATTACGAGGTGAAGCAGTTCCTGGCCACGGCCACGTTCGACTGCGCCCGTCTGATCGAAGCGTTGCGCAAGCGCGCACTCTCGAATGGAGGCGGTCTCGGTCAGGAAAGTCGCGGACTGGTGAATCGCATGATTCTCGAAAGCCGCGGCGGCTGGACCGAATCGGCGGTGTATCTGTACCTGATGCGCGGCAGCTACATGATGCTGGTGCTGCGGGGATTGCTGAACGCCGCGCACAACGACGCGGAACGGATGATCTACGGCAAAGCGATCGAAGACTGGGCCCGACACCTCACCTACGGCTACGACCATCTCAAGTATTCCGTATCGCACCAGGCCGGCCAGGCCGACATCCTGCAGACGCTGCTGACCCTCGGCGAAATAATGATGGGCGCGGAGTTGCAGGAATCGACGACGCGTCCGGCGCTCGCAATCATCTTCGGCGGCGGCATCAAAGGCGGACGCACCGTCGGCATGGAGACTTACCTGCATCTCGTCGGCGACTTCGTGCGCAACTACCTCGCGGTCTGCGACTGGCTCGGCGTGCCGCGCGCAGAGATGCTGCATCCGATGCTCAAGAAATATCTCGAGTACTGAGCGTGGCCGTTTTTCCATCGCTCGACTGGTTTCAGAAAGTCCGCGACGTCTACAACTCGGACGGCTCGCTGCACAAAGGCGGCGGCGGCGCGTGTCACACCACCGCGGCGTTCAAGGTAAACGGACAGAGTTACCTGATCGTGTTCGAAGGACTGAAGTGCGCCGACATTCGCACGCCGACCGACAGCGAATTGAGCGAGGCCGACTTCGTCATCGAGATGCCGTTCGAACTGTGGAAAGCGATGGTTGCGAACGTGCAATCGCACGGCAAAGCCGATCTGCACTACACGCTGAACAGCCTCGATCTGCAGCAGGACGAAGGCATCGCGTACTCGCCGGCGGACGATCAATACCGGCAAGACCTGTTCTACCGCTACAACCAGAATTTCCAGGATTTTTTCGACGCGTCGGCGCGTGTCGAAACCACCTTCGCCTGATGGAGAAGTCGTCGTGAGCGCTCATGAAACCCTGTCGGAAGCCTGGCTGAAGAAAGCACAAAGCGCCGTGAATGCCGATCCATCGTTCCGCAAGCGCGGTTCAATCGACGTGAAGATGGCGGTGAAGAGCGACAAGTCGACGTATCTCGTCACGTTCGGCGGCTTCAGCTGCCACGACGTACGCACGATGACGGACGCCGGTTTGCGCGATGCCGATTTCGCCATCGACATGAGCGACGACAAGTGGGAACGCTTCCTCCAGGGTCGCCGCAGCGGCAGCGGCCGCACGTTGGTCGATATCGACACGACTGACGACATCGTAAAGGCGATCAACCCGCGCAAGAAGCTCGACTTCCTGCGCTACCACACGTCTCTGCAGGCATTCTTCGACGCCGGCGCGCGCGCCGGCTCTTCGCACGCGGCCTGACGGAATCACCATGCCGATCTACGCATACCGCTGCCGCCATTGCGGCGGCGTAACAGACGCCTACGCGTCGCTGAACGATGCGCCGGCGAGCGTCGAATGCGAGCATTGCCGCGGTAGCGAAACGTACCGCGTCGTCGGTCGCGTGGCGTATCACGCTTCCGAAAACACGAAAACGGCCAAGCTCGATCCGAAATACGAAAAGATGGCCGACGCTTCGATGCGAAAGAACCCGCTGGCGGATCCGGACCGCCTGCTGCGCAAGATGAAACCATTCAGTTCGTCTAAAGACTGATGAACAGCGACGAAGAACGCATCGAGATCGAAACGCGGCTGCTCTTTCAGGAAGACACGATCGCCAAGCTGAACGACGCGCTGGTCGATCAACAGCACCAGCTCGATCAGATGCGCGAAACGCTGGCACGGCTGATCGAGCTCATCGAACGGCGCGACGAACCGCCCGCATTCTCCATCGAAGAAGAGCGCCCGCCGCATTATTGAACGGCGCTCTGGGCTGCTTCGTCAGTACTGGCGCATCGGCATGCGTACCACCAGGCCGTCGAGTTCAGGCCCCACCTCGATCTGGCAGGCGAGACGGCTTTCCGGCTTCACGTCGAACGCGAAGTCGAGAATGTTGACCTCGAGTTCCTCCGGCTCGCCACAGCGCCCGGCCCATTCCGGCGGCACGTACACGTGGCACGTGGCGCACGCACACAGACCGCCGCAGTCGCCTTCGATTCCGGGTATCAGATTGTTGATGGCGCCCTGCATGACGCTCGATCCGACCGGCACGTCGACGACGTGTTCGGTGCCGTTGGCCTCGATGTAGGTCACGCGCGGCATCGATGCACACTTCTCACGATGCCGGCAGCGCGGTGATGTCGCGACCCTCGGCGACGATCGCCACGACGCGATCGCCGGTTCGCACCGGGCGCAACGAAAAGTCGATGACGTGCGTGACGCGAGCCGCATCGACGAGTTCGCCCCGCATGCGGATCTGCTGGCCGGCTGCGCAGCGTTCGACGGTCTCCTGCATCGCGCGCTGACGGTTCTCGCGTTCGCGCGCGTCGGTCAGGCTCGGCCACCACGGCAACATCCAGAAACTGGTGCCGACCGCGGCGACGCCGGCGCCGAGCAGTGCGCGCGTGGCATCGTTCAACTCGAGCACGCGTCCTTCAGGATCGAGCAGCGCGATCGCCTCCATCGCGTGATCGAACACGGTGCGGAATCGCTGCTCGCTTTCGAGCCGCGCGCGTTCGGCGGTTTTGCGCGCGCGAATGTCGCGCAGATGCACGCTGAACGTCGGAATGCCTTCGACGAACACTTTGGTGATGGACGCCTCGAGCGGGATCTCCTCGCCCGAACGCGCGAGCCCTGCTACTTCACCGCGCTCTCCCATCAGCCGCGACGGTGCTTTGTCGCGCTGGAATGCGGCGATGTGGCCCGAATGCGCCGCCCGGTAGCGCATCGGCAACAGTCGATCCAGTGACGCGCCGAGTACCTCTTCGGCGCGATAGCCGAACAGCGATTCGGCCTTGCGGTTGAAGAAGGTGATGCGTTGCTCGTGGTCGACGTTGACGATCGCGTCGTCGGCGATCGCGAGGATGCGCGAAACGACGAGGTAAGCGTGCTTCACGTCCTGGTGTTCGCGTTGCTCGGCGGTGACGTCGCGCATCGTCACCACGTACAACCGGTCGGGCCGATCGAGCCGCGCGACTCGGACGGACAGGCGCAGGTGTTGCCCGCTGCGTGTCCGACCGGTCAACGTGAGGTACCGCAGCTGATCGGCGTTCGGCTGTTCCGCCCACCGAGTCAGCCACGCGACCGTGTCGATCCGTTGGCCGCTCTGCGCCACGATAATGCGCGAAACCGGTTCGCCTTCCAGCTCGCTGCGCTCGTGACCGAGCAGTTCGGTGGCCGCCCGATTCAGATAGCGGATGCATCCGTCCGGCGCGAGGATCAGCGCTGCTTCCGGCAGCGCGTCCAGTAACACCAGCGTCGAACCCGACAACAGTTCCGTCATGCAGCGCGCGCCGTTAGTACTTGGCGCCGGCCGCGTTCAGCACGTTCATGTCCGACTTCTGATCCTCCATCCTGTTGAGGATCGTCTGGTCGGCATCCACCGGTACACCGGATCGCTCGAACAGTTCGCGCGTGCGCTTCGTGACAAGACCCGCGCGGACCAGCGCCGGCATCATCAGGTCTTTCAGCGAGTGAATCTGTCCCGGCGGCAGTTGGCGCGTGATGCCGAGCGCGTCGGCCTCCTGCATGCCGTTCGCGAAATCCTGCGGATCGATGCCGGCGACCGCGAGCACTTTCAGGAACCCCGGGTCCATACCCGTCTGCCCTTTCACCAGAATCATCACCGCGTCGTAAGCGAACTGCGCAAGCTCTTCGCGCTCGTCCGGGTGCATCTTCGCGATGATCGGCGTCAGGAAAATGTGGCCGAACGACACGTGTCGCGATTCGTCGCGCATCACGTTGAACGTGATCGACTTCAGCAGCGGCTCCTCGGTCTGTTTGTACATGTTGTTGAAAGCGCCGAGCGCCAACCCCTCGACGATCATGTTCATCCCGATCATGACCTTCATGTAGTTCTCGGTGCTCAGCGTTGCGTCGATCAGCTGCTTCAGCCACGGCGTCATCGGATAGTCGATCGCGATTTTCTTCACGTAGCGTTCGTACACTTCGACATGACGCGCTTCGTCCATCGCCTGCGTCGCGGCGTAGTACTTCGCTTTCACGTCGGGCACGCCGTGCGCGATGGTTGCGGCCGTAAGAAGCGCGCCCTGTTCACCGTGCAGGAACTGCGACAGCAGCTGCGCCGTCGAGTGCGCGCCGAAAGTCTCCTGCTGCGCGGTCGACAGCTTCTTGAAGAACGGCATCCTGTAGTACATCGAATGATCGGGCGCGATGATCGGGTTAGAAGGATCGATCGGGGTGTCCCACTTCAGATGATCGGCATTCCACTGGTTGTCTTTCGCGCGCTTGTACAGATCTTCGATCTTCGGAACGCCGGCTTCGTAGTCGAAGTTCCACGACACGTCCATCAGCGTCTTATAGCTGTGTACGGTGCTTTCGCGAATCAGTTCTTTCGGGTTGGCGGCCATGTCCTTCTCCGGCGGTGACGGTTCCGATGACTGTCAGTATCCGCACGCGCGCCGCGGAGGCACTACGGAGTTGCCGAAGGATGTGGGAATCCCGCAGAGGCGGATCTGGTGACGCAGGACGTCGATTGCGCGGTGAGCCGTTCGATCCAAGTCTCCCCTGGACTGATCGAAGTCGCGTGGCAATCGCTAGAACGAGCGGGAGCGGCGAGCCTTCTGTTGCGCCTCGAGCCGGCCGATGTCGCGACACGCGTCCGAACAGAAGCGGGACGAGGCATACGGCAGGAACCAGTCCTCGCAGGCGGGACACTGCGCCGGTTCCGCCACCGGCACCGGCAGCGACCCGGTGCGGCGCTCTTCCATCAGCGCCGCGATCCGCTCGTTCTGCTTCACCATCTCGCGGAAATCGCGGTCGCTGACGTCGAGAAGATCGATGATCGTGCCCACCTCCAGGCGTGGCGAGCGCAGCAACAGCGCGATGGCTTCTTCCTCTAGTGTCATCGGTGCACGGTTCCTGCTCGTGGAGATCGGCCCGGCCGCAGAGTCTAACGGGCTCGGACGCAGCCAATACGGAATTGTGCCACGTTCCACGACACTGCTCGGTGCGTTACTCCACCGTCACGCTCTTCGCGAGATTGCGCGGCTGGTCGATGTCGCAGCCGCGCTCCATCGCGATCAGATACGCGAGGAACTGCAGCGGAACCAGCATCAACAGCGGGTCGAGCAGCTCGTGCAGTTGCGGCACCACGATCACGTCGTCGACCGCCACCGGCAGCGTCGAGGTATTGCTGAGCGCGAGCACCGGACCTCGGCGCGCGCGGATTTCCTGAATCGTGGAGACGTTCTTCTCGAACAGATCGTCCGACGGAATCACCACGACAGTGAGCGTTTCCGGCGAGATCAGCGCAAGCGGACCGTGTTTCAGCTCCGACGCGGGGTACGCTTCGGCGTGCAGGTAGCTGACTTCCTTCAATTTCAACGCCCCTTCCATCGCAAGCGCATAGCCTTCGTTACGGCCGACGAAATACGCGTTCGAGAACCGTGCGTACTTTTTTGCGAGCGCGGCGAGATGTCCCTGATCGGCGATCAGCGCCTCGAGCCGCGCAGGCAGTTGGTCGAGCGCATCGATCAACCGCCGTCCGGCGCCCGCGGAAACGTCTTTCATCCGCCCGAGATGCAGCGCGAGCAGCACGAACGCCACCAGCGTCGACATGAACGTCTTCGTCGACACGACGGCGATCTCCGGACCCGCATGCAGGTACACCCCGCGCCCGCACGCTCGCGCGATGGTGCTGCCGACGACGTTGATGATGCCGACCACCGCACCGCCTTTGCGCTTGATCTCGTCCACCGCCGCGAGCGTGTCGAACGTTTCGCCGGACTGACTCACCGCGACGTACAGCGTGTCGTCTTCGATCACGGGGTTGCGGTAGCGGAACTCGGCGGCCGACTCCGCGTCGCACGGAATGCGGCTGAGACGTTCGATCATGCGCGCGCCGAGGAAACCCGAAATGCAGGCGGAGCCGCAGCCGAGGATCTTGATGCGGCGAAACCGCAACAACTCGCGCGGCGTCAGATTCAGGCCGTCGAGCCGCGCCGTGGCAAAACGCCGATCGAGGCGGCCGCGCAGCGTGCCGCGCACCGAGTCGGGCTGTTCGTGGATTTCCTTCATCGTGAAGTGGCTGAACGCGCCCTTCGACAAGTTGTCGTCCACAACGGGGAGCGTGGTCGGCTGTTTGGTCGATGGCGCCGCGTCGAGCGTGGTCACGCGATACGAGCGCGCTTCCACCACCGCGATTTCGCCGTCGTCGAGATAAATCGCCTGTTGCGTGTGGCGCACCAGTGCCGAAGCGTCAGAGGCAACGAACATTTCCTTGTCGCCGATCCCGAGAATCACCGGGCTGCCGTTGCGCGCGACCACGATCTGCTCCGGATGGCGCGCGTCCATCACCGCGACGCCGTACGTGCCGGTGATCGACCGGAGCGCTGTCCGCACCGCTTCCTCGAGCGAGTCCGCTTCAACTGCCGCGATCAGTTGGGCCAGCACTTCGGTATCGGTTTCCGACGCGAACACGACGCCGCGTGCTTCGAGCTGCGAGCGCAATTCGTGCGCGTTCTCGATGATGCCGTTGTGGACCACGGCGACGCGGCCGGAAGAGTCCGTCTGCGGATGCGCATTGCCGTCGCTCGGCGCGCCGTGCGTCGCCCACCGTGTGTGGCCCACGCCGACGACGCCGGCAAATCGTTTCGGCAGCGTCGCCTCCATCTCGCGCACTTTGCCCTGGCGCTTGTGCACTTCGATGCCGTGCTTGCGATGCAGCGCGAGCCCGGCCGAGTCGTAGCCGCGATATTCGAGCCGGTGCAGACCCTCTACGAGGATCGGCACTGCATTCTGATGTCCCACGTAACCGACGATTCCGCACATTAGGAAGGGCTCCAAGCTGAGGAAGAAGTGATCGATCAGCCGTAGATCAGCCGGCGGATCTGCCGTTCGGTGTACGAGGGCGCGGCGAACGGACGCATCGCCATCTCGCTCGCGATCTGCCGGAAGATCGCGTCGTTCTTCAGCGCGCCGTGGCCCTTGATCTCGCGATGGCGCCGCACCACGAACGCGTCGGGCGTTTCGCTGGACAGCAGATCGAGCAGCTCGAGCACCGCGCGGCGGGCGTCGCGAAGGTCCAGCGGCGTGGTGCGCGCGAGATGGGCGGCCAGTTCGTCGACGTCGTACATGACAACGAATTGAGCGCGATCGGCGTACGTATGGCAACTTTTTTGCCCGTATTCGGGCAGGAAATTGCCGATCTGTTTACACTTTCAGGTCGAGAATCGCGTTTGCACCCCATCTGCGCCACATCGCATAGACGGGTAGGCCGAGCGCGACGATGCCGAGACCCAGCCAGCTGTACTGCGGTTTCTCGATCAGCAGGTCGAGGCACAACGCCGCCGTCAGCACGGCGTAGGCAGCCGGCAACCAGGGATATCCCGGCACGACGACTGGCCGCTCCGCATCGGGACGGCTGCGTCGCAGTGCGAACAGCCCGATCGCGGTCAACAGGTAGAACATCAGCGCGGCGAACACGACGTAGTCGAGGAGTTGGCCGTAAGTGCCTGACGCACAAAGCACACTAGCCCAGCCCGCCTGAACGAACAGACCGAACGCCGGCGTCTTGTGTGTCGGATGCAACTCTGCGGCTTTGCCGAAGAACAGACCGTCGCGCGCCATTGCGTAATAGACGCGCGCGCCGGACAGAATCAGGCCGTTGTTGCAGCCGATCGTGGAGATCACGATCGCGGCCGCCATCACGTACATGCCGGGTGCACCAAAGATGGCCTCCAGCACCGCCGTGGCGACGCGATCCTGCGGCGCATTCGCGATCGCGTCGATGCCGAGCACGTTCAGGTACGCGACGTTGGCCGACACGTACAACACCGTTACGGTGACCACACCCGTGAGCATCGCGAACGGCAGGTCGCGACTCGGCCTGCGCAACTCGTCTGCGGCGAAGCCGACGTTGTTCCAGGCGTCCATCGCGAACAACGCACCGACCATCGCCGCGCCGAGGAGCGGTAACGCACCGAATCCAACGCCGCCTTGCGGCCAGAACGTCGCGCCGAAGTTCGCCGCAACGGCAACGCCGCTTCGCCCGATCGTCAGGCCGAGCAGGATCAATGCGACCAGCGACAGCACTTTGATCGACGTCAACAGCGTCTGAACGAACGCGGCTACGCGCACGCCGCGAACGTTGATCCAGGTCAGTACGAAGATCGACGCAATCGCCAGCAGGCGCTGCGGCGACAGCCCCACCTCGATCGGTCCGCTCGGCAGCGACACGGTGAAGCCGATCATCGTGCGCGGCGAGAGTTGCGGCACCAGCACCGACACGAAACGCGCGAAACCGACCGCCACCGCCGCGATCGTGCCGGTCTGAATCACCATGAACAGCGTCCAGCCGTAGAGAAAGCCGAACAACGGCGAGATCGCTTCGCGCAGATAGACGTATTGCCCGCCCGCTTTCGGAAACTGCGCGGCGAGTTCGCCGTACGTCAGGGCACCCATCAGTGTGATCACGCCAGCGAGTATCCAGACGAGCAGCAGCAGTCCGGGCGATTCGACCTGGCGCGCGATGTCTGCCGAAACGATGAAGATGCCCGAGCCGATCATTGATCCGACGACCAGCGCCGTCGCATCGAGTCGCGTGATAGCTCTAACGAATTCGCTGGGGGGGCTCGGGTGTGCGGTCATTTCAACATCGCGTTTCACTGCGATGGTACCCGTTTGGAACCGACCTGCGGCAATTTGTCGCAGCGGCCGACGCCCAGTCGCGTCGTCTCATCGCTCGCATTCTTCGCAGCGCCGCTCGGCGAAGCCTGTGACTACTGCCTGCTGGGCCAGGGCTTCTCGTCGCCTCGGACGCAGACCGGCGTGGGCGTCCGCGTGAGTCGGCGCTACACGTCGCTCGACAGCGTCAACGCCGCCGACACGGAGGTGTCGAATCCGGGCGTAAAAGAAAAATACTGGACTACGGACGTCGCCGGCTTCTACAGCCTGAACGATCGGCTGCTCGTGCTGGTCAACGTGCCGCTGCGCAAGACGGAACGCGACGGCGAGCTGATCGACCCACGCGAGGCGCCCGACCGAGGCCGGCGCGCGGTCGACGGCCATCGAGGCGCGCGTGCTGAGATGCACCGTCGCACGCTGCAGCGAAAACTCGCCAAACGCCGGTTGAAGACCGAGGTTGAATTGATGTTCGGCGTGCATTGCGAAACAATGCCGCGCCGCACGTAGCGCCACGACCCGAACCACGCATGCAATCCGACGGTGCCGCCGCCTCGGCTCAGACGAGCGTCGCTCCGTCGCGAATGGCGCCGCTGGTCGTCGGCGCCATCGGTGTCGTCTACGGCGACATCGGCACCAGC
>DATJGR010000183.1:0-6088 GCA_035494855.1 Pseudomonadales bacterium | reverse complement strand
AGAACGGCCGCGTGACCCGGCCGGTGAAGGGCGCGACGTTGATCGGCAACGGCCCCGAGATCATGACGCGGGTGTCGATGGTTGGTAACGACCTCGCGCTCGACGAAGGCGTCGGCGTGTGCGGAAAGGACGGCCAATCGGTGCCGGTCGGCGTCGGCCAACCGACGTTGCGGGTCGATCAGGTGACCGTGGGCGGAACCGAAGCGTCGTCCGGATCGGCCGCGTGAAAGGCCTTCGCGTGATGCGCCGCGTTGTCGCGCAGATACCGGAACAACGCCCGGAAAGCGGTCGGGTCCTCGGTGTCTTTGCGCGCGGCGCGGACCAACGCACGCAACTGCGCGCGATCGCTTGTCGGGTATGCCGACACGTATTCGGTCATGGCGGCATCGTCGGCGATCAGGCGGTCACGCCAGCGTTCGATCTCGTGATGCGCGAATCGGGCCTCTGCGTTCTTGCGGGAGAGTCCGTCGAGCGCGTGTTCGATCTCGGCAACGTCGACGCCGCGCATCAGCCGGCCGATCAACTGACCCTGGCGCCGCTTCGCCTCGTGCGACGTGATGCGTCGGTAATCGGCGACGGCGTTTGCCAACGGTTCCGGCAACGGCAGCGCCGCGCGTTGTTCGTCGTTGAGTTCAGCCAGTTGCGTTCCGAGTTCTTTCAAACGCAGCGCGTCGCGCTTGCGCGCGGATTTACTCGGTTCCTCTTCGCTCATCGGCGGCAAGGTATCACACCAGAGAGGTTGCTATGGACGACGCTGTGAATCTGGTTGCCGCCACCGATCACGAGAATGACCTGAAGTCGCTCGTCACCGACATTCTCGATCGCGCCCGAAAGAGCGGCGCCGATGCCGCCGAAGTTTCGGCGAGCGAAGACGCCGGCCTCTCCGTCACGGTCCGTCTCGGTGAACTCGAAACGGTGGAGTTCAACCGCGACCGCGGCTTCGGCATCACCGTCTATTTCGGCAAGCGCAAGGGGTCGGCGAGCACGTCGGACTCGACGCCGGCTGCGGTCGCAGCAACGGTACAGGCGGCGTGCAACATAGCGAGATTCACCGAAGAGGATCCGTGCCACGGACTTGCTGACAAATCCCTCATGGCGCGGGTCTTCCCCGATCTCGATCTCGACCATCCGTGGAATGTGTCGGTAGCCGACGCCGAAGCGATGGCGCGGGCGGCCGAGTCGGCCGCCCGCGGTTACGACCGCCGCATCAAGAACTCCGACGGTGCGTCCGTCGGCACGCAACGCGTCTGCCGCGTTTACGGAAACAGCAACGGTTTCCTCGGCAGCCACATCGCGACGCGTCACAGCATCAGCTGCGGCGTCATCTCCGACGACGGCAACGGCATGGAGCGCGATTATTACTACAGCATCGGCAGATCGATCGACGATCTCGCCGAGGCGGGAAGCGTCGGTGCCGAGGCGGCGCGCCGAGCGGTAGCCCGACTCGGCGCGCGGCCGATCAAGACCGGCCGTTATCCAGTGTTGTTTTCCGCCGAAATAGCGAGCGGGCTGATGGGCCATCTCATCGGGGCATTGAGCGGCGGATCTCTCTACCGGAAGGCGTCGTTCCTGACTGATTCGATCGGGCGCAAGCTGCTGCCCGGGGCGTATTCGGTGATCGAGCGGCCGCTGTTGCCGCGCGGACCGGGCAGCGCGGCGTTCGATGGCGACGGCGTGGCGACGTTCGAGAAGGCGTTCGTCGATCGCGGCGCGGTTGCGTCCTACGTGCTCGGCCACTACTCCGCGCAACGCCTGGGTATGACGACGACGGCGAACTCCGGAGGTGTACACAACGTGTGGGTCGAAGGCCCGCGGCAGCCATTTGCCGACCTGTTGAAGAGCGTGAAGGAGGGCGTGCTCGTCACGGAACTGATCGGGCAGGGCGTGAACATCGTGACCGGCGATTACTCGCGCGGCGCTGCGGGGTTCTGGATTTCCAACGGCGAGATCGTGCACCCGGTCGACGAAATCACTATCGCGGGTCAGCTCGCCGAAATGTACGGCTCGCTCGTCGGCCTCGGTGACGACCCCGATCGCCGCGGCAACGTCGTCACCGGTTCCCTGCTCATCGACGGTATGACGGTCGCGGGCTGATCAGGACGTCACTCCCCTTCGCCGAACCGGTCAGCAATCAAGTCGGTAATCGCCTTCATCGCGTCGTCTTCGTCTTCGCCCTCGATCCTCAGGCCGATTTCGGTGCCTTGCGACGCGGCGAGCAGCATGATGCTCATGATGCTCTTGCCGTCCACAGTCTTGGCGGTGTTGACGATCTCGATCCTGCTCGCGAACCGTTTCGCGAGATTGACGAACTTGCTGGCCGCGCGCGCGTGCAGACCCAGTTTGTTCACGATCGTGACTCTGCGTTCCTGCATCTCAGATTCGTCTTTCTTTTAGATTCTTTGTTCGAGCTCGCGATGACGCACGAGAACGTTCGGAATCGTATTGCGAAAATGTGCGCCGAGTTTTTCGGCCATGTAGACCGATCGATGTTGCCCGCCCGTGCAGCCGATGGCCACCGTCATGTAGATGCGGTTGTTCTGTTCGAACTTTGGTAACCAGGTTTCGAGGTAGCGCCGGATGTCGTCGTACATGGCGAGCACGTCCGCATCGGTCTCGAGAAATTCGCGAACCGCTTCGTCTTTGCCGGTAAGGCGCCGCAATTCCGGAACGTAGTGAGGGTTGGGCAGACAGCGGATGTCGAAGACGAGGTCGCCGTCGACGGGTATCCCGAATTTGAAACCGAACGAGCGGAACAGCAGCGACAGTCCGGACGTCGCCTTCGAGGCGATCCGCGCGCTGATCAGATCGATGAGCGCCGGTGCCGCGAGATGCGTCGTGTCGATCACCAGATCGGCCAGATCGGCGATGCTCGCGAGTAACTCGTGCTCGGCCTCGATCGCCTGGCGCAGATCGGTCGTTTCGTTCGTGAGCGGATGGCGCCGTCGCGTTTCGCTGAAGCGCTTCACCAGCGTGGCGCTGAGGGCGTCCAGATAGATCACTTCGCAGTCGAGATCCATGCGGTCGAGCGACAGCAGAATCTCGGGAAATCGTTTCAGATCGGCCGCTGAGTTTCGCGCGTCGATACTCACCGCCATACGCTGGCTGTGCTGCTGGGGGTCGCGCAGCGCGGTGTGCACCATCGCCGGCAGCAAACCGACCGGAAAATTGTCTATGCAGTTGAATCCGGCGTCTTCAAGTACGTGCAGCGCGGTGCTCTTACCCGAACCCGAGCGGCCGCTGATGATGACCAGTTTCATGGTGGTTCAACCCGCATCGCTCCGGCGGCTCAGGCGTTGCCGCGGTGATTGTTCGTGCGGGTCTTCTCTTTGTGTTTGACGATCTGTCGGTCGAGTTTGTCGACCAGCGCGTCGATGGCGGCGTACATGTCTTCGGAGATCGAGTCGGCGAACAGTTCGGCGCCGCTGGTATGGACCGTGGCTTCCGCCTTGTGGATGAGTTTCTCGACTGACAGCACCGCATGAACGTTGGTGATGTGGTCGTAGTGGCGTTCCAGCCGTACGAACTTCTGAGTGACGTACCTGTGCAATGCTTCAGTGACATCGATGTGATGCCCGGTAATGCTCAACTGCATGGGCGTTCTCCTGGTGGCGGGAATGGCAGCAGGGCGCTGCGGGGACGGAACCCGTGCCGTATGGAATACGACACGGGCTCAAACGAGTCGTTTGCGTTCGTTCGACGGGGGAATCGACAGTAGCTCGCGATATTTGGCAACCGTACGCCGCGCTACGTTGATCTTCTGGGTCTTGAGTATCGCCGTGATCTTGCTATCGCTCAACGGCTTTCGCGGGTTCTCCTCGGCCGTGAGCTTCTTGATCAGTGCACGGATCGCGGTGCTCGAAACCTCGCCGCCGGTGCTGGTGCCGACGTGGCTCGAGAAGAAGTATTTCAGCTCGAAAATGCCGCGCGGCGTGTGCATGTATTTGCGCGTGGTGACGCGGGAAATCGTCGATTCGTGCATCGCTACGGCTTCGGCGATGTCGTGCAGTACGAGCGGCTTCATCGCTTCCTCGCCATACTCGAGGAAACCGCGCTGGTGCTCGACGATCTTGGTTGCCACTTTCAACAACGTCTCGTTGCGGCTGATCAGGCTCTTCAGAAACCAGCGGGCTTCCTGCAGGTTGTCGCGGAGGTAGGTGTTGGTATCGCCAGAGTCCGCGCGGCGCACCATGCTGGCGTATTGCGCGTTGATGCGGACGCGCGGCGCGGTCTCCGGATTCAGTTCGACGAGCCATTTGTCGCGTTCGCGTCGCACCAGCACGTCGGGGACGACGTACTCCGTCTCGCCGTCCGAAATTGCGGTGCCGGGACGTGGATTCAGCGACCGGATCAGGTGGATCACCGCGTGGATCTCGTCCTCTTCGAGGCGCGTCTTGCGCACCAGTGCCGGGAGGTCGTGCGCGGCCAGCTGATCCAGATGGTCGCTGACCAACGCGCGCGCTTCCTGTACCCAATCGGTGTCGTCGGGAAGTTGGTTGAGCTGTATGAGAAGACATTCGCGCAGATCGCGTGCCGCGACACCCGGTGGATCGAACTGCTGGATGCGTTTCAGCACCGCGATCACTTCGTCCTCTTCAATCTCGTACTCTGCCGGAAACCCGGACAGGATTTCCTCGACGCTGGCGATCAGCATGCCGTCGCTGTCGATGCCGTCGATGATGGCGCGGGCGATGGCGAGATCGCGCGGCGACATCGGCGTCAGGTTCAGCTGCCACAGCAGATGGTCCTGCAGCGATTCTTCGGTGGTGTTGCGCTCGGCGCCCTCGAAGTCTTCGTCCGCGCCCGTTTGCGTCGGAGTGGTCGCCTGGAAGACGTCGTCCCAGGAGCTGTCCACCGGCAACTCTTCGGGCATCTGTTCGGCGAGCGCGTCGCCGGCGCCGGCCAGTTCGCGGAAGTCGTCCGAATCGGCCGCGGGAATGTCGTCGTCTTGACTCGATGCTTCGGCGGGCGAGTCGTCGTCATCGTCTTCGACGAGTTCCAGCATCGGATTCGCTTCGACCGCCTGCTGAATCTCCAAACGCAGATCGAGCGTCGACAACTGCAGCAGACGGATCGCCTGCTGCAACTGCGGGGTCATCGTCAGCTGCTGGCCGAGCTTGAGAGAGAGCGACTGCTTCATACGGGATGGGCGGACGCGAACTTATAGTCGGAATTGCGCGCCCAGATAAACATTTCTGACCTTTTCGTTTGATAGTATGGACTCGGTATTGCCGTCCGCAATGATGTGGCCCTCATTTACGATGTAGGCGCGATCGCAGATGTCGAGGGTTTCGCGGACGTTGTGATCGGTGATCAACACGCCGATGTTGCGTTGTGCCAAGTCACGGATCATCGCTTTGATTTCACCGACCGAAATCGGATCGACGCCGGCGAACGGTTCGTCGAGCAGGATGAACTTCGGTTCGCTCGCGAGCGCGCGCGCGATTTCGACGCGGCGACGCTCTCCCCCCGACAGTCGTTCGCCGATCTGAGCGCGCACGCCTTGCAGGTGGAACTCGTCGAGCAGTTGCTCGAGGCGACCGCGACGATCGGCTTTCGACAGATCGCGCTTCAACTCGAGGATGGCCATGATGTTGTCCGCGACACTGAGCTTGCGGAATACGCTGGCTTCCTGTGGCAGATAACCGACGCCGAGACGCGCGCGTTCGTGCATCGGCTTGCCTGTGATCGTTACACCGTCGAGCTCGATGACACCGTCATCGGCCTTGATCAATCCGACGATCATGTAGAAGCTGGTCGTCTTGCCGGCGCCGTTCGGTCCGAGCAGACCGATGATCTCGCCGCGCGCCACCGAGAGACTGATGTCGGCGACGGCCGTCCGTTGGCCGTAACGCTTCGCGAGATGTTGGGCGACGAGCTGAGACACTATGGTTGCTTCGGCGGTGGTGGTTGCGCCGGCTTCTGCGCCTGATCCTGCTGCTTCTTGAGTGCGGCGGGTTGCAGAATCATCTGCACCTTACCCTGCCCGTTTGCTTGCGCATCAACTTTGCCTTCGCGAACGTTGTACTTGATCAGCTCGCCGGTGAACTCGTTCTTGTCCTGCGTCAGATACGCATTGCCGGTGAGTTCG
>DATJGR010000182.1:0-6757 GCA_035494855.1 Pseudomonadales bacterium | reverse complement strand
CGCGGCAAGACACCAGACGATCGGATGCAGCAGCGCGCTGCGCAGCGTTTCCCCGCGCGCGGCGATCGTCTCGGCTTCGGCTCTGATCCGGGCGCCGAGCGCGAGCCTCTCCTCGGCCGTCAGCCAGCGTGCCTCGTCCGGGCGCTCGGTGAGGTAGAACAACACGGTCACGCCCAGCACAACGGACGGAATTCCCTCCGCGATGAAGATCCACTGCCATCCCGCGACGCCGGCGAAGCCGTCCAGACCGAACAGCGCCGCCGACATCGGGCCGCCGATCACGCCGGCGATCGCGGTCGCCGTCATGAAGCGCGAAACCGCTGCCGCGCGTTCAGCAGCGGGAAACCACGATCCGAGGTAGTAGATGATGCCCGGAAAGAAGCCGGCCTCGGCCGCGCCGAGTAGAAATCGCAGCACGTAGAAACTCGCCGGCGAATGTACCAACGCCATCGCCGACGAGATCAGTCCCCACGTGATCATGATCCGCGCGATCCAGACGCGCGCACCGACCCGGGCCAGAATCAGATTGCTCGGCACCTCGAACAGAAAGTAGCCGATGAAGAAGATGCCCGCCCCGAGACCGTACACCGAATCGCTGAAGCCGAGCGCATTCTTCATCTGCAGCTGTGCGAATCCGACGTTGATGCGGTCGAGATACGCTGCGACGTACAACAGAAAAAGGAAGGGGATCAGACGCCGCGATACTTTGCGCAGCGTCGCGCGAAGGTCGACCGCCGGCGCGATCAACCCTCCGGACGCCGTCGAAAGCGGCGGATCATCGCCGCAATCCACAGAAGTACCGCGACGACGTATGTGACCAGACCGATGACGAACGGCTGCGCAGCCAATCGCGCAGGGCTGCGCATGTTGGCCTGCACCACCTCCCAATGTACGAAACACAGCAACGCGGTCAACATCGCCGCGAACCACACCGCGTGGCCGCGCAGGTAGCCGAGGGTGGAATCGATACGCTCCGGCGCGAGCCAGTACTCGCGATTCGGTACGTTGATCAACCGCGGCGGGATCGTCTCGACGAGTCGCTGCGGTATCACGATCAGAACCGGAATCGCGACCGCGCCGATCAGCATGAACGTCAGGTAGTCGCCGCGCGCCATGAAGCCGTCCGCCTGGCCACCGGATCCGAAGTGCGACGCCACCAACGGCGGCAGTCCGCTGCCGGTGATCCACACGAATGCGGCGGCGCCGATCAGCAACACCCAGAAGCGCGGCAACGTGGGTTCGAATGCGCTCTTACTTGGCATAGACAGGCTCACAGCGTACTTCGGTTCTAACGGAATTCGCGATGAAGCACTCGTCGTGTGCTTCGTGATGCATCGCGTCGATGTCCGCGTGCGTCGGTAGCGAGTCGCCGGAGAACGTCGCCTCGGGTTTCAGCGTCACCGTCGAAATCACCATCTTTCCGGAAGCGTTCTTCCCCATCACGCCGATCGCGTTGTCGCGATAGCGGTCGACGCGAAACTTGCGGGCGGCCGCGATCGACAGGAAGAACAGCATGTGACAACTCGATATCGACGCAACGAACGCCTCTTCAGGATCGACGGCCGTCGCATCGGAGTACGGTAGCGGCACGACGTGCGGCGACGACGAGCCCGGCACTTCCGTGCCGCCATCGAACTTCATCGAGTGTTTACGGCTGTAGCGGTTGTCGACGAATTTCTGTTCGCCCCGCGACCACGATACTTCGGCGCTGTAGCTTGCCATGCGTGCGTTCTCCTGTGCGGCGCCCTGCGCGGCGCATACGCGGCGCGCATTAGAACGCATATCACGCCCGCCGCAAACATCACCGCCGCGCGCGATACTTGTGCAGCGCCACTTCGTCGAGTTGTGGGAGTGCATCCGCGATCGCGTGCCAGGCGGCTTTCTTCTCGACGAAGATGTGCTTGTCGGGCTTTACGCCGGGATCGTCGTCGAGCGTTCCGGCCGCGATTTCGATGAACGGGCCGTCGGACGACGGATCGGGCACCGGCGAACCACAGCGGATGCAGAAGCAGCTTCGATAAGCCGGCGGCGTCTTCAGAATCGGCGCGTCGTAGGTCTTGATCAGTTCGCGGCCAGTCAGCAGGCGGAACGCGCTGCGCGGCGCCGCGACACCCGCCATGAAGGCCGAGCCGCTGACCTTACGGCAGCGGTTGCAGTGACACAGTTCGAACGGACCGGTGAAGTGGTCGAACTCGAACGTCACGCCGCCGCACAGGCAACTGCCTTCGATCATGCGCGCTCAACCGGATTCGTCGAGGCGCGTGCGGATCTCGTCGACCGACAACGTCTCCTTGCGCGTCGCAATCTGCCAGATGTTGTTCCACGGATCTCTGACCATGCCTCGGCGATCTCCATACGGCAGATCCATCGGCTCTTCCAGCGATTGCGCGCCGGCCTCGAGTGCGCGCTGATACGTCGCGTCTGCATCGTCGACGTACACGTAGAGGAATGCAGTCACGGTGTCTCGAACGCCCGCGCCGCTCACCATGATGGTCGAGTCACCGATCTTCATCTCGGATGGCATCGACGCACGATACTCGCCTGCGGCGCCGAACGTGTCGCGCAGAAAGTCGATCAGCTGCTCGACGTCGCTGACGACGATGCGCGGTGTCACCGTGTGCCATCCCTCGGGTGCCGATTTCATCGGTGTTTACTCCGGCGTTTCCAGATGCGCTTGCAGCCGATCACGGTCTTGTCGCCATCGGTCTTCAACAACCCTTTCGACTGATCTAGGATCACGAGCCGATTCTGCCACGGGTCAGAACGAACAGCGCGGGCATGTCGGCTAACCGTCGCGATCGGCCGCGTATTGCGCTCGAATGATCCGCACAGTCAGCACCAGCGCAACGATCGCAAGGATTCCGACACCGACCGCGACCCACGGCAGGTCGTGCACCGACGCGTACCACGACGCCACCAGGCCGTTACCGATGATCAGCACGATATAGAACAAGCCGGCGATTGCGGTGACTCTTCGAGAGCGGCTGCCCATCTGATCCACGCGATTTGACCGATGCGCAGGATAACGTCGCACGGATCGCTCTGCACGGCTCGCGCAGCGTCATCTCGGAGCGTCCCGCAACACGGTCGGCTCGTCAGACCGCAGGTGCAGAATCATCAGATGACACTGACCTAACCCGTTCGGATCGTACTGACGCGAGATGCGGAAGCCCGCCTTCGCGAAGCCGCGATGTGCGTGCAGGTTGTGAATCGACGTGGTCAGGCCGATCAGCGCCACGCGCGGGTCTCTTCGCAGCAGGTCGGCGAGCGCAACCAGCGCCGCGGGGCCCGCACCTTTGCCGATATCGCCGAGTTCCCCGATCAGGATGTCGGCGTCTACCGAGTTCTCCGGAATGTCGTGCAAACCCAGCGAGTCGAGCGTTTCGCGATCGACGTATTGCCAGCGGATGTAACCGATGTCGGTGCCGCGGCACACGATGACGCGCTGGAATCCGCCCTCGGGTGGATTTTCGGCCCATGCCATATTCGCGTCCGGCTCCGGATACCATGGCGCGACGTGCGGTTGCCGCAGCCATCTTGCGAGCGTCGCGAGATGCACCGTCGTGAACGGTTGAAGCGTTACTTCCGCCGTCATCCGTCGCCCCTCAATAGTTGCGTTATCGACGCGAAATCAGTGGCACCGCCGAATTGCAACGCGCGGATCCCGACGGCGCCGGCTGCCGCGACGTTCTTCTGTCGATCGTCTACGAACAGAATGTCTTCCACTCCGTAGCCGCTCCTTCGCAGGAAATACCGGTAGATCGCCGGGTCTGGTTTGCGTACGCGCGCATCGCTGCTGATCACGGAGCCCGCCAACAGCGCTTCGAGCCCGAACGCCGCGCGCAACCTTCTCGACCAGCGCTCGATGTCGTTGGAGAGCAGCCACACCGGCACGCCACGATTTTCCGCCCGCTTCAACAGATCGAGCGCGCCGGCCGTCACCGAATGTCCCGCCAGGTAGTCGTCCTCGAGTGACGCTCGCAGGCCGACTCGCAGCCAGAATGCATCGGGAGTAATCGCGCCCAGGCTTGCCTCGACATACGCCGACTGAATGGCGTCGGCGCTCTCCGTACCTCCGCGATTCCGCACGAACGGAATCAGCAATTCGGCGACGTCGTCGGCCGCGCTGAACACGACACCCATCGCGTCCAGTACCAGGCACTTCAGGTCACCGTTTTTTGCGCTCGCGGGACGAACGATCATCGCCGACTGCGCTCGGCGAGACGGTGCGCATACGCGTCGGCCCCGAACCGGGCAAAGCGCCAGCGATAGCTGAGCCGCGACGGATGTCTGGGATGTCCGCCTGCAGTGGACGGACCGTAGCACTGCCATTGCGGCCGATAGCGGTGCAAGCGCGATACGAGTTCGCACGCGCACGACGACAGGAACGCGCGCTGACCGATGCCCGCCCCCCATGCCGCCCACAACACCGGCGCGGGCTCGCCGGCAACGATCGCCTCGATCGCATCGAGATTACGCTGCAAGTGCTGCGCGTTCGCCCGTTGCGGCAACGTCGTGGGGTCGGTCGCGCGCAGCGGATACAGATTCAGCATCACGAATCCGTCGTGGCCGCTGCGCCGCGCCACGATTTCGACCTTCGCAACCGTGGTGTCCGATTTGCTCTGCGTCGCCGTGCTTGGATTCAATCCGATCACCAGGATCTTCCGCTCGCCGTCGCACCCCAATACGAAACGACAACGATCGTCGGATGAATTCGCATAGAGGTCGTACACGGTTCAGAACGTATCGAGCGTTGGAAAGCGATCGACGACGCGAATGCAATCGCACAGAAATGCGGCCAAACCGAGATCGCCGGTCCACAACGAGAACTTTCGCTGGCCGTGTTGCCGCACGCCGCGCTCAGCCTGTTCGATGCCGTGCATCGCAAAACGCCGCGCGCGCTCGAGCCAGCGTTCGTCGCCGGTTCGCGCGTGCAGTTTCAGGAAGGCGTATCCGCTGCCCGATGCGCCGTGACACAGGCTCGGCAATTTCGTGGTTGGACCCGCGCGCCAGGTCAGTTCGCCGGCCGCCATCAACAACGCATCGACGTGCGGATCGCGCGGAAGCGGTGCGAGGCAATTCACCATGCCGGGCGCTCCGCTGCAGTGCTGCAGCCACAAAATACCCGGCCGATTGTCCGCATCCGCCGCGAGCGGCCAGTTCGCGAGCGCGCCGTCGCGTACCGCAGTGGCCGCCAACGCTTCGGCGGCGCGGCGCTCGAGTTCGCTGCGGCGTTCCGCGGACAGGAGGTCCCGGCCGCGCAACATGCACGACACGGTGCCTGCCATGCCGTGCAGCCCACCGATGCGCTGCTCGCGAATACCATAGAGATCCTGCGTCCATAGATGGCAACCGAACGCCGCGTCGTAGTTCCAGCAACCCCACACGCGTTCGAATAGCTGCAGATACAGCGTTCGCCATTGTGGTTCGTGCGTGCGTTCGAACATGAAGAGTGCTGCCAGCATCGAACCCGGTCCACCCCAGCCGAAGCCGAGCGACGGATGATCGGCGTTCCCTTCGATCACGCGGCGCAGTTCATTCTCGATGGCGCGCGACGGCGCCATCGTCCAGTACAGCAACGCGATACCGGCATCGCCGGTGGGGTACGCGAGAATCGGCGCGCCTGTCAGCCGCAACGAATCTGCCCTGTGCCGTTCGAGCAGCGTTGCGATAGCGGGCAGGTAGTCGCGGCCGACCTCGGCCATCCCGGCACGCTGCAGATGCAGCAGCGTCCACACCACGCCGGCCGCGCCGTAATAGATCGGCTTCAGCGTGGCGGCGCGTTCGGGCGAGCGGTCGATCGGATGAATCGGCCAGAGCCCCTCGTCGGAGAACGCCGCATGCGCGTCCGCGACGATGCGCTGGATCGCCGCACGCGCCTCGAACTCGCGCCACGGCGTTTCCGTTAGCGATTCGTGTCTTTGCGGATCGAACAGCGGTACGGCGCGCTTCTGGTCGGAAGCCATCCAGCGACCTCGCCGTGATCAGAGATCGGGCGGCGGGCCGCGGCGCGCCGGATCGGACGGGCTCATGAAGCCGATGCAATTGCCGTCGGGGTCTTCGACGATCGCATAGCGCGCTCCCCAGAACGGATCGAACGGCGGTTGCGAGGTTTTGTGTCCCATCGCGGTCAGCTTGGCGTGAATGCGATCGACGTCGTCCCGGGCCGGCACGCTGAACGTCACCACCGTGCGGCTGCCGGCGCCGCTCCACTCGCGCCAGCCCCGGTTGTACACCTTCGCAAGCGCCGGGCTGTCGAAGTGCAGCACCGTTCCGCCCGGCAACGTCACGTCAACGTGATGGATCCCGGTCGCCGTCCGCCAGATCGCCGACTCCGGTATGTCGACGCCAATCGCGCGATAGAACGCGATGCTCGCGTCCATGTCGCGCACCACCAGGTCGAGCTGCTTCATTTCGGGCTGCATGTTGTCCTCCTGCGCGCGTTTGAGCGCACGTTAGGCCGCGGTCACACGCGCCGTCTTGGAGATATTTTCCGGCGCCGCGCGGCGCCGATTGAACCACCACTCCGCAACAGCGAGGTTCGGCACCCATGCGATCCACGCGATGATCGGATAGGCCACCTCGAACGGCACGCCGGCAACGCCCGCAATGGGCAGATACAACCGTAGGGTCACCGCAGCAAACGTCAGCGAGAAGTTTCGCACCATCCACCGGCGATGCGTCGCGGCATCTCCGCCGCGAATCGCCTTGTACGCGCGCGCACCGGTATACAGCCACAGCACCGCTAGAACGCCGA
>DATJGR010000181.1:0-6332 GCA_035494855.1 Pseudomonadales bacterium | reverse complement strand
ACGACCGAGTCCGGTTTCACGCCGAAGAATTCCAGCACCTGTTTCGGATGCCGATACACGTCGCGCGCGACGTTCGCCGGATCGCGCTGGCTGCCGGCCAACGCTTCGTCCAGCGGCGTGCCGTTTGCGGCGAGAGTCAGGGTCGCGAGGAGCAGAGCCAGGGCGTGTCGCATCGTATCGTCTCCGGTTCAGTGCGTTTCAGCGATCGGATTTACCGTCGATCGTGATGCGATCGACCCGGTCGGTATAGAAGGCGGCGTGATCGCGCAGCGGCAACGCTTCGTCGTAGGGTTCGTCGTAAGCCCACACGGCATTCTCCGCGCGGCGCTCGCCGACGGCGATCGTCCAGTATCGCGCGGTGCCTTTGAAGGGGCAGTAACTGTCGTGTTGAGTGGCGGTGAGTAGATCCATCCGCACGTCGCGCCGCGGCACGTAGTACACGAGGTCGTGCCGCGACTCGTCGACCAGCAGCGCGTTCTGCGTCTTTGCGATGACGACACCGCCGAATTCGACCTCTACCTGTGCGCGCGCCGGCGTGATGTCGACGCGATGCCGCGGGTGTTGTGCGAATCCCGGCGCAGGATGCAACTCGAGGCGTGCGCGCAGACGATCGATCATTGGTTGCGGGTCGGCATACGGTGTAGCGCCGGGCGCACTCCATACCGGCGACGGCCATGCGGCATCGGTGGTGTGCCGAGCTATCACGTGGATGTGCAGCTGCGGCACCATGTTACCGAGCGCGGCGACGTTCATCTTGTCCGCGTTCGCGATCTGCTGAAGCGCAATCGAGACGCGCTCGATCTCGGCGAACAGCGCGTCGCGGTGCTGAGGCGGAATCTCGTGAAAGTCGCGCAGCCCTTCGAGCCTGGGCACCAGGATGCACCACGGAAAACGCGAATCGTTGTTGAGCAGCAGGTTGCACAGCGGCAGGTGACCGACGCCGATCGCATCGGCGGCGAGACGAGGATGCAGTTCGAAAGCCACGGCGTCGTCCGAGTCGAGAAATGGAGCGCGTCACTATGAGCGGCGCACTCGGCAAGATCAACGCCCCGATCCGATCCGCTTGAACGGCGACGGATTCAGCTGGATGCGCGTCGCGTCGCCGAGGTCCGCGCGGGCTTTCGAGTGGCGCCACCAAATGCGCGGCGATACGCACGCGGCGACGTGCCGACCATCCGTGCGAAGCGCTGCCTCAGGTTCGTCGCGTTCTCGAAGCCCACCTTCGTGGCGATCTGCTCGATGGACAGATCGCTCGACTCCAGCAACTGCTGCGCGCGCCTTATCCGCTCCGTCAGCAACCACTGCAACGGCGTGGTGCCAGTCTGATCGCGGAAACGCCGGCTGAGCGTGCGCGTGCTCATCGCCGCCCGCCGCGCAACATTCTCGAGGCTGAGGTCCGCGCTCAGATGCGAAGCCATCCATTGCAGCACGGGAGCGAGGCTGCTGGCCGAACCGGGCGGCTCGTGCACGATGAACTGCGCCTGCCCGCCGTCGCGTTCGAGCGGCACCACCGCGCGTCGTGCGGCGTCGGCAGCAACTGCGGACCCGTGATCGCGGCGGATCATGTGCAGACACAGGTCGATGCCTGCCGCGGCGCCGGCCGAGGTCAGAATGCTGCCGTTGTCGACGAACAGCACGTTCGGATCGACGTCGATCGCCGGATAGCGCTCGGCCAGTTCGCGCACCGCGAGCCAATGCGTCGTTGCGCGCTTGCCGTCGAGCAGACCGGCGGCCGCGAGGACGAACGCGCCGCTGCAGATCGACGCCACGCGCGCGCCGCGCCGAGCCGCCGCGCAGACGGCGTCGAGCACGGCGGGGCTGATCGGCATCGACGGGTTCTCGATGCCGGGCACGATCACGGTGTCCGCGCGGCCGATGTGCTCGAGACCCCACGGCACGTGCAGGTCGAACAGTCCGGCTTTGACGATCGGTGATTCGCCGCAGACGCGAACCTGGTAAGCGTTGCGCCCGTTCACCTGCACGCGTGAAAAGCCGTCGCATGCGACCGTGAGATCGAACGCGACCACACCGTGAAGCGCGAGAACCGAGACCACATGCATTGGCTGAATCTGCCTGTACCGCTCTTTCGCGTCACCAAAATATCAGGAAAAAGATCGAGATAGCCAGAATGATTGGCCTGAAAGAACCGAAAGATGTCTTTTTAGCCACTGGTGGAAAAGAGCTGGAGCAGACACGATCCGCAGCATCACCAGACCGGAGTGCCGCGATGACCGACAACCTTCAATGGCCGACCAACGACCGGACAGAGGCGCCGCTGCAGGTGGCGATGCTGTTGTATCCCGGACTCACGCTGCTCGATCTCGTAGGACCGCAGGCCGCGCTGTCGATGCACTCTAAGATTCATCTAGTCTGGAAAACGCGCGGTGCGGTGACCGCGGACACCGGCATACGCATCGAACCGAGCGCGACGTTCGACGACTGTCCGCAACAGCTCGACATCCTGTTCGTGCCCGGCGGCTTCGGCACTGCCGCTGTGATGCAGGATGCCGAAGCGCTCGCGTTCCTGCGCGATCGCGGCGCGACGGCGAAGTACGTCACGTCGGTGTGCTCCGGTTCGCTGATCCTTGCGGCAGCAGGACTGTTGCAGGGCTACAAGGCCACGTCGCACTGGTCGGCGCTCGACATGCTCGCCGCACTCGGCGTGGAAGTCGTGAAGGCGCGCGTGGTGACCGACCGCAATCGCGTCTCGGGCGGCGGTGTTACCGCCGGCATCGACTTCGGCCTCACGTTGCTCGCAAAGCTGCGCGGCGAACACGCGGCGAAGCTGTCGCAGCTGGCGCTCGAATACGATCCCGCGCCGCCGTTCGATGCAGGTTCTCCCGAATCTGCCGGCCCTGAAATCACCGCAGAAGCGTTAGCGTTCGTCGCCGCGGCCATACGGGAAGCGAGCGCGGTAATCGCGCCGCAGGCCGTTGCGGTCTGAGCAGTTCCGGTCAGACGCGCCACGGCTCGACCAGAATCTTGGCGTGCTGCTCGGGATCGCGCAGCGCTTCGAATGCGCCGGCCACATCGTCGAGGCCGACGCGTCCGGTGATCAGCGGCGCGACGTTGAACGAACCCTCTGCGATCCGCTGCAACGATTCGTCGAACTCGTTGAGGGTGTAGCCGAGCACGTACTGCACCGACAATTCCTTGTTGATCGCGATCAGCGGCCGGCTGTGATCCATTTCGAGACACACGCCGACCACCACGATGCGCGCGTTGCGCGGCGCCGCAAGGAACACCTGATCGATCACGCCCGGCACGCCGATGCACTCGAAGATCACGACGTTTTCCGAGCGTCGCAATTCGGAATACTGATACGGCGACTCGACGCGCGGATCGACCACGGCGTCGGCACCTTGGTCTAGCGCCAGGCGGCGCCGGCGCGGCGAATAATCCGCCGCGAATACCGGCGCAACGCCGCGCTGCTTCAGCGCAGCAATTACCGCGAGCCCGACCGGACCGCAGCCGAGCACCAGCACCGCGTCGTCGGGGCTCAAGCGCGCCTTGTTCACGGCATGCAGACCGACCGCCATCGGTTCGGTGAGCGCCGCGTGCGTATCAGGCGTTCCCGCTGGAACAGGTCGCAGGAGCGAGCGCGACAACACCATGTACTGCGCGAATCCGCCGGGGATCTCTGTCGAGTACCCGACGGCGAGCGGATTCTGGCGAGCGAGCATCGGTACCGAACAGACGACCGCGCCAACAGGCAGATCATGGGGCGTGCTCGGACCGTAGTCGACGACCTCCGCGGAGAACTCGTGCCCGAGCACCACAGGATCGAACGTCGTCAGCTTGAATGCGCCGCCCGCTTCGCGGCTCGTGTTCACGAACGCTTCGGTGTGCCGCGCCGCGTGCAGATCCGAACCGCAGATTCCGCAAGCACGCGTCTTTACCAGCACTTCGCCGGCGAGCGGTACCGGGTCAGGCACGGTGTCGACCCAGATCGAACCGCGTTCCATCAAAGCCGCACGCATGATGCCCCTCCGTCCGATTCGCTTTGACCGAGTTGCAATGGTACCCGCTCGCTCAGCGCGAATTACTCCTTGTCTTCCTCACGACCTTTGCCTTCCTCGTCGTCGTCCGCAGGGCGATCGAAACCGCTGCCTGTGCCCCCAATTCGTGAGTGCGTCCCGGTCTTCGCGCACGTCGCACTCACTCATATCGGTCATGGACCCAGACCTTTCGCCCACCCGCCCACATTCGCGCCGTGAGTGCGGGCCGCCCGCGCGACCAGCATCGACATGGCACTGTCGTTCTTCGGCTGAATCATCTCGCCGTCTGCGCGGCAGAAGATGAAGTCCGCCCCGTCCTTCACCACGTAGTAGCCGCCTTCGTGCAACAGCCGATGATGGTGCCGGCACAGCAGCACGAGGTTGTCGAGCCGAGTTGCTCCGCCGTCGGCCCAATGCGTGATGTGGTGGCCATCGACGAATCGCGTGTTCACGCACCCGGGAAATCGGCAGCCGGGGTCGCGGCGCTTCAGCGCGCGATGCATCGACGGCGGAATCACGCGGGTTTTGCGACCCACGTCGAGCGGCTCACCGGCGCCGGTTTCGAGAATGCGCACCAGCGAGGCATCGCAGGCGATTCGGCGGACAGTTTCGTTCGCCAACATCGGACCGTTCTCTATCTGCGGCGCATCGTCGGCCTCGAGCGCGCCGTACTCCGGCAACGCTTCCGCGGAAGCGTGCACCACGAGCTGATATCGGTCGGCCGTGCCGAGTCCTTCCGCTGCTTGGGGCGGCTCCGCCAGGAACTGCTCGGCCAGGATCGCGAGCGCATCGGCACGGCGAACGTCTTGCGGCGTGTCTTCGATGCGAGCGTCGTCGTAACGCATGCGCTCACGGTGGGGTTGACCGCGGAACAACCACTCCATCGCGCGATCGAGCGCCTGCAACAGCAATGCACCCTGTTCAGCCGGCAGGCGACCCTCGAAGATCAGCGTGCCGTCTTCGTCCGTATGGGAAGCGAAGGTGCGGTGACGGTATGCGGCGAACGCGGCATGAGACTCCCGCAGGCGTTCCACCTGACGCATCTCTTTCACGATTCGCACGACGTGCGCCGCCGTATTGGCCCTTGCGACTGCAACGAGCTCGGCCTCGTTGCTCCAGTCGGCCACCCGTGTGATTGCCCTCACCTTGGAATAGGTGAGCTCACCCAGACGAAACGCGTCGCGGATCAGCGGAAGCTTGGGCAACGCGTGCGCGATCCGCACCTTCTCGCGCGCCGTCACCAGATCGAGACCGCAGTGCGCGTTCAACCAGTGCGCGCAACTCGGCATGTGTTCGTGGCGCCACGGACGCGAGGTATCCAGCTGTTCGATCAGCTCGAGCAGCCGATACTCGGCGCGGTGAATGTCGGCGCACAACGAAACGATTTCGCTCTGAATTGCCTGCAAGCACATGGCGCAATCCGACGGGTCTGTATGCGCGTACAGTGTCTCAGAGTCACCTTCGACTGACAACCCCAACGACCAAATTAAGGGGAGAATCTCACGTCAATCGAAGCTCATGTCGCCGACCCCATCCACCATCGCCCCAACCCGCACCACCACCCTTGTCAACCAAGCCCGACTCATTCCGCCGCAACATTCAAAGCCGACTCAACCGCAGCCGCCACTGCCAACGAGTGCCGATCACTCATCCCAACCCCGCATACCGACAGCCCAACCGGCGCGTCTCCATGCGGGTGACACGGCACCGACACCGCGCACCCGTCCAGAAAATTGATCAACCCGACGTTCCGTAGAATGCGTCCGTTCCAGCGGAAATATTCCTCGTCGCTCGCCATCGCCTCGGCGATCGACGGCGCCGTGCACGGCACCGTCGGCATCAACACTCCATCGAACGGCGCCGCCAGCGATTCGAACTCGCGAATCGAGGCCGCCCGCAACCGCATCAGTTCTACATAATCCGAACCACTCAAATCCTTCCCCAACACGATCCGCTTCCCAACCCGTGGATCGTATTCGCTCGCCCGATCGAGCCACCGTCTGTGAATCGAGTACGCCTCCGCGCCGGCAAACCCGCCTGCCCGGAAATACTCGCCCTGACGATCGAACACCGGCATCGGCGCGTCCACAATCACAGCCCCGGCATCGATCAACGTCGCGAGCGCCGCATCGAACGCCGTCGTTACGGCCGCATCCAAATCATCAAGCACCCCGGAGTGCGGCAGCATCAACCTCAACCCGCGGCACGATAGGTCGGTTAGTGCCGCCGACGATTCCGCCGCAAGCACAGCGTCAAACGCCGCACACTCGGCCACCGATCGACACAACGGTCCCACCGAATCGAGCGTGTACGACAACGGAAACGCGCCATCGC
>DATJGR010000180.1:0-6258 GCA_035494855.1 Pseudomonadales bacterium | reverse complement strand
CGCCATCCCAGGCGCGCTAGGGTCCTCCGCAACACATACCCACCTCCGCCTCGGATCATGTCTCCATCGACAGTGATCGGAGCGTGAGAACGCGCGCTTTGCGCGCGTTCATCTCATCGAATAAGTAAAGGCCCGTGTCAGGCACCAGCCCTTGCACATCGAATGAGTGAGTGCCTGCCCGGGCACCAGCCGTGACTTATTGCCGAACGGAGTGGAGTCGGTGCGGGTCTCTGGGGAGTGAGCGGTAGGTGATCGGTGTGGAGGGGCATCCGGGGCCAGGGATGGCCCCGGATAGAGCGACCAGGGAGGGCTCGAGCGTACCCGGAACACCGATCACCCACCGCTCACGTAGTCGAGATCCCCGCCGGTTCGACTTCGTTCGAGCAACAAGTGAACACCGGTGCCTGGCACCGTCCCTTTGACTTATTCGATGAGATGAACGCGCGCAACGCGCGCGTTCTCACGCTCCGATCACTGTCGATGGAGACATGATCCGAGGCGGAGGTGGGTATGTGTTGCGGAGGACCCTAGCGCGCCTGGGATGGCGCGCGCGGAGCGACCAGGGATGGCTCGAGCGTACCCGGAACACCGATCACCCACCACTCACGTCATCGCAAGTGGCGGGTCCGATCGCCACCGCTCACGTCGCCCCAACTGGCGGCTCCGATCACCACCGATCACGTCATCGATACCGGCACCGTCCTTCTTACTCCTCACGCAATGCATCGAGGCATCCTGACGAGTCGAGAACCGTGTCCAGTTGTTTCGACGCAGCCGCGACATATTTTGCGCGCAGCGCTGTCAGGGAACGCGCGTGGTATTTCTGCGGTTTCTGCGTCCACGTGTGGCCGTCGAGGGTCACGGTGAACGATTCGGCGTTGATGGCAACTGCGTGCGCGTTCGCGACACTCCATGGGAGGAACAAAGGTCCGACGATCGCGCGCAGCAGCGGTTGCAGCGTCGGTGCCAGCGACTTCCAGTCTGCCAATTCGCCTTCTGCGCGCGGCCACAGCATCCGATGAATCCACGCGAGCAGTGATTGCGCGCGCCCTTCGATGAGCGCGCCGGCCGTCGGGTCGGTCCAGGCACAGTAGAGCTGTCCCCACAGGCCGAAGTCGCCGAAGGCGGGCTTCGCGCCGAACAGATACGGATATGTCGAGAAGTGGGCGTCGAGCAGGTCGATTGCACGCTCGAACGATGCTTCGATCTGCGGCGCGGTCATCTCGTTGGAGCCGACGAACCAGACGCGATCGACCATGCGTCCGCGGATTTGCGCGGTCATTTCGGCGTGCTGGCTCTGATCGGCGCGCGGTTGCATCTGCCGGGCGATACGACCGGCCGCGCTCAGCTGGTCGACGTCACGCGCCCAGCGATAGTGGAACATCCACTTGTTACCCCACTCGTCACCGAACTCCTCGAGGAGCGCCGACAGAAACGCCATTGTCGGGTCTGCGGGGTGCACACCCGGCTGCGGATGCATCGCTTCGATGCGCTCAATGATCGGCGTCGAGTCCTGAATGCCTTGCTCGTCGGGCGTGACGACGAGCGGAATCAGCGGCAGCTTCGCGTGCTTCTGATAATCCGCCTGGTTCGACGCATTGCGGATCAGCCATCGGTGCGGCAGACCTTTGTAGCGGAAATACGACCGCACCTTCACCGAATACGGAGACATCTCCGAACCATAGATTCGAAATGGTGCCGATGTCGTCATACGTGATCTCCGGTGCCTGGCACCAGCATTGACTTATTGCGGCGTCGATAAGTCAATGCGCGGTGGCCAATAGGCCCGCACACTACGAGGACACCCCGCCGAGTGCTGTTCAACTCGTTCGCATTCATCTTTGCGTTTCTGCCGATCACCGCGCTGGGCTACGAGCTGCTCCGACGCCGTCAACTGCAGCGCGAGAAGAAGATCTGGCTGATCGCCGCCTCGTGCGTGTTCTACGCGTACTGGAGCGCTGCGTTCCTGGCGCTGCTGTTCATGTCGATCGTCGTCAACTTCTTCGTCGGACGCCGTCTCCAGTCGATGGCGCGCGAACGCGGCAGTTCGTCGCGCGGATTGCTGATCATCGGGCTGGTTTGGAACTTGTCGCTGCTCGGCTATTTCAAGTACGCGAACTTCTTCATCGACAACTTCGATGCGGCCTTCGGTCTGCATTTCGAGATCGCGCGGATCGTACTGCCGCTGGGCATATCGTTCTTTACCTTTCAGAAGGTCGCGTTCCTCGTCGACAGCTATAGGAACAAGGTCGAACCCCATACCTTCGTCGACTTTGCATTGTTCGTGATGTTCTTCCCCCAGCTGATCGCAGGCCCGATCGTCCATTTCGGCGAGGTGCTTCCGCAGTTCTCGCGCGCAGAGACGCCACCGGCCGCTGATCGATACGCCATCGGCATCACCGTGTTCGCAATCGGCCTCGCAAAGAAGGTGCTGGTCGCCGACACGTTCGCGATCCATGCAGGCGCATTCTTCGATGCTGCGGCGCGCGGGTACACGCCCGGCATACTCGAGGCATGGATCGGCATGCTCTGTTACACGCTGCAGATCTACTTCGACTTCTCGGGCTATTCCGACATGGCGATCGGCCTCGGCTGGATGTTCGGCGTGCGGCTTCCGATCAACTTTGCCTCCCCCTACAAGGCGCAGTCGATCGCCGAATACTGGCAGCGCTGGCACGTAACACTGTCGCGTTTCCTCCGTGACTATGTGTACATCCCCCTCGGCGGCAATCGGCACGGCCCCACGCGGCAGAACGTCAACCTGATGGCGACGATGCTCGTCGGCGGGCTCTGGCACGGAGCCGCGTGGACAGTCGTTCTGTGGGGCGCGATGCACGGCGCGATGCTCGTAATTCATCGCCTGTGGGAGCAGTCGCGCTTCGGCGCGCGGCATGCGATGCGTCCGAGGGTTGCGACGACCGTGACGTTCGTATGTGTACTGCTCGCGTTCGTTTCGTTTCGCGCGGCCGATCTCGCAACCATGGTGGAGATCTACCGTGGTCTGTTCGGTTTCAACGGCACGTTGCTCGGACAGCCGATGTGGGCAATTGAAAAGCCCCTGTTCGCCGCCGCGCTCGGAACTGCAGGACTGCTCGCGGTATGGGCATTGCCGAACACCCAGGAATGGCTCGCCTCCGCGAATCCGGGGCTCGCATCGCCCGGATACCCTGCAACGTCCGTCGACGCCCGGGGACGTTTGGTCTGGCGCCCCGACCCGCGTCAGAGTCTCGCGTTCGCGCTTCTATTGTTCACCTGCTTCGTGAAGCTCAATGACGTCTCCCCATTCATCTACTTCCAGTTCTGACGTTCGCCGCTATCTGAAGGTGCTCGGATTTTCGCTCGGCGCACTCGTGACCACGCTGCTGACGATCACGGCAACGGGCTATCACTTCGGTCTCGTCGAGGTGGCCAACCATGAGATCTACGGATACCAGCGCGACAAAATCGGTACCGCCCAAACGATCGACATTGCCTTCGTGGGCGACAGCTCGCTCGGCAACGCCATCGACGCGGAGTTGTTCGGTTCGCTGGCCGGGCACGACACCGTCAATCTCGCGCTGACCGGTTCCTACGGATCGGGTGGTGCATACAACATGACGTACAAGGTGCTGCAACATCACACGCCGAGTCTGATCGTGGTGATGCAGTCGATCGACGTGATGCGCAGAAAAGAGGCGTTTCCCGGGTTCTATTTCTCCAGCGAACCGTCCCAGCTGTTGACGACGTCACCGATCCGCATCCTGGAACTGTACTTCAGCCTCAAGACGGCGCGCCGCGTGATCGAACAACTCTGGAAACACGGGTTCGCGAAACCGCCGGAGCTCTTCAAAGACGATTACATCGCCCAGACCAGCGTCTACTCGCCGCCGGCGGAATTGGGGATGGATCCGCTGCTTCCCAACATGATCGCGCAGTCGCAACTCGACTATGTCGGACAGATCGCGGAATTGTGCCGGCGTAGCGGCACCGAATGCGTTTGGGCATACGGTCCGATCTACGACGCCTACTGCACGCAGGCCGCGGACTATGTGGCGAAGGTCGAAGCAGGGCTCGTGGCAACCGGACTTCCGATCGTCGCCGGCACACCGTTGTGTATTCCTGAAGCGGAACTCGGCGACACGGTCGATCACGTCCGACCGGATCTCAAAGACACGTATACCCGTCGCTACTTCGAACTGTTGCAACCGTACATCGATCGTTCGGCAGCGATCGTTCGAACGGCGCAATGAAGTGGAGACGCGCCGCGCGGCATGCGCGCGGCGCACCTCGAGTGCATCGTTAGGCGCGGGTGCCTTCGAACGATGCGTTGCCGAACGCGCCGAGCTTGACTGAGCCTGCGATCTTGTCGCCGGCCACTTTGCCGGTGAACTCCAGCTTGATCGGCATCGGTTGCGTCATATTCGCCGACCACGTCAGCGTGTCGCCCGCGACTTTGCCGTCGTTGAGAGCGAGCGCGCCCTGGGGGCCTTTCATTTCGCCGGTCAGCTTGTCCCCGTCGGTCTTCAGCACGAGGCTGGCTTTCTGCGCGCCCATCGGCGTGTTCATCGTTACGTTCCAGGTACCATCAGCACTCATCTGCCTCTCCTTTCTTGCGTTGATTCCGGCGAAGCCGGATGAATTGTCCGGCGAAGCCGGAGGGTGGAAATCGAAAGTCAGTCGGGTAGTCCAAGCACGCGCTTCGCGACGATGTTGAGCTGCACCTCGGAACTGCCGCCGGCGATCGTCAGCGCTTTGCCGAACAACCACAGCCGAGTCGTCTGCAGCTCTTCGGCAGAGAAAGCGTCGCCTTCCCAACCGACGCCTTGCGTGCCCATGAAGCGCACGTTGGCCTCTGCGCGGCGCGCGTCGAGTTCCGTCGAATAGTACTTGAACATCGACGTCGCGAACGTTTCGGTGCGGCCGGCGCTGTTCTCTTCGGTCGCACGGCGCAACGTCAGCGCAAAGGCGCGTGCATCCATTTCGATCGACGCGACTTCGTCGCGCGTCGCAGGATCGGCGATGCGGTCGTCCGCTGCACCGACGTAACGTTTCGCGAGATCGGGCAACGAGCCGCGCGTGCGGATGCCGCCGCCTGGTCCGGAGATCGACGATCGCTCGTACTGCAGCAGGCGCTTTGCAATGGTCCAGCCGCGATTCTGCTGGCCGATCAGATTCGACTTCAACGCTTTCACGTTGTCGAAGAAGCACTCGCAGAAATCGGAATTGCCGGCGATCAGGTTGATCGGTTTCACGGTGACGCCGGGTTGGTCCATCGGAAACAGCACGAAACTGATGCCGTCGTGTTTCGGCGCCGTCGGGTCGGTGCGCACCAGGCAGAAAATCCAGTCTGCTTTGTCGGCAAGCGTGGTCCAGATCTTCGAACCGTTGATCAGGTAGTAATCGCCGCGGTCTTCGGCGCGCGTCTTGAGTGAGGCGAGATCCGAACCGGCGCCCGGTTCGGAGTAACCCTGGCACCAACGGACCTGCCCGGCTGCGACTCTCGGCAGATGTTCGGCGCGCTGTGCGTCGTTGCCGAATTCGAGCAGTGTCGGCCCGATCATGCTGACCCCCATACCGGTGAGCGGCGCAGGCGCGCCGATGGCGGCCATTTCCGCTCGCAATGCACGGTGTTGCGCAGGATCGAGACCGGCGCCGCCGTAGGCCTTGGGCCAGCTCGGTACTGTCCAGCCTCGCTCGTAACACGCATCGAACCAGCGGCGTCGCGCTTCACTGATCGGTTCCTTCAAGCCGCCTTCGAAACTCGATCCGGTGCCGCGCAACTCCGACGGGCAGTTCCGCTCGAGCCAGGCGCGCGCTTCGCTGCGAAATGCCGACAGATCCGCCATCGATGAGTCCCCCTTCGTCATTCCGAGCCGCGTCCGGATACCCTGCCGTCGCTCGAAGCCCAGCACGATAGGAGATTTCCGATGCCGATTCCAACCCCTTTGACGCGGCTCGGCGCTCCCGGGTCTCCATTCACGCGCAAGACGATCGCGCTGCTGCGTCACCGGCGGATTCCGTATCGTCTGATCGTCGGGCGCCGTGACGGCACCCGCGACCTGCCGCCATGCCGACGAATGGCTGACCAGGGCGATGTTTCACTATCGCTGGCACTACGCCGTCAACATCGACCGCGCAGGCGAGATCCTGCCTCGGGCCGCTCCTGCTCGCCAACGCCGCGGCGCTGGCGCGCGGCGAACGCTACGTCGCGCTATCGGCCGCCGATCGCACGGCAACGAACGGGATTCTCAACGGCACCGGATGTGAAGTACTGTTCCG
>DATJGR010000179.1:0-13075 GCA_035494855.1 Pseudomonadales bacterium | reverse complement strand
GGCGAGCAGTAGGCCGAGCAGCAGCCCGAATCCGATTCCACCCAGCGCGACCAGGATGCCCTGGACCAGCACCAGGCGCAGTATCAGTCCTTCGGACGCGCCCATCGTTCGTAGAATGGCGATGTCGGTGCGCTTCTCGTTTACCAGCATCGTCTGCGCCGACACGATGTTGAAGGCGGCGATCGCGACGATCAGCACGAGCAGCATGAACATCATGCTTTTTTCGAGTCGCACGGCGCGGAACAGTTCGCCGTAGTTCGACCGCCAATCGGTGATCTTCCAACCCGCCGGAACCAGACTTGCCAGTTCCGTGACCGCCGTATCCACCCGCATCGGATCGGTGAGCCGCACGCGCACGCCGAGCTTGCCGGTGCTGGCGAGCCCGCGCGCGCGAACGTCGTCGAGCCCGATCAGCACCAGGCCGTAGTCCAGTTCCGCACCGATCTCGAACGTGCCGGCGAGCGTGAAGCGTTCGAGGCGCGGCACGATCGAATCGTTAGTGGGTGACGACAGTACCAAAGTAACCGGGTCGCCAACCGCCAGGCCGAGGTGCATGGCGAGCGGCGATCCCATGACGAGCCCGCCACCAGTCGTGTCGAGGGCGTCGATGGATCCGGACGTCATCTTCTGTGCAACGACATCCATCGCTGCGATTCCCTGCGCATCGATGCCGTATATCGCAACCGCCTCTACCCCGCTGCTGCGCGCCACCATTCCGTCGGCCTGGAAGAAGCGGAATGCATCGCCGACCGTCGAAAACCGGGCCGGATCGGTGGACGTATCGGTCGCAGGGGGTACGAGTACGATGTGCGGCACCGTGCCGAGGATGCGCCGATGCAGTTCCGCGTCGAAACCGTTCATCACGCTGATGACGACAACGAGCACCGCAACGCCGAGACCGAGACCGAGAATCGACACCCACGTGATCAGCGACACGAACGCCCGACCGCGGATCGCGAGATAGCGCCACCCTATCCACAACGACGTGGCCCCGGCGATCGGAAGACTCATCAGGACGTGCCTTCGATCAGATGGCCGTCGGTGAGATACAAACGGCGCTGCATCTGCCGTGCGAGGTCCTCGTCGTGCGTGACGACGACGAACGCCGTGCCGCGCCGCTGCGCGAGATCGAGCATCACCGAGAACACCTGATCCGCGCTCTCCTGGTCGAGGTTTCCGGTGGGTTCGTCCGCGAGCACGACTGCAGGGTCCGCCACCAATGCGCGCGCGATGGCGACGCGCTGTCGTTCACCGCCCGACAGCTGGCTCGGACGGTGGTCCAGACGCCCACCGAGCCCTACCGACTCCAGAGTGTCGACGGCGCGTTCGCGCGCCTCGGAGATCTTGTGCGCGCCGAGCAGCAGCGGCATCGCAACGTTCTCCATCGCCGTGAACTCGGGCAATAGATGGTGGAACTGATAGACGAAACCCATGCGCCGGTTGCGCAGACGCGCCCGTGCTTCGGGACTGAGCGGGCCGACCAGAGAGCCGTCGATGCGTACCTCGCCGGAGTCGGGATCGGCCAGGCCGCCGAGAATGTGCAACAACGTGCTCTTGCCGGAACCCGAGCGCCCGAGCACGGCGACACGCTCGCCCTGCCCCACCCGAAGATCGATGCCGCGCAGCACGGGCAGCAACGCGGGACCCTGATGAAACGACTTCACCAGCGCGCGGCACTCGAGCGCGGACGTCTCACTCATGCTTCAGCACGTCCGCCGGTTTGAGCCGCGCGGCCCGATACGCCGGATACAACGTGCTTCCGAGACTCAGCAGCAGTGCAACGGCGGCAACGGTTACGAGATCCGCGAGCTTCACTTGAGCGGGCAGATAGCTGATGAAGTATTGACTCATGAGATGCAGACCCAACACGTGTTCCAAACACCGGTAACCGTCCTGCACGAGAAGAGCCGTTCCCGTTCCCAGCAGCAGTCCGAGGCCGACCCCAGCCAAGCCGATCACGCCGCCCAGCACGAGAAACGACACTACTATGGTGCGCGTGCCGGCCCCGAGCGTTCGAAGCACTGCGACGTCGCCGCGGCGTTGATTGACGACCATGATCAGCGCCGACACCAGATTGAACGCGGCAACTCCGACGAGCAGCGACAGCAGCAGGAACATCATCGCGCGCTGGAACTCGATGGCGCGATACAGGTTGCCATGCATGCGCATCCACGTGATCGCGTACACGCGGTCCGGGCCGAGCGCCGCGACGGCCGCACCGCCCACGGGCGCTGCGTCGAACAGGTTCGATAAACGCAGGTTGAGACCGTCGACGCCGCTGCCTCGACGGAACAATCGCGCGGCGTCGCCCAACGCGAGATAGGCGGACCGTTGGTCGAGTTCGGATTGCGTATCGACGATCGCGACCACTTTGATCTTCTTCTGCCGCGGGATCAGCCCTACCAGCGAGACGCTCGCGTCCGGTAGAACCGCTGTTACCGAATCACCGACCGCCACACTGAGATGGTCCGCGACGCCGCGACCCAACATCACGCCGAACGATCCATCGACCAACGACTCGATTCGACCGCGGCTGACATACTTAGCCAGATCGGATACCGCACCTTCGCGAGCGACGTCGATTCCGCTGAAAGTGACTCCCGACGAGCGACCGTTCGCAACGAGCAACCCGGTGCCATCGATGAACGGCGCAACGCCGACGACGCCAGGCACCTTCGCCAAATCCGCTGCATCCGCAGTCCAGTCGGAGAGCGGCGCGACGCCGCGCACGGTCAGGTGCGGAACCACGCCGAGCACGCGTTCCTTCAGTTCCCGCTCGAAGCCGTTCATCACCGACGTCACCAGCACCAGCACAGCGACGCTCAGAACCAGACCCGCGATCGCGACGATGCTGATGAAGGAGATGAAGCTCCTGCGCGAGTTCGCGTAGCGCAGACCGATATTGACGGCGAGTGGATAGAACACTGAACTGCGGAGGGTTGAAACGGGGCGAGTGTACCAGATGGACGCCGCGTGGCCGCCGACCACGGCCCGTCGAGCCGCTGCCAACTGGAATCGCGCCTCGAAGAACTCGATCAGGGGAATCGCGAATGCGACCCCTCGCTCGCATAGGCGCCACCGCCGCGGAAGCCGCGGACTCGTTGGCGGCGAGACTCGACGTTGAAGCATCGCACGGCCTATGCGCGCAGCTCCCCTAACGGCAGCGGGAGCGCTCGTCAGCGCCGGGCGGTGTGCACGGCCGCGTCGAAGGTGGGGGTTCGCTGCTCCACAAAGCCGTTCGGGGTGCGTTGGACGAATCGCGCTGCAACCCCGTGCGTGGTCGCGAACGCGAGTCCATCCGTTGGTCCCAGAACGCTCAGCAACGTGGCGATGCCATCGGCCCAAAGCGTCGATGCGGCGATGACGGTCACCGATGCAAGATCGTCCTCGACAGGCGTGCCGGCGCGCGGATCCATCGTATGCGAATACCGGTGGCCCGCCAGTTCGAAGTAATCGTGATAATCACCGGACGTCGAAACACCACCGTTTTCGAGCAGCAGGACCGGCGCCGACTTCGCTTCGTGATCGGGCGGGTCGATCGCGATTCGCCACCGCTGTCCATCGGGTTTGCGCGCGCCGACACGAACCTCGCCACCGATCTCGACCATGTGGCTCGGACAGCCGCGGCGATCGAGCAGCGCGCTCACCGCGTCGGCCGTGTAGCCCTGTGCAATCGCCGATAGATCGACGTAGACATCGTGTCGTTTGCGTAAGCCCGGCGGTGCGAGACGCACGTCGAGAGAGCGGTAGCCGATGCGCGATCGAGCCTCGTCCACAGCTCGCGCCGACGGAACGGCATCGTGAGGTCCGCCGCCCGGGCCGAACCCCCACACGTTCACCAACGTGCCGACCGTCACGTCGAACGCGCCGTCCGATATCTGTGCAAGTTGCTGTGCCGCAACGACGATCTGCGCCAGAACACCCGGCACCTCGTACCACTCACCGGGCGGCAGCGCATTGAACTTCGACAACGTCGACGTCGGCTCGTACGTCGACATCGTCGCGACGACGTCGCGGAGCAATCGGTCGACGTCGGTGTGCAGCGTCGGTTGCGCGGTCCGGCAGAACCCACGAATCGAATAGGTCGTGCCTTGCGTGTGCCCGCTGAACTCTATGGGTGACGCAACCGGCTCGCAGCCGGCCGACAACAACGCCGCCAACAGCAATGCCGTCCGTTCCAGGCGGTGAAAGCGTGCCTTCGGTTGCATCGCGCGATGGTACGCACACGTTGTCTTGACGGGTACGCGCAGCCTCCCCTAACCTGCCGCGCTGCCTCGGGGATATCGCGTGATTCCGTCAAGTCGTTGCCGCGTCGAAGAACACAGGTGGCGGTAATCCGGCGCTGGTTACAGCCGCGCCACCAGCGCGCGCGCCTTGCGCACCGGGCTCGATGGGAGTGCGGTTGGGGGCGCGCCACCGCGCTGGTCTTCGGTCGATCAACCCTTCGCGCTGACGACGCGACCGTCGCGCATCGACACGTTGATCGATCCATACGCTTAGCAATCGCTTGCGAAGTACTTCGGACGCGCCAATGACGCGCTCCCTGTTGCTCGTGCGACACGGTCAGATCGAAGCGAATGCGACAGGTCGCTGGCACGGCGCCACGGACAGTCCACTGACGCGTGCCGGGCGTCGTCAGGTCGAGCGCATCGCACGACGGATACGCCGCGACTGGGGCGACGCCGCAGCAATTCACTCGAGCCCGATGATCCGCTGCCTTCACACCGCGCAAGCAATCGCCGGCGCGCTCGATCAACCGGTGACGCTAGACGAAGACCTGCGCGAATACAGCATCGGCGAATTGGAAGACACGCCGTTCGCCGCCCTGCAGCACGAACACGATTTCTTCCGGCGCATTCGCGATGACCTCGACTTCGCGCCGCCGGGCGGCGATTCAGTTAACGCCGTCGCGCAACGCATCGTGCCGGCGTTGCGACGCATCTACACTTCTGGGGATTCAACGCGACCGATCGTGGTCGTCAGTCACGGCGCGGCATTGGCGATTGCGCTGGCTGCGTTGCTTGACGCTGACGCGAATCACTGGACAAACTACCAGATCGACAATTGCAGCGTGACTGAGCTGTTGCTCGAGCCCGAGCCGTTGATTGCCGGGTTCAACAACACGGAGCACCTCTAACGCGCGCACTCACTTACCCAAAGCGAATACCAAACGACCACACGCCAGCAGGGGGACAACATGCCGGAATTCTGTAGTGTCGAAAAAGACGGTCATCTGACGATCGTCACCATTGAGCGACCGGAGCGTATGAACGCGCTGCATCCCGCCGCGAATGCGGAACTCGGCCTCGTATTCGACGAGTTCGCCGCCGACAACAATGCGTGGGTCGCGATCATCACCGGTCGCGGCGATCGCGCATTCAGCGCCGGCAACGATCTGCGCCATCAGGCGGAGGGCGGAAAGCGCGTACCGACACCGCGCGGTTTCGGCGGGCTCACTTCGCGTTTCGATCTGACGAAGCCGGTGATCGCTGCTGTGAACGGTGTCGCGATGGGCGGCGGTTTCGAGATCGCGCTCGCGTGCGACCTCATCATCGCTTCGGACAATGCGCTGTTTGCATTGCCCGAACCCAGAGTGGGTCTCGCGGCACTCGCCGGTGGTCTGCAACGCCTGCCGCGTCAGATCGGAACGAAGCAGGCACTCGGCATGATCCTGACGGGTCGACGCGTCGGCGCCGCCGAAGGACAAAAGCTCGGGTTCGTCAACGAGGTCGTGCCGCAAACCGAGTTGATGGCCGCGGCGAAACGTTGGGCGCGGGAAATCTGCGAGTGCTCGCCGCTGTCGATCCGCGCGAGCAAGGATGTGGTCTATCGCGGCCTCGACATTGCGGACTTGAACGACGCGATGACGCGCTCGTACGACTCGGTGCGGACGCTCGTGGGCAGCGAAGACTTCGTCGAAGGTCCGAAGGCGTTTGCCGAGAAGCGCCCCCCGAACTGGAAGGGGCGCTGACGGCCTCAGTGCGTGCGGGCAGCCACCCAGGCGGCGTTCATCGCTTCGGCAACGATCGCCACCGCGAGGCAGACGTCGTTCAACGCGCGGTCGTCGCCGCGGCGGGCCATTTCCGAGATGATCTCGACGCGCGGAATCGCAACGTACAGCGGATCCGGCGACTGATCGAACTGGCCGGGGTAGCGACTCAAGGTGTCCTTCATCGTGGCATCACTTACTACTGTGGTCCGCTTCGGTAGGTTCAGGTTTCATGCCAATTCAGGACTATTCTGTAACATATTGTATTTATTGGTTTTAGGCATTCGGACAATCGGGCGGCCGACGGTCGTTAACTGACCGTTCCGCGCACAGAGCGACTGCACGCGTCAGGACTCCAGGAATACCCGCGTGATGGACATCACTGTTGTCGAACGAGACTGATCGCGCCGACGCGCGCGCGGAGCGCCGCTTCCAGATTCAGGTGCAGCGCAACCTGAGTCGCAATTTCATGGCGCACCTCGCGCACGGGATGCTGAGCCAGACCGGTTTCCGCCTGATGAATGCGCCGACGTTCATGCCGGCCTACATCATGCTGCTGTCCGGTGGCTCGAACCTCGCCGTTGGGCTGTCGAGCGCGCTGCAATCGTTCGGCATGACGCTGACGCCGATGATCGGCGCAAATCTGATCGAGCATCGCAAACGCGTACTGCCGGTGGCGTTCTCCACCGGTTGGGGCATGCGCGGAATGATCCTCGCGATTTCGCTGTCCGGGTTGATTCTGCCGACGCCGTGGTCGTTGTGGGCGTTGATGATTTTTCTCGCGGGATTCGGCCTGTTTCAGGGCATGCAGGGCGTGATCTTCAACTTCCTCATGGCGAAGGTGATTCCGGTCTCGAAACGCGGCCGCCTCACCGGGATGCGCAACTTCCTCGCCGGCATCATCTCCGCGATGGTGGCGTGGCTCAGCGGCCAGTATCTCGTCGGCGATACGCCGACGGCGGCCGGATACTCGTACACGTTTCTGCTGTCGTTCGTGTTGACCAGCATCGGCCTGTCGGCATTGGTCGCGGTGCGCGAGCCGGAGCCGCCGACGGTGCGGCCGAAGGAGCGTTTGCGAACGCGGCTCGCGCAAATGCCGGCGTTGCTGCGCGACGATCGCGCCTTCACGCGCTACTTCCTCGCACGCGCGCTCGCGACGCTGGGTCGCATGGCGATGCCGTTCTACGTTCTGCACGAGGGACATACCGCCGCGCTGTCCGGTGCCACGCTCGGCATCCTCACGTTCGCCTTCACGCTGTCGGGAACGTTTTCGAACCTGGTCTGGGGTCCGCTCGGCGACCATAAAGGCTTTCGAATCACGTTTCTCGCATCGATCGCGTTGTGGGTGGCATCCACCGTATTGTTGATGCTGGTGTCCGGCAATTTGCCCGTGACGATACTCGTCTTCGTCGGCATCGGCGCCGCCAACCAGGGTTTTCAGAATGCATCGCAGAACATGACGCTGGAATTCGGCACCCGTCACGACTTACCGGTGCGGATCGCGATCGCCAACACCACGTCGGAACTGGCAGGCACGATCGGACCGTTACTGGGCGGCGTTCTCGCTGCGCTCGCCGGCTATCAGGCGGTATTCATGGCTTCCATTCTGTTCCTGGTGGTGGGCGGCGCCGTGGTCGCGCGTTTTGTTCCAGAACCGCGCAAGAAAGGAGATTTCCTGTGAGCGCCTCAACACGATTGTCAGGGAAGACCGCGCTCGTCACCGGCGCTGCCCGCGGCGTAGGACGCGCAACCGCCCTCAAGCTCGCGAGCGAAGGCGCCTTCGTGTTCGTCAACGACATAGACGCCAAGGAACTCGAATTGACGGCCCGGGAGATTGGCGGCGTAGCACTGGCCGGCGACCTCACCGAGGCCGACGTGCCCGACAGACTGGTCGCAAGTGCAGTGGACCAGCGCGGCGCGCTCGACATCGTCGTCAACAACGCGGGCTACATCTGGAACAGCGCGTTGCACAACCACAGCGACGAGCAATGGGACGCGATGCTCGATATTCACGTCACGGCACCGTTTCGAATCCTGCGTGCATACGGCCGATGGCTGCGCGCGGTACATCAGTCCGGCGCCGCGATGCCGTGCCGCAAGGTGGTGAACGTTTCGTCCGTGTCAGGGCTGTTCGGTGCTGCAACGCAGGTGGGATATTCGGCCGGAAAAGCCGCGATCGTCGGCCTGACGCGCACGCTCGCCAAGGAATGGGGACGCTACAACGTGACGGTGAACGCGGTTGCATTCGGCCACATCGCCACGCGACTGACGCAGGAATACGACACGGAACCGCCGCGCATCGACGTTGCAGGACGCAGCTATCGGGTGGGCCTCAGCCACGATCAGGTAGCGCAGCAGATCGCGATGACACCGCTGCACCGCACCGGTACGCCGGAAGACGCCGCAAATGCGATCTATCTGTTCTGCCAGAGCGAATCCGATTTCGTCACCGGCGAGATCCTCGTGGCCAGTGGCGGCCTGCGGCTGTAGCGCGTCGAGTAGAATCGCACGATCCATACCGGAGCACGTCCATGAAAATCGGCTACAAAGCCCTCATCGAGAATGCCGAGAAAGAGATCGAAACGCTCGATCAAGCCGCCGCGGCGGCGTTGCTGAACGACCCCGGCGTCGTATTCGTCGATCTTCGCGATCCACGCGAGCTGACGCGCGAAGGCAAGATTCCCGGCGCGTTCCACGCACCGCGCGGCATGCTCGAGTTCTGGGTCGACCCCGACAGCCCCTACCATAAAGACGTTTTTTCGTCCGGCAAACGACTCGTCTTCTACTGCCAGAGCGGCTGGCGCTCGGCGCTCGCGACGCAAACAGTGCAACACATGGGCCTCGAGAATGTCTGCCACATCGGTGGCGGCTTCAGTGGCTGGAAGGCAGCTGGTTCACCGGTCGAGCACGTAGCCAAGCGGGACTGACCCGGCGCTAACGACCCAGCACGGCCGCGAGCTTCGTCATCGTCGCCGCGTACTCCGTGTAAGTCCGATAACGCACGGCGCACACGATCCGATCGACGCCCGCACCGCGATACTCCTCCAGCTGTTCGCGGGTTTGCGTCGCGTCGTGCAATGGCAGCGCCGTCATCAGCGTGATCGTTCCCGGCGGCTTGCCCAAATTGCCGGTGAGTCGTGCGTACTGCTTCTTCGCCGCGACGACATCCGACGGACTCAGCCCCATCGGCAACCAGCCGTCGCCATAGCGTGCGGCGCGTTCCAGCGCATGCGGTGCGCGACCGCCGACCAATAGCGGCGGTTTGGCGGGCCGCGGCCGGAACAGGAATGGCTGGCCGTTCGCTTCGACCACGTCCGCGGCAAAACACTTCTGGAGGAATGCCAACACGGCATCCGAATCGCGACCGCGATCGTTGCGCTTGATGCCCAGCGCGCGAAACTCCGCCTCCATCCAGCCGATGCCGACGCCGAGCAGTAGACGTCCGGCGGACAGTTCCTGCAGCGCGGCCACCTGTCGCGCGAACATCAGCGGCGGCCGATACGGCAGCACGATCACCCCGCTCGCGAGCTTCATCGTTCGAACGATGCCAGCGAGCCACGCCAGGGTGATCAGCGGATCGACGTATCGACCACCCGATCCTTCCGCGTCGTCAGGCGGTATCGCGACGTGATCGGTGATCCAAATCGACTCCGCGCCGCTGTCCTGCGCAGCGCGCGCGCAATCCTCCATCATCGCGCGCGTCGACTCGGGACCCATGTTGCGCATCGTCACACCCACCTGCACAATCGCCTCCCCCCTCTTGCTTCGTTGGAACGTCACGCGCGCATTATGCGGCGCACCACCATCAATGTCCTCGCGTTCGGCGGCGGTTTCGTGATCATGGCGCTCGAGTTGCTCGGCGGCCGCGTGCTCGCTCCATACTTCGGAAGCAGCATCTATGTCTGGGGCAGCGTCATCACGGTGTTCATGCTGTCGTTGTCGCTGGGCTATCTCATCGGCGGCTACGTGTCGCTGCGGTCGCCTTCGCTGGCGCGCTTCGCTGCGCTGTTCGTTGCGGGCGCGGTACTGACGTACCCGCTCGTGCTTTATGGCGAGCAGTTGATGCAGACAGTCTTCGAACAGATCGAGGACCCGCGCTACGGGTCTCTGGTCGCCGCTTCGGCGCTGTTCATGTTGCCTACGATCGTGCTCGGCATGATCAGCCCCTACTCGGTTCGCCTCATGGTCACGGAAACGGCCCAGTCGGGCCGCGTGGCGGGCACGTTGTATTTCGTTTCGACGCTTGGCAGCGCGCTCGGAACGCTCGCGACATCGTTCTATCTGGTGTTGTGGTTCGAGATCGACACGATCCTGCTGTTGCTCACCGGAAGCCTGCTCGCATTGGCGGGCGTCGGCTACGCAGTGGGCCGCATGCGGTGAGGATCGCGCCGGTGAGGATCGCGCTCGTTCTGACGGTGGCGTTGCTGTCGACTCCGGTCCATGCCCGCCTGATCCACTCCGAAACGTCGTTGTATCAGAACATTCTCGTCACCGAAGAGGATTCGGTGCGATGCATGCAGTTCACCGTGCGTAAACTGCAGCGCAACCAGTCGTGCATCGACCAGCGTGCGCCGAAGCGGCTCGTATTCCCGTACGCGCGGATGATGCTCGCGGCGTTGCTGCTCGATCCGGCGCCCTCGAACATTCTGATCGTCGGGCTCGGCGGCGGCACGTTGCCGATCGCACTCTCGGAGCTGTATCCGAACGCCAGCATCGAGGTCGTGGAACTGGACCCGGCGGTCGTCGTCGTGGCGAAGCGCTACTTCGGTTTCGAGCCGTCCGAACACATGCAGGTGGTCGAACAGGACGCGCGCGTCTGGGCAAAGCGCGCGCAGAACAATCCGAAACGATATGACCTGATCATGCTCGACGCGTTCAACGGCGACTACATTCCGGAACATCTGATGACACGCGAGTATCTGTCGGAGGCGCGCGAGTTGCTGACGACCGATGGCGTTCTGGCGTCGAATACCTTCGCGATCAGCCGCCTCTATCACAACGAATCGGTGACCTACAGCGACGTGTTCGGGCCGTTCTTCAACCTGAAGTCGCCCGACACCGCAAACCGCGTGATCATCGCAAGCCGCACCGCGTTGCCTGATACCGCGAAGCTCGAACTGGCCGCGAAGGCGCTCGTGCAACCGTTGAAGCCTTATGGGGTGCCCATCGAGAACTACGCCTCCACGATGAACACGCGTGCCGACTGGGACGCGACGGCGCGCATCCTCACCGATCAGTACTCACCGGCGAATCTGCTCAAGGGGCAGCCGTAACCGGCGCGTCAGCGCTTCTGCCAGTACCGGTCCTTCAACAGGCGCTTGTACAGCTTGCCGGTCGGGTGTCGCGGCAGTTGGGCCTCGAAGTCGATCGATCGCGGGCACTTGATGTGCGACAGGTGGCCGCGGCAGAACGCAATCAGTTCCCGCTCCAGCGCGGGGCCGGCGTCGGCCATGTTTGCCGGCTGCACCACCGCTTTCACTTCTTCGCCGAAGTCTTCGTTCGGAACGCCGAACACGGCAACGTCGTACACCTTCGGATGGGTGATGAGGATGTTCTCGGTTTCCTGCGGATAGATGTTCACGCCGCCCGAAATGATCATGAAATGTTTGCGGTCGGTCAGGTAAACGTACCCTTCCTCGTCCATGTATCCGACGTCGCCAAGCGTCGACCAACCTCGAGCGTGGCGCGACTGAGCTGTCTTGTCAGGATCCTTGTAATACTCGAACTGGCCGCCGCCGCCGAAGTAGATCGTGCCGGGTTCGCCCAGGGGGAGTTCGTTGCCTTCGTCGTCGCAGATGTGCACGGAACAGTTCAACGCGCGCCCTACCGATCCTTTATGGGTGAGCCACTCCTGCGAATTCAACTGCACGAAGCCATTGCCCTCCGTCCCCGCGTAGTATTCGTACAGCACCGGACCCCACCATTCGATCATCTGCTCCTTGACGGGAATCGGGCACGGCGCGGCGGCATGGATCGCACACTTCAGACTCGAAACGTCGTATCTGCTCCTGACCTCTTCGGGCAGCTTCAGCATGCGGACGAACATCGTCGGCACCCATTGGCTGTGGGTGACGCGATATCGCTCGATGTATTGCAGCGCCCGCTCCGCTTCGAAGTGCTCCATCACCACCACCTGGATGCCGCTGCGCAGGCACGCCATCGAGAAGCCGAGCGGCGCGGCGTGGTACAGCGGTGCCGGCGACAGGTAGATCGAGGTTTCGTACGCACCGTACAGCGTCGTCATTACCGGCAATGCGTTCATTTCTCCGAACGCCAGGCCGGAAAGCGGTCTCTTGATGCCTTTCGGATACCCGGTCGTTCCGGACGAGTACAGCATCGACTGTCCCTCGGTCTGATCGGCGATTGGCTGCCGCGGCATCGAGGCGATTGCCCCTTCCCACGATTCGAAACCGGAAATCACCGCGTCGACCATGTAGCGGTGTTGGACATTGGGAATTCGATCGCCCAGTGCGCGCGCCACTTCCCGACATTCGTTCGACGTGATGAACACGCGTGCTTCGCAATTGTTCACGATGTACTCCACTTCCTGCTGCTGCAGTCGCCAACTGATGGCCGTGTAGTACAAACCGGCGCGTTGCGCCGCCCAGCAGATCTGCAGAAAGCGCGGATGGTTCTCCAGCATGATCGCGATGTGATCGCCGGCCTTGAGCCCGAGTTTGCGAAACAGCTGTGCGCCCTGGTTCGAAGTCGCTTCGAGTTCGCCGAACGTCACGGCCAGACCGGTGTCTGCCATGACGTATGCGGTCTTGTCAGGCGCAGCTGCAGCGATGATCCCCAGCGGCATTGAACATCTCCCCACGAGATGACGAACGCCGCACGGTATTGGGTTTGCCGACGCGGTGCAATCGACGCACGCGAAACGGTCGCGCGCACATGGGAAACAGGTGAGAAACATCTTTTTCCTTGCGGACAAACAGTTAGACGCCTAACCTGCCGAAACATCTAGCACATCCAAAAACGAGGCTTTCAGCGACGTCGATATGGCAAGTACCGGGCAATTCAACGTCGTATGCAGCGGCAAACTCACGGTTCAACTCCACCGCACAGGTGTACTCGGTATGTTCC
>DATJGR010000178.1:0-5804 GCA_035494855.1 Pseudomonadales bacterium | reverse complement strand
TCGTGGCGTTCGGCGCGCCATCGAACGTTCTTGCGGAATCGAGGTTGCTGCTCCGGGAATCCTGGACGCCTGAGGCCTTCGCGGTCGGCGCGCGTGCCGCTGATCTCTGGTGCGCCGACGGCATCACGGATTCGAGGCTGGCCAAGGCGTTCTCTCGGTTGACCGGGGATACGGTCACGACGCGAAACTGGGCTACCGTCCTGAAACTGCAGAGCGCGGCGAACGAACGGTGACCTTGAGACACTCACGAAGCGGGTTACGGAGATGACGATGGCGCGAGTTGCAGAATGCGCATGCGGTTCGCTGCGGGTGACGGTGGAGGGCGAGCCGCAAGCGGTCGTGGCGTGTCATTGCATCGACTGTCAGCGCCGCACCGGATCGGTGTTCGGCGTCGGCGCTTACTTTTCGTCGGAGCAGGTCCGTGCTACAGGCGAATCGCGCGCGTATTCGCGTCCGACCGATGCGGGTCACGCGTTCACCACGCACTTCTGCCCGCGCTGCGGAACGTCGGTGCACTGGGTTTCCGGCAAGAATCCCGGGCTCGTCGGTGTCGCCGTAGGCGCATTCGCGGATCCGTCGTTTCCGCCGCCGGTGCGGTCGGTGTGGGAACGCTCGAAACACCCCTGGAGCGACGTCCAGGTCGCGTCCCAACACTTCGACAAAGGGCGCGTCTAGCTCAGCCTTTGCCGAGAACTTCGCGCATCACCCAATCGCTGTCGCCGCCGAGGCTCGGAATCTTGCCGACGCGCGGCTGCATGTCGGAGAAGCGGAAGCCCACGCTCTCCACGTACACCTCGCCCAACTGTTCATGCGTGGTGCGAACGAAATGCTCGCGCAGTGCGATTTGTGCGTCGTCTTTCACGGTGGCGGCGTTCGTCACCGCGTGCACCGGAACGCCGAGGCGCTGCAGTCGCGCCTCGAGTTCCGACGCGTTCTGCGGTTCGGTCCATCGCGCGATCTGCTGTCCGACGACAGCGGCAGCCGCGCGACGCTCGGCGACCCCCGCGTCGCGCAACGCGGTCAGTTCGGGCGCCGCTATTTCGGCGACGAGCTTGCGCCAGTCCGCATCGTCGCGAACCGCGATCGCGATCCATTGATCGTCGCCTGCGCAACGGAATGCATCGTGCGGAAACATCGCGCGATCGGTGTTGCCGAGCCGATCCGGATAGACGTCGGACCGCGACGCTTCGGCCACGGCGACCGACAGGTAATGCATCGCACTCTCGGCCTGCGATTGATCGATGTGTTGGCCCTGGCCGGTGCGATCGCGGTGGTGCAGCGCCGCGAGGAGAGCCACCACCGAGAAACGCGGTGCCACGTAGTCGGTGTACGGCCCGAACGGACCGCACGGTGGGCGGCCGGGTTCGCCCGTTGGCAGGGCGAGGCCGCCGAGCGCGGCGCCCATCGTGCCATAGCCCGCCATCATCGAGTGCGGTCCCGTCTGCCCGAAGAGGCATGTGCTCAACATGACTAGGCCCGGCTTGCGCGCGGATAACGATGCATAGTCGAGGCCCCATTTCTTCATCGCTTTCGGCGAGAACGACTCCATCACGATGTCGGCCCAATCGACCAGCTCGAGAACGGTCGCTTTGCCTTCCGGCGTGCCGGGGTCGAGCGCGAGGCTGTGCTTTCCCGCGTTGATGCTGGCGAACGAGGCGGAGGTTTCGGACGAGAACTTGTCGCCGTAGAACGGGCCGAGTATCCGCACGAGGTCGAGCCGCGTGCGAGACTCCACCTTGACTACGGCGGCGCCGTAATCGGCGAGCACGCGCGACGACCACGGTCCGGCCATCACCCAGGTGAAATCGAGCACCTTGATCCCTTTCAGCGGCAACGGTCGGCGCGGTAGCGAAGCATCCGGCGCCGACGGCACCGCGCGGGGGCGCAGTGCGGCTTTCGTCGTCGCGTCCAACGCAGGCGCGGGGTGGGCCAGCCGCAGCGGTTGTGCGCTGAACTTCGCGAATGCACCCGGAACCTTGAGGCCATCCGTTTCCCACCAGAAGCCGCGGTCGGCCAGTTGTCGGTCGCGCAACACGTCCTGCGCGGTGGATACCGGGACGATCAGCGCGCCGTACTGCAACGCACCGTCCAGCAGTTCCTGTTTGCTGCGCACCTCAATGAACTGGCCGATGCCGCCGACGAGCTGCTGCATCGCTGCCGGGTCGCCGCCGGTGCGCAACGTGCCGACGTAGGTGGCCCAGTCGAGCGTTGCCAACGCCTCCGTTATGGCGCCGGCTTCGTGCATCCATTGCAGGAGATTGCGCGCAAAGCCGATCATCGGCCCGGCGAAACCCAGCGTCAGCGACACGTAGCCGTCCTTCGCCGGCCAGATCAGCGGAAGTCCGCCGAATGCGGTGCGACCAAATCGCGACGCGCCGATGTATGCGGTGAGAAGCGAATAGGAGGCGGCGAGGTTGCACGCCTGTTGCGCGGAGATGTCGACGTGCTGGCCGCGACCGGTACGATCGGCACTGCGCAGCGCGAGCAATGCGGCGCCGGCCGCCGCAACGCCGGCGTGCGACCACGCGGTGATCGCGCCGGTGCGCAGCGGTTTGCTGTCGTCGAAACCGGTGATCGCCATCGTGCCGGAGGCGGCCTGCACGATCAGATCGGTGGCGGCATAGTCGCGCTTCGGTCCGTACGTTCCGAACGCGGTGATCGATACGCGCACGAGCCGCGGATGTTCTGCCTGCAATCGGGCGAGCACGTCGCCCAGGGCTCCGCCGTTGTCGACGACGAGATCGGCCTGCTCGGCGAGGGCAGCGAGTTGTTCTCTGCTGTTTGCTGAGTCGAGATCGAGCACGACGCTGTCGCAGTTGCGGGCGTACACCTGCCACATCAGTTCGCCCGGTAGCGCCGCCCGCATCGGCGAACCGCCAGGCGGCTCCACGCGCAGTACCTGCGCGCCGAGGTCGGCCAGCAGTTGGCCGCACAAGGCGCCGCGCTCGTCGGTGAAGTCGAGAACCCTGTAGTCGGTCAGCACGTTGCGTCTCCTTCTATCGGGTGGCCGCCGCGTATTCCCCTGCGACGCGTTCGACCAGATCGGCCACGTCCGGAACGTCGTGCACCTGCGCCACCGTGTGGCCGGCCGACCAGACGTCCTTCCAGCGCTTCGGCGCGTTCGCCGATACGCCACCGGCACCAGCGTCGAGCGAACCGACGCCGGTTGCGTCCATTCCCGCCAGCTCGACAGAGGGGCGCAGCAGATTGGTTTCGAGACCGGTGAGCGCACGCGACAGAACGATGTCGTCGAGCGACGAAGTTACGAGCATGTCCTTGTAGCCCGGCGCCGCCAGGCTCTGCTTCGTGGCGATGAAGCGGGTGCCCATGTAGGCGAGATCGCAGCCGAGCACGATGGCCGCGCGCAACGCCACGCCGTCCGCCACGCCGCCGGCCAGCACCACCGGTCCGTCGAACACCGAGCGCACCGCGCGTACGAATGCGAACGGATTGGCCCAGCCGGTTTGTCCGCCGGCGCCGGCCGTCAGCAGAATGAGCCCGTCCACGCCGACCTGCAGTGCGCGTTCGACGTGCCGCATCGACGCAACGTCGGCGAATACGAGACCGCCCGCGGCGTGAATCGTGTCCATCACCGGTGCGGGGCTGCCGACGCTGGTGATCACCATGGCCGGCGCGTACTTCTCGACCAGCTTCATGTCTTCGTGCAGGCGCGTGTTCGTCTTGTGCACGATCAGGTTCGGCGCATACGGCGCGCCGCCTTCCGTTTCTTCCTGCATTCGCGCGAGCCAGCGCTCGAGTTCGTCGACGGTGCGGCAGTTCTTGGTGGGGAACGAGCCGATCACGCCGGCTCGACACGCTTCGATGACGAGGTCGGGACCCGACACCAGCAGCATCGGCGCCGCGATGAGCGGCAGGCGCAGGCGATCACCGATCGATGCGGGCAACGTCATCGCGTCATTTCCCCTTCCACACGGCTTCGCGTTTCTCCGCGAATGCGCGCAGACCTTCCTGCAGGTCTTCGGATTGCATCACCGCGCGCGAAGGTTCTTGCTGTTTCTTCCAGCCATCCGCGTCCGTCCACACTTCGGCGGCGGAGCGGAACGCGATTTCTTTGGCGGCCTTCACCGCGACGGGACTGTTGCGCGCGATGAGTCGCGCGAGTTCGAGCGCGCCGTCGAGCGCCTTCCCGGGCGGCACCACTTTGTTGACGAGCCCGTGTGTGTACATCTCTGCGGCGGTCTTGGTTTCGCCGGTGAGGATCATTTCCATCGCGACGTGATACGGCACGCGACGCGGCAACCGGAAACAACCGCCGCCGACCGCGAGCAGGCCGCGCTTCGCTTCGGCGAGACCGAACACCGACGTTTCGGTGGCGACGATGAGGTCGCACGACAGCACCATCTCCATGCCGCCTGCGAGTGCCTGGCCGTCTATGGCGGCGATGATCGGCTTCTTCGGCGGCGTGCCCATGATGCCGAAGCCGCCGCGCTTCTTCGACGCGCCCATGTCGCCGGTGCGGGCGGCTTTCAGATCCTGACCGGCCGAGAACGTCGGGCCGTTGCCTTTGATGATCGCGACCCACAATGCGTTGTCGTCTTCGTAACGATCGACCAATGCTTCGAGTTGCGCCGCCATCGCGCCGTTGAACGCGTTGCGCGCCTCGGGTCGGTCGATGGTTATGACGAAGATGTGGCCGTCGATCACTTCGCTCTGAAAATAGTTGCGCAGCTCGGTCATTTTCTTCTCTCCCCCTGATTCGCTCGTTGGTTACATTCCGAAGTCGTAGCCGCCGTTCACCGGATACGTCTGTCCGGTGACCCAGCTGGCGGCGTCGGAGGACAGGAACAACACCATGTTCGCGACGTCCGACGGTTCGCCGAAGCGGCGGATGACGTAATTCGACAGCGCGCGTTTGGCGAAGTCGGGGTTGTCCATCGCGCGGGAAGTGGCGGGCGTGCGCGTTGCCGAAATGGCGACGCAGTTGACGCGCACGCCGTGGCGGCCGGCGGACTTCGCGAGTGCGCGCGAGAATCCTGCGGCGCCGGCTTTCGCCGCGCTGTACACCTCGAGCCGCGGTTCGCCGACGCGGCCGGCGTCCGAAATGATCGTGACGATGCTGCCGCGCTTGTTGCCGATCATCTTCGGCAGCACCAGCCGCGACGCGTTCAACACACCGAGCAGATTCACGCCGAGCCACGGCGTCCATTGCTCCGGCGCCTGTTCCCAGAATTCACCGCGGCCGACTTTCGATGGATCGGCGCCGGCGTTACCGGCGTTGTTGACGAGCAGCTGGATGTCGAGCGGTTCGAGTCGCGCCTGCATGGCAGCGAAATCCGAAACGTCGCAGGCGACCGCTTCGGCACGGCCACCGGCGGACTTGATCTCCTCCACTACCGCGCCGGCGCGTTCGGCCGAGAAATCGTTGACGTACACGGTGCCCGCGTTGTGGGCCGCGAAATGCAGCGCCACCTGCCTGCCCACGCCTTGTCCGGCGCCGGTGACCAACGCGTTCTCGCCCTTCAGATCCAGGATGTTCATCTACCTGCCTCCAGTTTCGAACCGCTTCATAACATCCAACACGGCCGCAGTCATCACGGCCGTGGACACGCCGAACATCAGAATTCCATTCGCGGCCTCCACGCCGCTGAGCAACCGCCACTGCTCGGACAAAACGACGTCACCATAACCCAGCGTGGCGAACGTCACACTGGAGAAGTACAGCGCCTTCTCGAATTGGTCGAACTCGCCGATGATGATGAACAACACCGCCCAGATCGCCATCTGGATGACGTTGCCGATCAGCATCACCAGCATCACGCCCGACAGCATCGCTATGTTGCGAA
>DATJGR010000177.1:0-4329 GCA_035494855.1 Pseudomonadales bacterium | reverse complement strand
AGGCTGGCGTTACGCGCCGCAATACGTCGACGACAAACCGGTGGATACCGCCGGTGCAACGGCGAAGATCGACTTCAAGCTGACGCCGTGAACCGGCGCCGGGCGTATCAGATCGCGACGAAGCGAGTGGTCGCGCGGTCTTTGCGGACGCGCTCTGCGTCGAACACCTGGCCATTCATCGCGATGTAGACGCCGGCCGGCAACGTCTGAACGGCCGCGAACGCCATTCCCACGTTGAACGCCGCGTCGGTGTTCGCGAAGCGCGCAGGCGACAGCGCGCCGGTCAGCACGATGGTCTTGTCGCCGATCGACCTAAGCAAGCCGGCGGTCTTCGTCATCGTGTCCGTACCGTGTGTAACGACGACACGCGCGTTCGGCGCCGCGGCGATCGCGCGGCGGATCGCCTCGCGATCGTCGTCGGTGAGATCGAGGCTGTCTTTACGCGTGACTTCGAGCGTTTCGAACGGCGCATGTACGTGCGCTTCGCGCAACAGATCGCCCACCATCGATCGCCCCACTTCGAATTCGCTCTGCGCATCGAAGTAGACCTTGTCGATGGTGCCGCCGGTAGTCACCACGAGAATCATTTCCATTCCTCGTCCGGTCATGTCTGCGCGCTGCGCTGCAACCACTTCTCGACGTTCGGCGCTCGATACGCCGCGAACCGATCGAGCAATCGGCGCGGTGAATCGTCAATCAGCAACATCGACCGATGCGCATCGCGCACGAACGCCTCCCGCACCGCGTGGTCGAGAAACGCGAGCAACCCATCGAAATAGCCGTCGATGTTGAGCAGTCCGCACGGATGTCCGTGCAGGCCGAGTTGCGCCCACGTCAGAATCTCGAACGTTTCCTCCAGCGTGCCGAAGCCGCCGGGCAACGCGATGAAACCGTCGGACAACTCCGCCATCATCGCCTTGCGTTCGTGCATCGAGTCGACCACCCGAAGCTCGGTGAGCCCGCGATGACCCACTTCGCGCAACATGAGCGTGTGCGGAATGACGCCGATCACGCGACCGCCGCACGCCAGCGCCGCGTCGGCCAGCACGCCCATCAGCCCCACGCATCCGCCGCCATAAACCAGTTCGGTGTCGCGTTCGGCCAACGCTTCGCCCAGCTCGACCGCAGCTTTCCGGTAAGCATCGCTCGCGCCGGGGCTGGAACCGGCGAACACGCAGATGCGCGTCACGCGCGAACCATGGCGGCTAAGACTTGGCCACGCCGGACTCGACGCGCGCCGCATGCGCGAACGCGGCTACCGCCTCACGCAGATCGGTGCGTCGCTGCACGCCGACGCTTTCGCTGAAACAGAACGACAGCCGCAACTGATCGAGACCCGCGCGCGGATTGCGTCGCCGCGCGTCGGCCGGATAGAAGTCGTACATCGGAATCGCGACGACGCCGTATTCCGATACTAGGCGCGCTATGAACGCGTCATCGGTGGTCACGTTCGGATTGAGGAAGGTGAACACCGTGAAGAACCCCGCTTCCGGATGCGTCCAGCGGAACGATTCCGGATAAGCACCCAGTTCGTTCTGCAGCCCGTCGAGTACGATGCGGCGGTTCTCGCGATAGATCGCGAGCTTCTCGTTCGCAACGCCCCACAGAGACCTGCGCAACTGCATCGCATCGTCATGCAGCAGCGCGCCGAAGCCGTGCAGCGCTTCGGGATTCTGGAACAGCAGATCTGCGCTCGCCTCCGTGAGCAGCAGGTCGGTGATCGGCACCTGCTTGTGGCCTTCGATTTCGAGCATCGCATCGGAAATGATGAAACCGACGCGCGGTCCCGGGAAACCGATCTTCGATCCGGTGAACAGATGGATCGTGCGGTCCGGCGCGTGCGTCACGAACGGTTTCGGACGCGCCTCCGCTGCCGCGTAATTGATATAGAGGTACGGCGCGTCCTCGAGAATCAGGATGCCCTCTTCTTCCGCCACTTCGAGCAACGCGCGCCGGCGCGTGTCGCTGAACGAGAAGCCCGCAGGATTGTGGCCATCGGGAATCGAGTAGTAGAACGGCACGAAGTAGCCAGCGGCGCGCGCGGCGCGAATCTGTTCGCGGACGCGCGCGATGATCGGACCTTCTCGATCCATTTCCACGCTGAACACCGCCGCATGCCGGTTCAACATCGCACGGGCCAGAAAGCCGGCATACGTCGGTGCGTCGGTGATGTACGCCACGGGTTTGCCCGGGCGCTCGAACAACGAACACACGAGGCTGATGCCACCTGTCGCACCAACGGTTGGGATGAGGCGCGCCGGATCGATGTCGAGGTTCCAGTCGGCGCCGTAAACCTGCGCGAACGCCTCGCGCGGCTTGCGCGGCCCGAGCGTATCGGTATACGCATACGATTCGCGCAGATACTCGGGCAGCGCGTCCGGATCGTTCAGCCCTTCGCGCACGCGAAGATGTTCGTAGTAGGCAGACTTGTGCGTGAGAAATGCGCGCGGGTCGGTCGCCTCCGGGTGCGGGTAACCGGCGCCGAGGTGGTGAATCTTCAACCCGTGAGACTCGGCGATCGCGCGCAGATTCGGCAGCGACGCCGCCATCTGCCGCGTTACCGAAACCGGCTGACGACGGATGTCCGGGGCAGACAATGTCGTGCGCGGAGCCTTGGCCATGCGCGTGTTCATCGTGATTTGCGGATTGGGCACACTGCTCTAGGATGGCGATCCCGTCAAGAAGCGAGCGTCAGCCTCGAACAATGCAGCAACTGCACATCGAAACACACGGCAACGACGGACCGCATCTGTTGCTCGTACACGGCTTTCTGATGTCGCGCGCGCAGTGGCTGCCCAATCTGCAGGCGCTGTCGGAAGTGTGTCGGCCGGTGGTCGTTGAACTGCTGGGCCACGGTCGGTCGAGCGCGCCGTCCGATCCCGCCTCGTATCACCCCGACGCTTACGTCGCGGCGTTCGACGACATCCGCCGCTCGCTCGGCGTCGATCGCTGGTGGTTGTGCGGTTATTCGCTGGGCGCGGGGTTGACGATCCGCTACGCGCTGACGCATCCGGATCGCGTGTTCGGCCACGCGTTCACGAACTCGACATCGGCGTTCGCCGATGCCGAACAGACGCGCGCGTGGAGGAGCGGTTCGGCCGATGCCGCGGCGAGGATCGAGAACGGCGGCATCGACGCCATCGAGCGGATGCCGGTGCACCCGCGTCACGCGAAGCGTCTGCCCAAGGAGCTCTACGATGCGCTGATGGTCGATGCGGCGCGCCTCAGCCCGCTCGGCATCGCCAACACGCTCGCTCAGACCAATCCCAACGCCACCATGAGGGCGCGCATCGGCGAGAACACGGTGCCGGCGATGCTGCTGTGCGGGCGGGAAGAAACACGCTTCGCACCGCATCGCGAATTCGCGCGCACGCGAATGCCGAACCTCACGATCGTAGACCTGGCCGCAGGTCACGGCGTCAACATGGAAGACCCGCAGGGATTCAATCGGGCGCTGATCGAATTCGTCAGCGGTCGAGCTGGCTGACTTCCCACGGGGTAACCGGCTTGCGCTCTTCGCCGCAGCTCGTCAGCACTTGTCTTGCGGTGCCCGGTTTCACCGCCACGGCGTGTGCTCCGAACGAAACTCGGAAGCCGCCGCCGTTCATTGGCTGTCGATTCAGCGCGACCAAGGTATCGACGCCGCGGGCAGCGAGGAACGCTTCGGCCGCCTGCACGTCCGGCGGATATTGGCTGCGTCCGCGCAGCCACCCTGCAGCGACGCGCGTGGATTCCACGGCTTCCACGAATTCGTCTACGTCCCCCGGTTGCACTCGGCCGTACAGCGCCGCCTGCGGCAGTGTGAGAACGTTAGGCGCGAAGCGATGTCCGCCCAGGTGCGTGGTCTGCCATACTCGCCCCGCCACCCTTTCGCGCAGCGCCGCGTAGGTGGGAAGGCCGAATCGCGCGCAGCACACGTCGCGCTGGCCGTTGGTACAGACGAAATACTGCGGCGCGGTTTCGACCGGTAGCGCTTCGATCGCGTCGAACCGCAATGCGCTCAAGGCGTGGTAGTCGGGCACTTCCATTCGATGCAATCCGTGCGGCGTAGACAACATCAGCGTTACGCCGGTCCGGTCGATTTCCGGACGACGAATCAGCTGCATTCGCGGCTTCAGTCCTCGCGCACTCACTTCGTCGGACAACTGCTTCAGCCATGCTTTCGTTGGCGCGGCGAGTGCGTTGTCGCTGGTCGCTTTCGCGGTCCAGGTCGGCAGGTATTCGAGCATGATCCACACGTCGACGACGTCGGCAGTGCCCGCCATCGGTTCGTCCTCGGCCCGCGCCACTTCGGCGCAATACTCGCGCTGCATCGCTTTTCCAACTCGA
>DATJGR010000176.1:0-10534 GCA_035494855.1 Pseudomonadales bacterium | reverse complement strand
AGCGCGTCGACCTTCGTCTTCTTCACGAAATCGGCGGCCTGTTCCGGGTCGGTCAGCAGCATGTGCATTGACAGCGAGCCTTCGTGGCCGCCGCCGTCTTCTTCGCCGCCCATGCCGGTTTCGAGACTGCCAAGGTTGCCGAGTTCGCCCTCCACCGACACCCCGCACGCGTGCGCCATGTCGACCACGCGACGCGTGACGTCGACGTTGTAGTCGTAGTCGGCCGGCGTTTTCTGATCGGCCTTCAACGAACCGTCCATCATCACCGACGAAAAGCCGAGCTGGATCGATCGCTGACACACCGACGGCGACGCGCCGTGGTCCTGATGCATCACGATCGGAATCTGCGGGAACTCTTCGATCGCGGCGAGGATGAGATGGCGCAGGAACGTGGGACCCGCATATTTGCGCGCTCCGGCGGACGCTTGAACGATGACCGGGCTGTCGGTCGCGGCGGCGCCTTCCATGATCGCCCGCATCTGCTCGAGGTTGTTGACGTTGAACGCCGGCACGCCGTAATCGTTCTCGGCGGCGTGGTCCAGTAGTTGACGCATGCTGATCATCGACATGATGAACTCCTGATCAATTGACCCGCGCGCGGGCCTCCAGTATTTCGACCGCCGGAAGTTGTTTTCCTTCCACGAATTCGAGGAACGCGCCGCCGCCGGTGGAGATGTACGAGATGCCGTCGGTGACGCCGTATTTGTCGATCGCCGCGAGCGTATCGCCGCCGCCCGCGATCGAAAACGCCGCGCTCTCCGCGATGGCCTCCGCCAGCACGCGCGTGCCCTCCCCGAACTGATCGAACTCGAACACGCCGACCGGTCCGTTCCACAGGATGGTGCCGGCGCCTTCGAGCCGCTTCGCGAAGCGGCGCGCCGTTTCGGGACCGATGTCGAGAATCATCTCGTCCGGGCCGACGTCGTCGATCAGACGCAGCGTGGCCGGCGCGGACTCGTCGAAGCGCGGCGCGGTCATGACGTCCACCGGCAACGGAATCTCAACCTTCTTCGCGATCTTGCGCGCCGCGTCGAGCAGGTCTGCCTCGTACAGCGACTTTCCTACGCCGTGACCCTGCGCCGCAATGAACGTGTTGGCGATACCGCCGCCGACGATGATTGTGTCGGCGATTTCCGCCAGGCGGTCGAGCACCTCGAGCTTGGTCGACACTTTCGAGCCGCCCACTACGGCCAGCATCGGCCGCGACGGATTCGCGAGCGCGCGCGAGAGCGCATCGAGTTCGGCGGCAAGGAGCGGACCGGCGCACGCGACGGGGGCGTACTTCGCGATGCCGTGCGTCGATACCTGCGCGCGATGCGCGGTGCCGAACGCGTCCATCACGAACACGTCGCACAACTTTGCCATCCGTCGCGCCAGCGCGTCGTCGTCTCCACCTTCGCCTTCGATCCAGCGCACGTTCTCGAGCAGCTTGATCTGGCCCGGCGCGATGTCGACGCCGTCGATCCAGTGGCTGACGAGCGGCACTTCGCGCTTCAGCAATTCGCCCAGCCGCGCGGCGACCGGTGCGAGGCTGAATTGCGGTTCGCTGCGCGCGTCTTTGCCTTCGGTCGGGCGCCCCAGGTGCGAAACCACCATCACCGCCGCGCCGGCGGCCAGTGCCCGCTCCAGCGTCGGCAGCGCCGCGACGATTCGGGCATCGCTCGTGACGGCGCCATTCTTCACCGGCACGTTGAGATCCTCGCGGACCAACACGCGTTTGCCGGCCAACGCCAGGTCGGTCATCGCGCGCACGTTCACGATTTACCCCCGCGCATGCAGCCGCGAATCGCCGCGACGACGTGATCGGTCGTCATCCCGAGCGCTTCCATCGCGTCCGGTCCTTTCGCCGACAACCCGAATCGATCGATGCCGACCACGACGCCATCGAGGCCGACGAAGCGATACCAGTAGTCCGGATGCGCCGCCTCTACGGCGACGCGCGCGCGGACCGCGATCGGCAATACTGACTCTCTATATGCACCGTCCTGCGCAAGGAACACGTCGGTGCTCGGCATCGACACAACGCGCACGCCGGTACCCTCGTCGGCGAGTTTCTTCGCCGCCGTGACGGCGAGCGCTACCTCGGAACCGGTAGCGATGACGATCGCCTGCAGTTTCGAAGACTCCTGCACCAGTACGTAGCCGCCGCGTTCGATCGCCCTGAACGCGGCATCGGAGCGCGGCTGTGCCTTCGTCTTCTGACGGCTGAACACGAGCGCCGTGGGTCCGTTGCGCCGCGAAATCGCCGCGCGCCACGCGACCGCAGTTTCGACGGTATCGCACGGACGCCACATCGACAGGTGCGGCGTGGTGCGTAAGGTCGTCAGCTGTTCGATCGGCTGGTGAGTCGGTCCGTCCTCGCCGAGTGCAACCGAATCGTGCGTATAGACGAGTATCTGTCGCAAGCCCATCAGCGACGCGAGCCGCACCGCGTTGCGCGCGTATTCCATGAACATCAGGAACGTTGCCGAAAATGCGACGAAGCCGCCGTGCAGCGCGACGCCGTTGGTGAGCGCGGTCATTCCGAATTCGCGCACGCCGAAATGCATGTAATTGCCGGGCGTTTCACGCGTCAGCACCTTGCAGCCCTTCCAGTCCGTGTTGTTCGAACCGGTGAGGTCGGCCGAGCCGCCGATCAGTTCCGGCAACGACGGCGCGATCGCGTTGAGGCAGCGCTGCGACGACTTGCGCGTTTCGAGATCTTCGGGCGTGCTCTGGGCCGCGCGCGCGACGCCATCGAGAGTGTCGCTCCAGCCTTTCGGCAATTCGCCGGCAATGCGCCGGTCGAGCTCGCGCGCGAGGTCGGGGAATGCCTCGCGATAGCGGCCCATCAACGCGTTCCAGCTCTCCTCGCGCTTGGCGCCGGCCGCGCGACAGTCCCACTCTTTATAGATCGCCTCCGGCACCTCGAACGGACCATAGCTCCAGTTGAGCGAGCGCCGCGCCAGACTAACCTCGTCGGGCCCGAGCGCGGCTCCGTGCGCCTCTGCCGTGCCCTGCTTGTTCGGCGAGCCGAAGCCGATGACCGTGCGGCAGCGGATCAGCGTCGGTTTGTCCTGTTTCTGCGCTTCGGCCAGCGCGGCGGCGATCGCGGCCGGATCGTGGCCGTCGACGTGACGGATCACGTGCCAGCCGTACGACTCGAAGCGCGCACCGACGTCTTCGGTGAACCAGCCTTTCGTCTCGCCGTCGATCGAGATGCCGTTGTCGTCGTAAATGCAGATCAGTTTGCTCAAACCCTGCGTGCCGGCGAACGAACCGGCTTCGTGGGAGATGCCCTCCATCAGGCAACCGTCTCCAGCGACCACCCACGTGCGGTGGTTTATCACTTCATAGCCGGGGCGGTTGAACGTGCGCGCGAGTTCGCGTTCGGCCAGCGCGAAACCGACCGCGTTGGCGAGACCCTGGCCCAATGGCCCGGTGGTCGTTTCGACGCCGGGACACTCGTGATACTCGGGGTGTCCCGCGGTTTTCGAGTGCAGCTGTCGGAAGTGTCTGATGTCGTCGATCGATACCGCATAGCCGGACAGGTGCAGCATGGCGTAGAGGAACATCGACGCATGCCCGTTCGACAGCACGAATCGGTCGCGGTCGAACCAGGCCGGATTGTTCGGGTTGTGCTTCAGTACCTCCCGCCAGAACACTTCGCCGACGTCGGCGAGACCCATCGGCGCACCGGGGTGGCCGGAGTTCGCCTGCTGTACTGCATCCATTGCCAGCGCGCGGATCGCGTTGGCTCGTTCCGTTCGGGAGGGCATAGAAGTCGTGGGAGCGAAAGGGCCGTCATTGTCCTTGCTTCACTTCGGCAACGCAATTTTTTACACCGGAAGGGCCTGCAACCCCTTAGAATTCCCAGCCTTTGGGCTCAGAGACTATTCATGGCGGATTACAGCGTATTCACTTCCGAGTCGGTCGGCGAAGGCCATCCGGACAAAATGGCCGACCAGATTTCGGACGCAGTGCTCGACGCGATGCTCGCGCAGGATCCAGAGTCGCGTGTCGCGTGCGAAACGCTGATCAAGACCGGAATCGTGGTGGTTGCCGGCGAAATCCGCTCCAGAGCCGACGTGCACGTCGACCGGCTCGTACGCCAGGTCATCAAAGACATCGGCTACGACGACATCGCGTGCGGCTTCAATCCGGACGATTGCACCGTGATCAACGCGCTCGGCCAGCAGTCGGTCGACATCGCGATGGGCGTCGACGAAACCGGTGACCACGAACAGGGCGCCGGTGATCAGGGTCTGATGTTCGGCTACGCGACGAACGAGACAGACGTGTTCATGCCCGCGCCGATCACCTATGCCCACAGACTCGTGCAGAAACAGGCCGAAGTGCGCCGCAACGGCAAATGCTCGTTCCTGCGCCCCGACGCCAAGAGCCAGCTGACGTTCCGCTACGGCGAAGACGGCAAGCCGCTCGGCATCGACGCGGTGGTGCTGTCGACCCAGCACGATCCCGACATCACGCAGAAAGATCTGCACGAAGCAGTGCGCGAAGAAATTCTGAAGCCGACGTTGCCCGGCAACTGGGTGACGAAGAGCACGAAGGTGTACATCAACCCGACCGGGAAGTTCGTCATCGGCGGTCCGGTCGGCGACTGTGGACTGACCGGCCGAAAGATTATCGTCGACACGTATGGCGGCATGGCGCGCCACGGCGGCGGCGCGTTTTCCGGCAAGGATCCATCGAAGGTCGACCGTTCCGCGGCGTATGCCGCGCGCTACGTGGCGAAAAACATCGTCGCTGCCGGTATCGCCGACCGCTGCGAGATTCAGGTGAGCTACGCCATCGGCGTTGCAGAACCGACGTCCATCAGCGTGAACATGTTCGGCACCGGCAAGCTGTCCGACGAAAAAGTGCTGAAGCTGATTCGCGAACACTTCGACCTGCGCCCCCGCGGCCTGATTCGAATGTTGAACCTGAAGCAGCCGATCTATCGCAAGACTGCTTCGTACGGGCACTTCGGCCGCACCGAGTCGCAGTTCACGTGGGAGCGTACGGACAAAGCCGCGGCGTTGGCCGAGGCCGCGCGCGCTGCATGAGCCATCATGGCTAAATCACGGCGGTTCCGGCTCAGCTTCGAGTTCTTCCCGCCGAAGACCGATAAAGGCCAGACAGCGCTGCTCGAAACCGCCGCGGCGCTCGAGCGCAATCGACCGGTGTTCTATTCGGTGACCTACGGTGCCGGCGGTTCGACGCGCGACCGCACGTTCGAGGCCGTGGCCGGTCTCGCCGCTGCCGGTCTCGAAGTGGCGCCACACCTCTCGATGGGCGCCGACGACAGCAGCGCGGTCAAAGGACTGATCGATCGCTACGTCGCCCTCGGCATCGACCGGATGGTGGCGCTGCGCGGCGACATACCGTCCGGCTTCGGCAGCCCCCGACACGTCAGTTTCGCGATCAACCTGGTGAAACTGCTGCGCGAACACGCGGGCTCGCGCTTCGAAATCGAAGTGGCCGCGTATCCCGAAGTGCATCCCGATGCGCCGTCGCCCGACCAGGACATCGAACATTTCCGCCGGAAGGTTGCGGCCGGCGCCAACGGCGCGATCACGCAGTACTTTTACAACCCCGACGCGTACTTCGATTTCGTCGAGCGCGCGCGCGTCGACGTGCCGATCGTCCCGGGCATCATGCCGATCACGAGTTACGCGAACCTGGTGCGCTTCTCCGACGGCTGCGGCGCCGAAATACCGCGCTGGATTCGCAGTCGGCTCGCGGCGTATCAGAACGACGACGAGTCACTGAAAGCCTTCGGCAGAGACGTGGTCACCGCGCTGTGTCAGCGGCTGGTCGACGGCGGCGCACCCGGTCTGCATTTCTACACGTTGAATCAGGCCGCGCCGACGCAGGCGGTGCTCGACCGGCTGTCGTTGTCCGATGGCTAAGCGGCGGCTGCACGTCGATGTGCAGCTCGCACCGAACAGCTCGCTGACGCTCGATCCCGACCGCTCCCACTATCTGTGTCGCGTGCTGCGCCAACGCCGCGGCGATCGGGTGCTGCTGTTCAACGGCGACGGCAACGGCTACGACGCGCAAGTGGAAAACGCCGATGCGCGCGCATGCGAGGTGCATGTCTACGCGGTCATCGAGCGGGAACCGTCGCCGCGCCTGCGCTTGCACCTCGCGCAGGCGCTGATCAAAGGCGAGCGCCTCGATTTCGTGATGCAGAAGTCGACCGAGCTCGGCGTAACCGACATCTGGCCGCTCGAGACCGAACGCACGGAAGTGCACATCGAAGGACATCGGGTCACCCGCCGCGAGACGCATTGGCAACGCATCGTCGAGAGCGCCGCGGAGCAGTCCGGTCGGCTGCGGCTGCCGGAGCTGCACGCGCCGATGACGTTGCCGACGCTCCTCGCGCAGCCCCCGGCGCCGCAAATGTTTCTGCTCGATCCCGGTGCGCCGGCGCTGTCAGGCGCGCCGGCGCTCCTGGATACGTTGCTGCTGGTCGGCCCCGAAGGCGGTTTCAGCGACGCGGAGCGCGCGGCCGCGCAAGCGTCGGGTGCATTGCCGATCGGGCTCGGGCGTTTGATTCTGCGGGCAGACACCGCGCCGTTGGCGGCGCTCGCCGTGCTACGTCAATCGTGGGGGTGGGACGCGCCTTGAGGAGCCCGTCAGGCTCGTCGGGGGATACGCTACGGCAGCATCGTCAGCTGTTCTTCGATGAACGACAGGTTCGGAACCACCGCGGATTCAGTGCCGACGTGCAGCGCCGCAACTTCTGCCGGGCCGAGACGTACCGCGCGATTCTGCACGTCGTCGTCGGAGAGATGCACGATGCGCGGCAACCCGGACGACGCGAGACCATAGAACGCGCGGCCGGTGGAACGTCGCGCGCGATTCATGATCAATAGACAGCGGCTTCTCCCGCCGCCGAGAAATTCACCGCCATTCAGCGCTTCGAACTGAATCACCGGCACCGTTTCGCCGCGCCAGCCGAGCAGACCGAGACACCACTTCGGGCCATCGGCCAGCGGTTTGATGCGACGCCACGGCAGAATCTCTGCGATCGTCACGTTGGGCAGCAGCAGGTGCTTGTCCGCGAGTGGGATCAGCACACATGCCAGTTCCTTTGCGTCCACTGCCAAAAGCGCCGCCATTTCGTGATTTTCCTAGTGTACGAGCTCTTCGATCGTCGCGAGCAGCTCGTTCTCCTGGAACGGTTTACCGAGAAAACGATTCACGCCGAGTTCTTCAGCACGTTCCTGGTGTTTACTGCCGGTACGCGAACTGATCATCACGATCGGCAGACTGGACAATCGGTCGTCGTGACGAATCTGGCGCGCCACTTCGAACCCGTCCATGCGTGGCATTTCGATGTCGAGCAGCATGATGTCCGGACGCCGTTCCTGCAGCATCGCAACCGCTTCTACGCCGTCTTTCGCGAGCATCACGTCCATGCCCTGACGTTCCAGCAGACGCGACGTGACTTTGCGCACCGTCACCGAATCGTCGACCACCATCACGCACGTTGGTCGATCGACGGCCGCCTCAGGCGTGCCGTTAGCGTAGTTCGGCGCGGTTTGCGCGCGGATCAACGCCAGCAGATCGAGGATCACGACGACGCTGCCGTCACCGAGGATCGTTGCGCCGGAAATTCCGCCGACGCCGGCGAACTGCGGCCCGAGGCTCTTCACGACGATCTCGCGGCTGCCTTGCACGCCATCGACGTGCACTGCGACGGCGCGATCCCCCGAGCGGACCAGCACCACCGGCACGGAGCCGCGATCTGACAACGCCACATAGTCGCGGCCGATGAAGCTGCCGAGATAACGCACGCGGTACGGTACGCCCGCGTATTCGAATCCGTGACCATCGGGCCTATACAACCTTTCGAGTTCGGCGCCGGAAACCCGCACGATGCCTTCGATTGTGTTCAACGGGATCGCGTACTGGTCCTCTCCCACCGACACCATCAAGGCGCGGTTGACCGACACGGTGAACGGCAGACGCACGGTGAAGCGCGTGCCTTTGCCCGGCATCGACGTGATCGAGATGCTGCCACCCAGCTGCTTGACCGCACTGTGCACGACGTCCATGCCGACACCGCGGCCTGAAATCTGCGTAACCGACTTCGCGGTGCTGAAGCCTGGCGCGAATACGAACTGCAGCACTTCGTCGTCGCGCAGTCTCGCGTCGTCAGCCATCAGGCCGCGCTCGATCGCTTTCGAGCGAACCGACTCTACGTCGATGCCGGCGCCATCGTCGGAAATCTCGATGACGACGTCACCGGCCTCTCGCGACAGACGCAGATCGATGCGACCGACATCGGGCTTACCGAACCCGCGGCGGAATTCGGCGCGCTCGATGCCGTGGTCCACTGCGTTACGCAGCATGTGTTCGAGCGGAGGCACCATGCGTTCGAGCACGTTGCGGTCGAGTTCGCCCTCGGCGTTGTAGGCGTGGAAGTCGACTTCCTTGCCGAGCTCGCGCGCCACCTGCCGCACCGTGCGCCGGAGGCGCGGCAACAGCCGGTTGAACGGCACCATGCGGGTGCGCATCAACCCTTCCTGCAGTTCGGTGTTGACGCGCGCCTGCTGGATCAACAGCGTTTCGGACTCGCGCGCCTTGAAGGCGAGCGTTTCTTTCAGATCCAGCATGTCGGATGCGCTTTCCGACAACGACCGCGACAGTTGCTGAAGCTGAGAGTAGCGATCCATCTCGAGCGGATCGAATTCCTCGTAGTCCTGTCCCTGATTGATCTCGTGTCGGAACAACACCTGCGTTTCGGTTTCGATCTCCAACCGTCGCAGCTGTTCGCGGACGCGCTCGATGGTGATCTCCATTTCTTCGAGCGACGTGCTGAAGTCGTTCATGCCCTGCTCGACGCGCGAGCGGATGATGCTGCTCTCGCCGGCGAGGTTGACGAGTTGCTCGAGCAGGCCCGCCGACACGCGCACCATCTCCCGCGGTTCGTGCGCGCCGCGGCTCGGTGTCGCGGCTTCGTCGCGTTCGGTTGCGGACTCTTCGTCTTCGACAGGCGCGCGTGGCGAAATTGCGGCAACCGGCTTCGGCACCGGGACTGCGCGAGGCGGGGCCGGCCGGGATGGCTCGGGCTGCGCGGGCGCCTTCGCAACAGACTGCTCCGGCACGACAGATGGTGCGTGTGCCGCTTCGCCGCTGGCGGCAATGCGCAGCGCATTCACCATCGCGAGCATTTCGTCGTGACGCAGTTGCAGCGCGTCGAAGAAACCCGCTGGAAGCGACGGTTTGTCCTGTACCGCGATCAGGAACGATTCGAACGTGTGCGCGTCGTCGCCGAGCAACGACAGTCCGGCGAGGCGAGCGCCGCCCTTCAACGTGTGCAGCGCGCGCAGCAGATTCTCGAGATGGATGCGGTTGTCCGGCATCGCGAGCCATTCGTGGATGCTCTGGTCGATCGCCTCGAGCAACTCGTCCGCTTCCTCGAAGAAGATCTCGAGAATTTCGTGGTCGGCATCGGGCGGCAACGCGACGGCCGGTTGCGACGGCGGGCGCGCCCTCGATACCGGCGCCTCGACGCGCTCTTCGAGCAGCGGGACGTTCGCGTCCGGCTCAAGCTCGGCCGACGTCGCGGCTTCGACCACGCGCTTCTGTTCCGGCGGCTTCTGCTCGATTGGTTTCTGTTCGGCCGGCTTCTGCGGAACGGGCGGCGCGACCGATTGCATCGGCGGCTCCGGCGGAGGCGGCCGCACGAACGTCGGAAAGTCGACGACTTTAGCCGATCGCGGCGCGCGATCTTCCGGTTCGTCGAGATCGAGTTCTTCCTCTACCACTTCCGTAACGCGTACGTCGGACAGCGCGCGGATCTCCTTCGACGCTTCGGGCAGTTTCTGTTCCGCCGCAATCGCGTCGAACATGCCGAGCAGCTTCTCGTGCCCGCTGTGCAGCGCCGCGTGCGCCGCCTGGTTCAACGGATGATCTTCGAGCCTTTCATAAGCCGAGATCAGCGCATCGCACAGATTCGTGATCGCTGCCTGACCCTGGCTCTCCGCTTCGTTGCGAAGCTCATGCAACGCCGCAACGATGTCGGATAGTGCGCCCAGGTCCATGGCACCACTCAGCCAGCCCGTCAGGAATTCGCTGGCACCGAGTAATACCGGCGCACCATCGAGGCTCAGCAGCGCCGACGCTCCCGCGCCGCCGGTAGCCAGACGCGCAACGATGCGTTGTCCCTCGGTTTCGAACGATGCGGGATCTTCGAGCGGCTCGCTGCCCTCGGACAACGCATTCAGCGTGCGGCGCAACGCGAACACGCCCTGCTGGACGAAATCGACGATGTCGGAGCCGATGCGCGAACCGCGGTCACGTGCCTCCCGCACGACGTCATAGAGGGGACCGGCAACGCGCGCGATGCTGTCCAAGCCCGCCATCGAGGCGCTGCCGCGCAGCGTGTGCAGCGCGCGAATCGCGTCGTCGCTCAGCGCGTCGGCACCGATCACGTCGGCGTTTATGAAACGCTCTTCCAGCACCTGAAGGTGGAGCGCCGCTTCCTGTTCGAACAGCGCGAACGTTTCCGCGTCTTCGATCGACATCTCTGTCAGATCCG
>DATJGR010000175.1:0-3187 GCA_035494855.1 Pseudomonadales bacterium | reverse complement strand
CCGCCCGTTGCGAGAATCACGGCGTCGCATGCGATCTCGTCACGACCGGAAGGACTTTCGACGACGAGTCCGCGCACGACGCCCTCGCGCATCACGAGTTCGATCGCGCGCGTGCGGGTGCGCGGCGCGATGCCGCGATCGTGACAACCGCGCAACAGACGGCCGATGAGCGCCTGCCCGCTCGCGCGTTCGTGGCGTACGCTGCGGCGCGCGAGTTCGTCTTCCGGCACCGGCGCGGGTACAGCCTGCCCGAGCGGGGTGTCGTAGATCGACAAGCGCGGATCCGGGTAGTATGGCGATGGCGTGACGCGCTGTTCCCATTCGCCGAGTTCGAGAAACGAATACGGCGGCGTGTCCAGGGAACGCCCGCCGCCTGTCTTGCCGCCCGGAAATTCCGCGTGATAGTCGGGGAAATGCTGAATCGTCCGGAACTGCACCGGCGTGCGTTCGCACAGGTGCCGAACCATCTGCGGCCCCGCATCGACGAACGCCTCGGCCAGGTGGCGCTCGATGAGGTCGTGCGACATCGACATCAGGTAGGTGACCGCTTCTTCGCGGCTGTCTGCCACGCCGGCCTGTCGTTCGAGATGGTTGTTCGGTATCCACACCATGCCACCGGACCAGGCTGTCGTGCCGCCGACCTTGTCCGCTTTCTCTAGAACCTCCACCTCGGCGCCGAAGTCGTGCGCCGCAATGGCGGCCGTCAGACCTGCGCCGCCCGTTCCCAACACGACGACCTTGCGCGATTCACTCATCGTCTTCACCTCGACGGAGACGGCGGATGTTACGGGGCGAATTGTTCGAACGAGCACCGAGCGTAACGCAGAGGCGCCGGTTCCCGCACTTGCATCGCAATACGGCGCGTTCCAGCAGAATCGAACAAATAGACTTGATACATCAAACCGAATCGATGTAATGTCCACTCGTTGCAATTCGAACGGAGCATAGTGTGGTACCAGCGTTTCTGGATCTCGCGGGTCATCCGGTGCGATGGCAGATGCTGGTCGAACTGGCCGGCAGCGATCGCCAGGTCGGAGAGCTGACCGATCTCGTCGGTCAACCGCAGGGGCTGGTCTCCTACCATCTCGCACGCCTGCGCGATGGCGGCCTGGTGTCGGCGCGCAAGAGCTCGTTCGACGGTCGCGCCACTTACTACCGGGTGCACCTCGATCGCTGCGGCGAGTTGCTCGCGGCGACCGGCGCTGCACTGCACCCCGGACTGCATTCGAACGACGCGCCCACGCCGAAGCGTCGGCTCGCAAAGGAGCGACGCCACGCCAGGGTCAAAGTGCTGTTCGTCTGCACCGGCAACGGAACGCGCTCCCAGATCGCCGAAGCGCTGTTGCGCGACAAGGCCGGCGAACTCGTCGAAGTGGTAAGCGCCGGCAGTCATCCGAAGCCGATTCACCCCAATGCACTCAAGGTGCTGGCCGAGAAAGGCATCGATATCTCCGAGGCGCAGTCCAAACCCATCGCGCAATTCAGCGGACGCCACTTCGACTACGTGATCACGCTGTGCGACAAGGTCCGCGAAATCTGCCCGAAGTTCCCCGGACGCGGACAGACCATGCACTGGAGCATCGAAGACCCCAGCGCCGCACCCGGCACGGCTCGCGCCACCGCACCGGCCTTTCGCGCGGTCGCGGACGACCTCGAGTCGCGCATTGGATTCTTGGTATCGCAGATCGACCACCAGACAAATCAGGAGCACGCACGCTATGGCTGATGAACTCGTCAATGTCCGTTACCTCGTCGACGATGTCGGCGCGGCGCTCACGTTCTACACGACCCATCTGGGGTTCAAGGAGCTGACCAATTTCTCGCCGGCTTTTGCAGATGTGGTGCGCGGCCCATTGCGGCTGCTGCTCAGTGGACCGGCCAGTTCCGCCGCTCGGCCAATGCCGGATGGACGACAGCCGCGAGCGGGCGGCTGGAACCGCATTCACCTGCTCGTCGACGACATCGAGTCCGAAGTGGCGCGCCTGCGTGATGCCGGAGTGCCGTTCCGCAGCGACATCGTGAGAGGACCGGGCGGCGCGCAGATCGTGCTCGACGATCCATCGGGCAACCCCATCGAGCTGTTTCAACCCGCGCAGCGTTGACCGTTCGCACATGATCCACGGCATGAACCACTTCACCATCACCGCCGAGGACCCAAGACGCTCGACTACTACTGCGGGTTGCTCGCTCTGCAGGAAGGTTTCAGGCCCGACCTCGGCTTCCATGCGCGCGGCCTGAAATACGAACTGCGCCAGCACGCGGCGCGGGTACCTGGCAGCTGTTCAGCCACGCGAACGGCGCCAAAGTGGAATTGGATTTCGAGGCCAGCGAAACGCCGTAGTGCCTACCACCACCGTCTGCGCATCGCCTGACGATTCCATTGGGTGGCGGCGTCCTTCGTTCCGCCGTTTTCCGCTCGATTGTTTCAGCCGCCGCGGAGTTCGTTCCACTTTTCGATAATCGATCGCCCGAACGCTTGTCCCCGATTCCGGACAAGGACCCTGTCTGGCGATCAGATAAATACATCTAATGTACTTGATGTATCAAATCCGGTAGATGTAATATCCAACCCGACAGCCGCCCCTGGAACGATCATGAAAATGTCCCGGACCTCACGCGCATGGACTCTGGGAATCGCAACAGCGGCGGCGCTGGCGGTCGGCGCAACCCAGAACCAACGCAAGGAAGCCACCGAAGTACGAACAGGTGCGACGCACACCGCGACGGCGCCGGCATTGACCGTGAGCGTCGTGCACCCCGAGCGCGTCGAGTGGCCCGAGATGATTCAGGCTTCCGGCACCATCGCGCCGTGGCAGGAAGCCATCGTCGGCGTCGAAATCGTCGGATTGCGGCTCGCGGATCTGTTGGTCGAGGTCGGCGACGAAGTGACGAAGGGTCAGGTGCTCGCGCGGTTCGACGATGCGACGACGCTCGCAATGGTCCGTCAGTCCGAAGCGGCCGTCGCCGAAGCCGAAGCAAACGTCGCCGAAGCGGACGCGAATGCGCAACGCGCCGAACGTCTCGGCAGAACCGGCGCGCTGAGCCAGCAGGACGCCACGCAGTACCTCACACGCGGTCGCACCGCAAAAGCGCAACTCGAATCCTCGAAAGCCCGCTTGCACAGCCAACAGCTCGCGCTGCAATACACGCGCGTCGTCGCACCCGACGATGGCGTCATTTCGTCTCG
>DATJGR010000174.1:0-2880 GCA_035494855.1 Pseudomonadales bacterium | reverse complement strand
GCCGGCCTTGCGCTCAGTCTCAATCTCCGTCTCGCGCTCAGTCTTGCGGCACGGCGACGCCGACGTAGTTCTCCGCCATCACCGTGGCCGCGCTGCGCGACGTCGTCACGTATTCCAGTTCGGCCACCTGAAGCTGCTGCTCGAACGGCGACGCGCCTTCGATACGATGCATCATGCTCGTCATCCAGTACGAGAAGTGCTCGGCGCGCCAGATGCGCTTGAGCGCGGTTTCGCTATAGCTGTCGAGCAGATCAGTGCGGTTTTCCACGTAGAACGCCTTCAGCGCGCGGGTGAGCACGCGCACATCGGCGACGGCTAGATTCATCCCTTTCGCGCCGGTGGGCGGCACGATATGCGCGGCGTCCCCGGCAAGAAAGAGCCGGCCGTGCTGCATCGTGGCCGACACGAAACTACGCATGCCGACAATGTTCTTCTGAAAGATCTTGCCGTCGACAAGCTTCTGGCCGTCGTGCGAATCGACCCGCGCGTGCAGTTCCGCCCAGATTCTGTCGTCGGACCAATGGTCGACGGAGTCTTTCGGATCGCACTGGAAATACATGCGCTGCACGTTGCGCGAGCGCGTGCTGATCAGCGCAAAACCGCGTTCGTGCCGCGCATAGATCAATTCTTCCGAAGAAGGCGGCCCTTCGCACAAGATGCCGAACCAGCCGAATGGATAAACGCGTTCGAAGTCCTTACGCAGCGCCTGCGGAATCGACGCGCGCGAAACGCCTTGCGAACCGTCGCAGCCGATCACGAAATCGCATTGCAGCTCGCATGCTTCGCCTTCGTGGCGATAGCGGATCGAAGGCGAGTCGGTCTCGATGTCGTGCAGCGAGGTCTCCGACACGCCGAAACGCAGCGCCCCGCCCGCGGCGATACGCGCCGCGACCAGATCCTTGATGACTTCGTGCTGCGCGTAAACGGTGATCGAATGGCCGGTGAGTCCGGTCAGATCGATGCGCCGCCGCTTGCCCTCGAAAGCGAGTTCGAAGCCGTGATGCAGCGCGCCCTCCGCTTTCATGCGCGCGCCGACGCCGGCTTCGGTCAGCAGGTCCATCGTGCCCTGTTCGAGCACGCCCGCGCGAATGGTGGATTCGATCTGTTCGCGCGTGCGCGATTCGAGCACGACGGAGTCGATACCGCGCAAATGAAGAAGATGGGAAAGCAGCAGGCCCGCGGGCCCGGCACCGATGATGCCAATCTGGGTGCGCATGAGTTGTCTCCTGAATGCGGCGATTGATTTGCGCCCAGTTTGACGATCATGCGCGGTATCGCGCAACGCGATATGGCGGATATGCCGTATGCCGATTCAAGATAGCAGATCGGCGTGCGAGCGTGGCGCCGAGGTGCACGTATGCACGCGAACGCCCTGCCGACAGAGCTTGCGGTCTCCTGCACCGATCACTGCTGTTCCACATCGCTTTAGCCGATCTCAAGGTAAACCCCGAACGGCAACCGGCTCCACCATTACGCAAGAAACAGGCGATACACGGGGTTTTGCGTCTCTTCCCAATACGGATACCCCAGCGTCGCGAGAAAGCGTCCGAACTCGCTGTTCTCGCTGTCGGGCACCTGAATGCCGACGAGAATCGAGCTGTAGTCCGCGCCCTGGTTGCGATAGTGAAAGAGGCTGATATTCCAGTTCGGCGCCATCGACGACAGGAACTTCATCAGCGCCCCCGGCCGCTCGGGAAACTCGAAGCGGAACAGCCGCTCGTCATGCGCGAGCGGCGAGCGGCCGCCGACCATGTAGCGGATGTGCTGCTTCGAGAGTTCATCGAAGGTCAGGTCGACGGTCGCGAAGCCGTGCGCTTCAAACGCGCCCGCGATCTGCGCGGACTCGCTGCGGTTCCGGATCTGCACGCCGACGAAGATATGCGCCGAACTCGCATCCGCAATCCGGTAGTTGAACTCGGTGACGCTGCGCGTGCCGACCAGTTCGCAGAAGCGCCGGAAGCTGCCGCGCTCCTCGGGAATCGTCACGGCGAACACCGCCTCGCGCGCTTCCCCCACTTCGGCGCGTTCGGCCACGAAGCGCATGCGGTCGAAATTCATGTTCGCGCCCGACGTGATCGCGACCAGCGTCTGGTTCTCGATGCCTTCGCGCTCGGCATACTGCTTCGCACCGGCCACCGCGAGCGAGCCGGCGGGCTCCAGCACGCTGCGGGTGTCCTGGAACACGTCCTTGATCGCCGCGCACAGCGCGTCGGTGTTCACGAGCAGCACGTCGTCGAGATACTCGCGGCACAGGCGGAAGGTTTCCTCGCCCACCAGCTTCACCGCGGTGCCGTCCGAGAACAGGCCGACCTCGTTCAGCGTGACCCGCTCGCCGGCTTTCAGTGACGCGGCCATCGCGCACGAATCGTCGGTCTGCACGCCGATCACCTTGATCTCCGGGCGCACCGATTTCACGTACGCGGCGACGCCCGCCGCGAGTCCGCCGCCGCCGATCGGCACGAAGATCGCGTGAATCGGTCCCTGATGCTGGCTGAGAATTTCCATCGCGACGGTGCCCTGGCCGGCGATCACATACGGATCGTCGAACGGATGCACGAAGGTCAGGCCGCGCGCTTCCTGCAACGTCAGCGCATGCGCGTACGCATCGCTATACGACTCGCCCGACTGCACCACCTCGACGGTCGGCCCGCCGTGCGCGCGCACCGCATCGACCTTCACCTGCGGCGTCGTCACCGGCACGACGATGATCGCCTTCACGCCCAGCCGTGCCGCCGACAGCGCCACGCCCTGCGCATGATTGCCCGCCGACGCGGTGATCACCCCACGCTCCAGCGCCTCGGCCGGAATGTGCGCCATCTTGTTGTACGCGCCGCGCACCTTGAACGAGAACACCGGCTGGTTGTCCTCGCGCTTCAGATA
>DATJGR010000173.1:0-7034 GCA_035494855.1 Pseudomonadales bacterium | reverse complement strand
CCTCGCAGACAACGTACCGATCGACGTGGTGCGCAAGATGGGCGCCGACATCGTCATCGCCGTGGATGTGGGTACGCCGCTGGAACCGCGCGAGAACCTCACTTCGCTCGTCAGCATCACCGCGCAACTGTCCGGTCTGCTAGTCGTTCGCAACGCGAAGGTGCAGATCGCGACGCTGACGGATCGCGACGTGCTGATTACCCCGCAACTCGGATCGGACATCACCTCGTCGAGTTTCGACATGGTCGACAAGGCAATCCCGATCGGTTACGAGGGCGCGAACGAGAAACGCGCCCAACTCGAGAGATTGGCGATCAGCGCAGCGCGATACCACGAAGACCGCATCTTCATCGAATCGTGCGTCAGCGCGCCGGCGCCGGTCCAGTTCGTGAAAATCGACAATCAGTCGCGTTTTGCCGATTCGGTGATTCAGGAGCGGTTGCACATTCCGCTCGGCGAACCACTCGATACGAAGGAACTCGACAAGGACATCGGCCAGATCTATGCGCTCGGTTTCCTGAATCTCGTGACGTACACGCTCACCGAGGAGAACGGCCAGAGCGGCGTGATCGTCCACGTGACGCAGGATTCACGCGGCACGCGCTTCCTCGAATGGGGTCTCGACCTGTTCAGCGACGGCAGCAGCACCGACGCCAATCTGCGGTTAGCGGTACTGAACACCGGTCTCGACAAGTACGGTTCCGAACAGCGCGTGATGGTGCAGCTCGGCGAAACGCCCGCCGCCATCTGGGAGATCTACAAAGCAGTCGATCCGACCCGGCAGCTGTATCTGCGACCGAAAGTGTTCTGGGAAAAGCAGACGCTCGACACGTTCAACGACAGCGGGAACATCCTCAATACGTATTCCGTCAATCAGTGGGGCGGACAGATCGACATCCTGAAGGAGTTGAGCCACTACGCCGCGATCTCCGCCGGTGTGCGACGCTTTTCCGGAGACGCCGACGTGGAGATTGGGCCTCCATCGACTCCGGGTTACAGCTACAACGGCGCCGAGTACGTTTTCAACGCCGCGCTCGATCGCCTGGACGACCGCTATATCCCGAACCACGGCACGCTCGGGAACATCACGTATCTGAAATCGAGCACCGCGCTCGGCGCCGACGACCCGTACGAGCAGATCATGACTCAGCTGTACGGCGTGTGGACCACGCATCGACACACCATATTCGGCGGTTTCCGATACGACATCACGCTCGACAACGACGCGCCGATCTACGCGCTGTTCCGGGCGGGAGGTCTGTTCAACCTCTCCGGACTCGAGCCGAACCGGGTCGTCGGACAGAACTTCGGCGAACTGCTCGCGAGCTACCGCTACGATCTGAACGAGAAAGGCGGACTGTTCCCCGCCTTCATCGGCGTGTCGGCGGAATTCGGCAACGCCGGCGAACAGAAGAAGGACCCGTTCTCGAACGGCATCATGAACGGCAGCCTGTACTTCGCGAACCGCTCGCCGATCGGACCGTTGTACTGGGGCGTCGGCTTCGCAGAGGGCGGCGAGCGTGTCTATTTCCTCAAGGTGGGCAACGTGTTCGGACGCACGACGATCGGACGCTGAGCGCCCCTTCGTTCATTCGTCTGGGTCTATGTCTCGTTTTCGTCGCGCGTCGTCACGGTGACCGAGCCGTCGGAATCGACCGACGCGGCGAGCGTGATCGGCCGGCAGCAGACCGCGCAATCTTCGATGTATTCCTGATATTCGACGCTGCAGTCGACCACCACTTCGATGCGTTCGCCGCAATAGGGACAGTCGACGTAAGTGTTTTCGGTGGAGTTCACACCGCTACTCCTCGGCTCCGCAGTCCTTCGCCACCCACTTTCCGGTGAACGTCATGTTAAGCCCGCTCGCCGCGCTGCCCTCACCTTTGACGGCATTCATCGAACCGGTCACGGCGCGTGCGCCGTTCGCGATGATCTCGACATTGCGCTCCGACGGACCGGTGTCGGTGTCGCAATGCTCCACCACGGTCCAGCGCGCCGCGGTCTGCGTGTTCACCGTGCGCCGGCAGCCCTCCTTCTGCGCATCGTCGTCATTCTCGAACGCAGTGCCTTTTGCCAGTTCCTCGGCCGTGACGCACGTCCTGGAGGTGTTCGTTTTGGTCTGTCCTTTACGTTCCGCCCACTTCTTCTCCATTTCGGCGCGTCGCTCGGGCGTCATTTTGGCCAGCACGGAGGGCGGCGGTTGACCCTGCAGCGAATAGCTGTAGGCCACTTCCCACAGTCCGGGTTCGATGTGCAGCGGCTCGGCGAATGCCGTCATCGACAGGCTGCACAGTGTCGCCATCACAGCGCCCATGCCTGCCTTGAATTCGAGGTGCATCACCGATCGTCTCCCGTAGTATTCGTCGCGTGGTCGACCCAAAACCGCACCGCTACTGTATCCCGCTCGCCGAACCGCGGAAACGCGGCGAGTTCCTTCTGATCACGCTACTCGTGGCGTCGGTGATCGCGCCAGCGTGGGCCATCGAGCCCGCCGATTCGGTTGCGCACGCGCTGCAGCAGCTCGAAGCGAAGCGTTACAGCCTGGCGCGCAACTATCTCGACACCGTGGTCGCCGACAAGCGCTTGAACGGCGTGCAACGTTCGCGCGCCTACTATTACCGCGGCTACGCGTTTCTGGCCGACGGTCTGTACGTGTCCGCAGTCCAGGATTTCGAGCGCGCGCTGGAACTCGACCCCGGCAACTCCACGGTCCTCGCGGAATTGGGGCGGCTATACGCAAACGGCAGCGGCGTTGCGAAAAACTCGGCCACGGCATTCAAGCTGTTCCAGAAAGCGGCGCGCGCCGGCAACGACACCGCGCGGCTCTATGTCGGTTACGCGCTGCTCACCGGCATCGGAACAGCCGCCGACGTTCCAAAGGCGCGCTATTGGCTGCACGAGGCGGCCGATGCCGGGCACGTCGAAGCGCTGGTACAACTCGCGCGCAGCTACCGTTTGCCGTTCGCTGACCCGCCCGACCTCGATCGCGCGCTCGCGCTGTATCAGCAGGCGGTCGACAAAGGATCGGTCGAAGCCTTGAACGCACTCGGTTACATGTATCTCGGCGCGGAGACCGGCGCGCCCGATCTCGTGCGCGCGACACAGTATTTCCGTCAGGCGGCGGACCGGGACTCGCCTGCCGCGCAGACTGCGTTGGGATTCATGAGCATCGCCGACCGCCACTACGAGGCAGCACGACAGTGGTTCGAGCGTGCGGCGGCCGTCGAGTATCCGGAAGCGTTCGCCGGACTCGGGCGTTTGTATCAGGAAGGGTTCGGCGTGGCCGCCAGCCGCGCACGCGCCGTGCAGAACTACGGGAAGGGCGCGGCGCTGGGCGACGTTCAGTCGCAACTGCGCCTCGCATCGTTGGATCTCGCACCGCCGGTGACGATGCAAAGCACCGAATCCGCCCTGCGCTGGCTGCGCCTCGCCGCCGAGCAGGATCATCCGCAGGGACACAACGGACTCGCCTGGGTGCTCGCAACGTCCCGTTTCGACCAGTTGCGCGACGGTGCGACCGCCGTGGCCGAGGCGAACCGCGCCACAACCCTCGCGCGATCGGCGACCACGCTCGATACGCTGGCCGCCGCATACGCGGAATCGGGCGACTTCGACAAGGCCGTGGCAGTGCAGCGCGATGCGCTGGCGGCGCTCGACCACGACGAGCGCGCGTTGCGCGACGCGTTCGAGCGCCACCTCAACCGTTATCTGAAGCAACAACCCTGGCGCGAGTAGCTCGCGGTATGTGCGCTTCAACCTTGGCCCGCTGGAGCCTTTCTGGAACAATACGTGCGTTTTTTCGCCAGGCTTTACGCATGACTACCGACCGCCGACACATCGACCTCGTGTTGCGCGTCTTCAAGGAACTCGCACCCGCCCGCACGGGCGGCGTCACGCCGGGCGCGGTGAACACGCGCCTTCGAGAACTCGGTGAGCCGATGGGCACCTGGGAGGTGCGCGGGGCGCTTACCGCGCTCGAAACGGATGGCGCCATCGTCATCGACGAACAGACCGGTGCGTGGCATCTCGCCGAACCTCGCGCCGGTACCAAGAAGCGCAGCGGCACCGCCTGAGCGTTTCGTCGCGCGCCGTCATGGCCGCCGCACCCGATTCCGTACTGACGTGGGACTGGCCGCATCGCCTGTGGCACTGGGCTTTCGCGATCTGCATCGGCGTTTCGCTATACACCGGGCTCGACGGCGACAGTGACCTAATGGATGTGCACGTCGCGAGCGGCGTGACGTTGCTCGGACTGCTGCTGTTCCGTCTGGCTTGGGCGTTATGGGGTGGTCGCTACGTTCGCTTCGACCAATACCGGACATCGGCCGCTGCGGTGTGGCGACACTTGCGCGGCGCACCCCGACGCGGCTACGCGCATTCCGCGCCGGCGGCCGCGATGGCCCTCGCGATGTCCGGCGCGGTACTGGTGCAGGCCATCTCGGGACTGTTCTCGAGCGACGACATTCTCACCGACGGTCCGTACGCGGATCGGGTCAGCAGCCGCGGCGTCGATCTCGCGACCGCGATTCACACCCGCGTGTTCTGGGTCGTACTGGCTCTGGTCACGGTGCACGTCGTCGCGATCGGGTGGTACGCAACGCGTCGTGACCCGATCGCGCTATCGATGCTGCACGGCCGCCAACGATCGGCACTTCCTGCCATCGTCCAGCATCGCTGGTGGCAAGCGGCGGCGACCGTTCTCGCCGCGGCGGCGCTGATCTGGCTCGCGGCGCGCTGGGCCTGATCGCTCACCGGTCGTCGGTCACTCCTTCTTGAAGGTGTCGTGACAGCTCTTGCAGGCTTTGCCGAGCGCACCGAGCGAGGCGCCGAACTTCGACATGTCGCCGCTCTTCACGACCGCATCGAGATCGTCCGCCGCGGTTTGAAATGCGGTGAGCCGCTCCTTGAATGCAGCGGGGTCTTCCCAGATCTTCGGCAACGCGTCGGTGTCCCCTTCTCTCGTATCGGCACCGAAAACATCGGGCGCAATGTGCGACAAACCCGCGAGACTCGCGGCGTGCACCGGAATGTGGTCCTTCTCGTCGACCTCTCCTTTCGCGATCGCACCGAGTGCCTTCATGTGACCGCCGACCGCGTCCATCGTATGTTTGCGGTAGTCGATCGCGTTCTGGTCCGCTGCCGCCGATAACGCGAATGCCGCCGTGATGAGCCCAATCAATACCCGCATGCTGTCTCCGCTTGGTTGAATGCCGCTCGAAGCTTACGGAAAGCGTTTCAGGAAGAGAAATGGGAATTCACTTTGTCCACCTGGATCAATGAGATATAGTGGCCATCTCCTAGCAGTATTACGAATTACACGGAAGTGATTGATCGTTCGGAGAGTCGGCTGATCAGCCAGGATCGTCTCAACCGCACTCAACGCCGCCAGCGGGAGCGCGCCACCTCACCACCGAGTCCGCTGCCACAGCGCGCGCCACGCAAACCGGCGAGCCTGATCGTGGATCAGTAGACCTCGTCCGCTTCAGGTTGAAGCGGCGAGTCGGTTCTCTCAGCCGATCGAGCCCCCGGCGTGTCGCCGCGCAGCGCATTCCGGTCGTGGCGCGCGTTGCCACTGAGACTCTGCTCGACCAGTTCGGCGCCTCGGTTCCCGATCCGCCCCTCTGGTGTATCGTTGGGAACTGACCGACGCGAGTCTGCACAACCGGCATCCGTGAACCGCCGCTGGTCCAAGCACATCTGCAGCGCCATGGGGTCCCTTTGCGCGCCGCATCGGCTGCACGACTCCCTCGATCAGCTCCTGCGGTTTCAAATCCACAATCCGCTTCCGCGGAACCCCGTCGTTGACCGCGGCCGACGGGCGCGGTTAACGTCGCGCCATGGCCACCGAACCGACGGTCAATTTCGAAGCGGCGCTCGAAGAACTCGAGCAGCTGGTCGAGCGCATGGAAACCGGCGAAATGTCGCTGGAGGAGTCGCTGAAAGCCTTCGAGCGCGGCGTTGCGCTCACACGCGATTGTCAGAAGGCGCTGAAAGACGCCGAACTGCGCGTGCAGGCATTGACCGAAACCGAACAGGGACTCGCGCTCGAGGACGTCGACGCCGACGAATTCGAGCACGACGATGACGTCTGACTCCGCATTCCTTGCACACTACCTCGAGCTGATCGAAACGGGCCTGTCCACACGCTTGCCTGGGTACGACGAACTCGCGCCGCGATTGGTCGAAGCGATGCGATACGCAACGCTCGGCGGCGGCAAACGCATCAGGCCGCTGCTGACGTGCGCGACCGCGGCGAGTCTCGGCGCGGATCCGACGCACGCGCTCGCACCCGCGTGCGCGGTCGAATTCATCCATGCCTATTCGTTGGTTCACGACGATCTGCCGGCGATGGACGACGACGACCTGCGGCGCGGACGACCGACCGTACACGTCGCGTTCGGCGAGGCCGTGGCCATTCTGGCCGGCGATGCGTTGCAGGCGCTCGCCTTCGAGACGATCAGCGGCGATGCATCGCTGCCGTTCGACGCACGCGTAGAGATGATCGGATTGCTCGCCCGTGCCGTCGGATGGAGCGGCATGGTTGGCGGGCAGACGTTCGACATGGACGCAACCGGGCGCGCCCTGTCGATCGACGCGCTCGAATCGATGCACCGCGCGAAAACCGGCGCATTGCTGACGACTGCCGTCGACCTCGGTGCGATTGCGGCCGGCGCCGATCCGGCTACGCGAACGGCGCTGCGCCGATTCGGGGGCGCTGTGGGCCTCGCGTTTCAGGTGGTGGACGACCTGCTCGATGCGACCGGGACCACGGAACGCATCGGCAAGCGCGCCGGCGCCGATACCGCGTTGGGAAAGAACACGTTTCCGGGATTGCTGGGCATCGCTGCGGCGCGCGAACGCGCTGCGGCATTGCATCGGGAAGCGATCGACGCGCTGCACCACGCACGCATCGAATCAGGCCCGCTGCACGCGATCGCTCGAGACATCATCGAGCGCTCGTACTAGACACGGATTCGGAACAGCGTCCCAAGGTGTCGAATCGCCTTGGCGCCTCAGTAAAGTTGTTTGAGCAC
>DATJGR010000172.1:0-17740 GCA_035494855.1 Pseudomonadales bacterium | reverse complement strand
GAACGCCGTTGCTCCTGATGTTGCTGCTGAAACTCCGCTGACGGCTCAGCCCAGCCCCAACACCAGCTTCGACATGATGTTGCGCTGGATTTCGTTCGACCCCGCGTAGATCGACACTTTCCGGGTGTTGAAGTAGTCCTGGGCGACACCGTTTGCATGCTGCGGCCCTATCGGCTGGAAGTCGTCGCCATCGGCTGGCGTGGATGCGTCGAATGGACCGGCATAATAGCCGGACGCTTCGAGCGCGAGCTCGGTGATGGCCTGCTGCAGTTCCGTCCCGCGGGTCTTCAGAAGCGACGATTCGGGCCCGACGTTCTGGCCGGCAGCGAGCGCCCCGAGGATGCGCAGTTCCGTGAACTCCATGGCGAGCACCTGCACTTCAATGTCGTCGACGCGCGCCTTGAATGCCGCGTCAGCGTCGAGCGTTTCGCCGTAGCCGTTCTTCTCGATGGCACCCATCGCGCGTATCTGCGCAAGCACGCCCTTCAGCGTCGGCGAGTAGGCATTGCCGCGTTCGAACTCGAGTAGATACTTGGCGCAGGTCCATCCCTTCCCTACTTCGCCGATCAGATTCTCTTTCGGCACGATCACGTTCTCGAAGTAGACCATGTTGATTTCCTGGTGACCGACTGGAGGCTGATCCAGCGTGACGATGGGGTTCACCGTTACGCCGGGTGTGTGCATGTCGATCAGGAGAAAACTGATACCCATCTGCTGTTTCACTTCCTGGCTCGTGCGCACCAGACAGAAGATCCAGTCGGCGTATTGCGCCAGCGTCGTCCAGGTCTTCACCCCATTGACGAGAAAATGATCGCCTTTGTCCTCGGCCTTGGTACGCAGCGAGGCGAGATCGGAACCCGACCCCGGTTCCGAGTAGCCCTGACACCACCATACGTTGGTGTTGAGAATGTCGGGCAGAAAACGGCGCTTTTGCTCGTCTGTACCGAACTTCATGATCACTGGCGCGACCATCGTCATGCCGAACGGCATCACTGCGGGTGCACCGACGCGCGCGCGTTCGAGGTCGAAGATGTAGTTCTGCGTCGGTGTGAACGCGGCGCCGCCGTGTTCCGCGGGCCAATCGACTGCGGCCCAGCCCTTCGCGGCCAACGCTTTCTGCCAGCGCACGTGGTCTTCTTTGGACAGGCGGCCCTGCGCGCTACGCGCCTGACGTCTGCGCACCTCTTCCGGCCACGCGTTGGCGAGCCATGCGCGCACTTCCTGCTGGAACGTGCGATCGGCCTCGCTGAATGACATGTCCAAGCACTTACCCCGTCAATGCAAAGCGGCGGATTCTAACCCGATGCGATTGCCTCGGTGTCACAGGCATTCCTTGACGGCGCCGATCAATCGCGCAGCGCGCGGATCGATCAGTAATCCGCTGCCCATCTGGTTCATCACGTAGCCGAATCCGACCCCGCTGTCGAAATCGCCGAACCCGAGCGACCCACCTGCACCCGCGTGACCGAACGAGTTCGGTCCGAGCATCTGAATTTCCGGCCCGGTGCGCATGAATCCGAGACCGAAGGTCGTTCGCAGCCCCAGCACCGCGTCGGGCGCGTCGCTTTGAATCTTCAACGCCTTGTCCAACGTGCGCTTGCCGAAGAGCCGCGTCCCTTTCACGGTACCGATGCAGGCGGCATAAAGACGCGACAGCGATCGCGCCGTCGTGATTCCGTTGGCGGCCGGGATTTCGCTACGGTGCACTTCCGGCAGGTTGAAGATCGAGTCTCCCGGCGGACCGCTCATTGCGCCATTCAGCGACAGTGCGCGCCCGGCAAGCGTGTCCGGCCCGAACAGGGCGGCCATCTGCGCGAGGATCGCGGGATCGGTGGGCGGCGGAGCACTGACGAGTCGCGCCACCCGCGGTTCGACATCAGCCGGAAGCCCGATCCAGAACTCCAGCCCTAGAGGTTCTGCGACTTCGTCATTGAAGAAGCGACCGATCGTTTTACCGGTGATTCTCCGCACGAGCTCGCCAACGAGCCAGCCGTAGGTGAGCGCGTGATAACCGTGACGGCTTCCGGGCGGCCAGACCGGCGTCTGCGCCGCAAGCGCCTCGACGACCGGAGTGACATCGAGTACCTGCGCACGCGTGAGCGGTGGGTCCACCACTGGCAGCCCCGCCTGATGGTTCAACAGCATCCGCACCGGGATGTCGGCCTTACCGCCTGCGGCGAACTCGGGCCAGTACTGGGCCACCGGTGCGTCGACATCGAGACGCTTCTGGTCGACCAGCATCATTGCGCAAATCGCAGTAGCGCCTTTCGTCGTGGAGAACACGAGTGCGGGCGTGTTCTCCTTCCACGTTTTGCCCTTCACGTCGGTGAGGCCGCCCCACAGATCGACGACCTTGCGGCTTTTCACATGGAGACAGAATGCTGCGCCCACTTCGCCGCATTCGCGGAAGTTCGCTTCGAACGCATCGCGAACCCTCTCAAACCCTTTCGATACCGTTCCGTGGATGGACATCACCCCTCCTCGATTCGTTAGTTGGATTCCAACAGCGCCTTTCCGATCACCCTCAGTGCAAGCGTTTCCTCGGCGCCTTCGAAGATCGACAGCACGCGCGCGTCGACGTAGAGGCGGCTCACGTCGGTTTCCTCTGCATATCCGATGCCGCCGTGAATCTGCATCGCTTCACGGCTCACCCACTCGGCCAGGTGGCATGCGAGCAGTTTGACGAGGCTTGCTTCGATCTGACCTGCGCCCTTGTCCATCTCCTGCGCAACCGCGTGGGAGAAGCAACGGCAGGCCGCGATGTACATTCCCATGCGCGCGAACTTTGCCTGCGTCAGCGGATAGTCGGCGACCTTGCGGTCGAACACCGTGCGATTCTGCGCGTATGCGACCGCGCTATCGAAGGCGGCTTGCATCAGGCCACACGCACGCGCGGCCGTCTGCAGGCGTCCGCCCGAGAATCCGCGCATCGTGAAGTAAAAGCCCCTGCCCTCGCCTTCTTGCTCGCCGACCAGATGCGTGTCCGGCACGAAGAACTCGTCGTAGAACATTTCGAACGAGTGCATGCCGCGATAGCCGATCGTCGCAATTGCGCGGCCGGTGACGGTGCCGCCGTTCGAATGGTGAACGAACTCGTCAGCGTCGGTGCTTGGCTTCTCCACCAGGAACAGCGACAGGCCTTTATGCAGCGGGCGGACATCAGGATCGGTGCGCGCGAGCACGAGGATCACGCCCGCCTTGCCCGCGAACGTGCACCAGGTTTTGCCACCGTTCAGACGCCAGCCGCCATCGACACGCTTCGCACGCAACGATACCGCCGCCACGTCGGATCCAGTACCAGGCTCCGTAACCGAGACCGCGCAGAACGGATCGCCTGCGGCGAGCGCCGGCAACCAACGTGCCTGCTGTGCCGCGGTGCCGCCTTCCAGCAGCGCGCGTGCAACGATTTCCGGACGGGTGATGAGGCTTCCGGCCGCGCCGAGTGAGCCCCGGGACAGCTCTTCGGTAGCCAGAATCATGCCGAGGCTATCTTCGCTGTGGTCCGGCTTGAGTCCGCCGAAGCGTTCCGGAATCGACAGCCCGAAGCAGCCGAGGCGCCTCAACCCCTCGATGATCTCGTCGGGGATCATCGAGTCCGTTCGATGAATGGCCGCCGCGCGTGGGCGTACCACCTCGTCCGCGAACCGACGGAACGTATCGCGCATCAGGCGCTTCTCGTCGTCGAGACGGTACGGCAACGTACCGGACGCGCCCACAAGATCGCGCCCCAGCGCGGTGAGTTCATCCGCAGCGAGTTGCGACGCAACGAACGGATCGTCCATCGGCCGAAGATCTGCAGAGGTCATCCCGTAGTCGGCAGGACGAACCGATAGACGATGACGGAAACTCGAGAGTGTCTCCGCGCAGAACGCGCACGCGACGCGCCGTTCGATGTCGGTCGAATCCGCGCGAAGCGCGAGCGTGGTCATCGAGCCGCTCGCCGCCAGTTCCGCGCGCGACAGCGCGAGGTCGTAGAGCTGCAGCTGGGCGTCGTCGATGGCTGCATCCCCGAAGCGTGCACGAACGCACGATGCCGCGCTGCGCAGCAGACCATCCGCGACGTCGAGCAGACGCGCGGCTGTGCTGACATCGGTGGAAGTCAGTCGTATGCGCCTATGATGCACACGGCGGCGACGTTCGACATCGGTGAGCCGCCAAGGTTGTGCGTCATGCCGATCGAGGGGTTGGCGAGCTGCCGCTCAGCGGCGCGACCCTGCAACTGCAGATACATCTCGTACAGCATCCGAATGCCGGACGCGCCGATCGGATGGCCGAAACATTTCAGTCCGCCGTCGATCTGACACGGAATCTGTCCATCGGCATCGTAGAAGCCGTTCATCACGTCCTTGATCGCGCCGCCCTCGGGCGACAGCTGCAGGTCCTCCATCGTTACGAGTTCCGTGATCGAAAAGCAGTCGTGACACTCGAACATGCTCACCTGGTCGCGTGGATTGTCGATGCCGGCTTCCTTGTATGCCTTGGTTGCGGCAATGCGGGTGGTGTGGAAGTAGCTTCCATCCCAGCTGTTGTGACCGGCCTCCGACCCGTTGGACAGCGCCAACTGCAACGCCTTGACCGAAACGATGTGATGCTTGCCGAGGCGCTTCGCGATTTCGGGTGTCGTCAGGATCGCGCACGCGGCGCCGTCGGAAACGCCGCAGCAATCGAACAGACCGAGCGGCTCCGCGATCATCGGTGCGTTGAGCGCCTCATCCTCGGTAATCGGTTTGCGCAGGTGTGCCTTCGGATTCTTTGCGCCGTTGGCGTGGCTCTTCACCGACACGTGCGCAATGGCGCGCTTGAGATCGTCGCGATTGACCCGGTGCTTGGCGCGGTATGCGCTGGCGAGCTGCGCGAAGTTGCCCGGCGCTGAACCGTTCGCCGACCACTGCGGCGCCAGCGTTCCACCGAGGTTGCCCGGCAGTCCCCCGTAGCCCGTGTCTTTCAGCTTCTCGACGCCCAACGCCAGTGCGATGTCGCATGCGCCGGAAGCCACCGCGTACACCGCGCCGCGGAACGCCTCCGAACCCGACGCGCAGAAGTTTTCGACCCGCGTCACCGCGATGTTCGGCAGCCGCAATGCGATCGACAACGGCAAACCGCCTTTGCCGACGTTGATTTCTTCGTAGTGGGTCGAGAACCAGGCGGCGTCGATCTGACTCTGGTCGATGCCGGCGTCCGCCATCGCCTCGGCGAACGCCTCCACCATCAGTTCCTCGGCACCCGCTTCCCAGCGCTCACCGAACTGGGAACAACCCATCCCGAGAATCGCTACCTTGTCCTTGATGCCTCGCGCCATGTCGGTCTCCTGAACGTCTGTGAATTCGCTTTGCTACGCAGCTTGGCTTTTGGCCGCGGCCGCGCGCACCGGCACGGCTTTCCAGAAATAGCGGACGAAGCCGCGCAGATGGTCGAACGACTTGATTCGAAACATCATGCGGACCGCGACTCCGACGTCGACTTCGCCGACGTTCACGTCCGTGAAGTCGGTCATGAAACGGCCGCCGTTGTCGAATGTGATCATGCCGTAGTGCGACGGCGGATCGGCGGTGTAGGTCAGATAGTCTGCGGACCACGTCAACACCGACGCACGCTCGTCGCGGAAGCTGTACGGTTCCTGCGTATGCATCGCCTTGCACTGGGGATTCACGCAGATGTCGGTGCGCGGAAACTGCAGCGTGCCGCATTGCGTGCACCGCCCACCGACCAGTCCAAGCAGCATGTCGCGCTTGCGGTAAGTGACGGTCATTGCCGTCTTGTAGTCGTCGCGCTCGGCGCGCATGCCTTTTTCCAGCGCGATCAGGTCGTTGAACGCAAGGTACTTCTGATAATTCGTTTCTTCCTGACGGTTTGCCAATGCCGCAACGATGCCACAAGCCGACTTGAACGACGCCAACGCGTGCGTTGCGCGCAGAACAATCGCATCACAACCATGCCCGAACCCGACCACGAGCAACGTGTCGCCGGGTTTGACCGTGGTCTCGACGGCGTGGAGCAGCATCACCAATGCATGCGCGGCGCCGGTTTCGCCACAGATCGCATCGAGGTTGTCGCGCACGGCATCTGCCGGCACGCCGGCTTGCCGGGCGATGCCGGCGACTGCCCGCCCGATCGTGCTCGGCATGATGAAGTGGGTGATCTTCGAGGCGCTAATGCCCGACTTTTGCAGGACCTTCGCGATGACCGGCGGAACGATCTTCGCCAGTCCTTCGTCGCGGATCCAACGCTCTTCCCAGGTGTAATCGAAGTCTTCGCCGGCAGCGCGGAAGTGATCGACGAAGTCGACCGTCGCCGAATGCGCGGCCACGAATTCGAGCAACACCTCGCCGTTACCGATCGTCACCGCTGCTGCGCCGTCGCCGAATGCCAGTTCGCCAGGGCTCGCCGCCTTTGTTCTGCGTTTGTCCGCGGCCACGACGAGCGCGCTCTGATATATGCCGCTCTGCACCGCGGCCATGCCTTGAATGAGCGCCGTAACGCCTGCTCGCTGCGAGGCGCCGACGTCGACTGACGCGATGTCTTCGCCGAGCGACAACGCGGTACTGATGATCCCCGCGTTCTGACGGTCCGCAAAGGGCGCGCTGGTGCTGGCGAACAGAATCGCCTCGGGCGAAACGGAAGTCGAAGCGAGACAATTGCGGGCGGCTTCCACGCCCATGGTCACCGCGTCTTCGTCCCAATTGCACATCGAACGCTCGCCGCGAGCCTTGCCCTTCAGTCCCGGATCGGCCCACACGTGAGCGGCAACGATCGCTTTGCGAGCGAGGCGCAGACGCGGCACGTAGCCGCCAAAAGCTGTGATTCCGACCACGTGCCCTCCGCAGATACATCGACGTTCGAGACAGGCGGCCGATAGTAGCCACGAACCCCTCGAGCGACAACGCCGCGCAGGTGACGTCGCAGCAGTCTACGCAGGTGCGCCAGCAAGTCGGCACGCACGGTCGATCGGGCATAATACGAATGATCTTCCGCGCGATGGATTCAACATGGCTGCCGTGCTTGCAGGAATTCGAGTTCTCGATTTCGGTCGCTACATTGCCGGGCCGTTCTGCGCGACGCTGCTGTCGGATCTCGGTGCGGACGTCATTCGCATCGAGAAGGTCGACGGCGGCGAAGACCGCTGGACCACGCCTGTCGCCAAAGGCGGCGATGGCGCCGGCTTCATGCAATGGGGTCGCAACAAACGCGGCATGACGCTGAATCCGCGCACGCGCGACGGGGCGGAGATTCTCAAACGTCTGGTCGCTACCGCGGACGTCGTGATCGCGAACCTGCCGCCCGCGACATTGGTGGAGATGGGGCTCGATTACGCGTCGCTCGTCGCGGTTAAGCCCGACATCATCCTGACGACCGCCACCGCGTTCGGTGGGCCGGGTCCTTACGCGGAACGGGTCGGTTTCGACGGCGTCGCGCAGGCGCTGTCGGGCAATATGTACCTCACCGGTGAGGCGGGTAGTCCGACGAAGAATTTCTCTCCGTATGTCGATTACAGCACCGCCGGTTTCTCTGCCTTCGGCACGCTCGCTGCGCTGCTGCATCGCCGCGCGACCGGCGAAGGCCAACACGTCGAGGCGAGCCTGCTGCGTTCGGCGCTGACGATCATGAACGGCACGCTGATCGAACAGGCGTTGCTTGCCAAGGATCGTGTCGCCACCGGCAATCGAGGTCAGACGGCGGCGCCGTCGGATACGTATCGGACGCGCGACGGTTGGCTACTCGTATCCGTCGTCGGCAATCCGCTGTTCGAACGATGGGCTCGACTGATGGAGGAACCGCATTGGCTGACCGACCCGCGCTTCGCGACCGACGAAGGTCGCGGCGACCACGGTGACGTGATCAGCGAGCGCATGGCGAGGTGGTGCGCCGAGCGGACGACGGCACAAGCGATCGCGGCGCTCGAGGCGGCGCGGTTGCCCTGCGGCGAGGTGCTGTCGCCGCAGGAAGCGCTCGACAACGAACACGTACGCGCCGCGCAACTGCTCGCGAGCGTGGACTTCCCGGGCCTCGACAAACCGGCGCCGGTTGCCGTCACGCCGATCCGCATGTCGAAAACACCGCCGACCATTCGCCATCGAGCGCCGTTGCTCGGCGAGCACACCGATTCGATCCTGAAGGAGCTCGGCTATGGTGAGGCAGCGATCGCCCGATTCCGCTCGGAGCGCGTGATATGAGCGAAGCGCCGGACATCCAGGTCGTGCGCGACTACTTCAGCGAGCTGCAACGATCGATCTGCGCGCGGCTCGAAGAACTCGACGGCGCACAGAGGTTTCGTGGCGACGAAAGCGCGTCGCCGGGTGGCGGCGTCGCGAGGCCGCGCGTGATCGAGGGCGGAACGCACCTTGAGAAAGCTGCGGTGCAATTCACACACAGTGTGGGTGCTTCGCTGCCGCCCGCGGCGACCGAGCGCAACCCGCACCTGGTCGGCCACGGGTTTCAGGCAGTGGCCATCTCGCTGATCGTGCATCCACGCAATCCGCACGCGCCGACCACGCACATGAACCTGCGTTTCTTCCTCGTCGAGACGCAAGAGCCCGTGTGGTACTTCGGCGGCGGATTCGATCTGACGCCGTATTACGGATACGAAGACGATTGCGTTCACTGGCATCAACAGGCGCTGAATGCGTGCGCGCCGTTCGGTGCATCGCTGTATCCAGAGCTGAAACAGGCATGCGACAGCTATTTCTTCCTGCCGCATCGCAACGAGCCGCGCGGTGTCGGTGGAATCTTCTTCGACGACTGGACGCGTGGCGGATTCGCGCGGAGCGTTGCATTCGTGAGGTCGGTGGGAGATCACTTTCTGCCCGCGTACTTGCCGATTCTCGAGCGCCGCGTGCACATGCCGAGCGGCGAACGCGAACGGTGCTTTCAACTCTATCGGCGCGGCCGATACGCTGAATTCAATCTGGCGATCGATCGGGGCACCAAATACGGCCTGCAGTCCGGGCGCCGCGTCGAGTCGGTGCTCGCCTCTCTCCCTCCCCTTGCGGCCTGGCAATACGACTTTCATCCCGATCCGGGTACGCCGGAAGCCGATTTGTACGAGCGATTTCTCCCGGCGAAATGGTGGGTTGGCGGTCCGAACGTTGTGGATAAGTCTGGGGATTAAATCCCGGCTGCCGGCGCATTCTGCCGGCCTGTCATCTCAAAGTGATTAATGTTCTCGAATTAGTCGTTATTTTTCAAGGTATTGAGCGCTGTATCCAGAATCAGCATGAGATGGTGTAACCCCAGCGCCGAAGCAAGCCTCCTGTGCATAAGGCAACCGGTGAAAGCAAACGGTGCAGCGCTGGTCAACCACCAGCGCAACGGATCTGACCGCCGTGGCGCTGCGCGAAAGTCTCCACCTGCGACCACACCCGCAACAGGTTTTCACCGAGGATCAACCGGATCTGCGCGGCGTTGTAGCCACGCGCGAACAGGCGCGCGATCAGGTTCGGATACATCGATACGTCCTTGAGCGCGACGGGTAGCGTGTCGCCGACGCCGTCGAAGTCGGAGCCGATTCCGACATGCTTCACGCCAACGAGCCTGGCGATGTGATCGATGTGGTCGACCACGTCGTCGACGCTCGCGAATGGAAACGGATGATCCACGGCATAAGTCTTCGCAAACGCCCGACTCTCTTCGGAAAACGGGGCGACGTGTTGCTCGGTTTGGTAGGCCTTGGCGGCGGCGTCGAATGTCTCGGCCCACGCACGCGCTGCGGCAGTATCGAACGAGCTTCCGAAGTTCACTTGCATCACACCGCCGCGCGACGCCAACGCTTTTATCATGTCGTCGCTCATGTTGCGTTCGAACCCGGGCGTAAAGAACCGCGCAGACGAATGCGACGCGATCACCGGCGCCTTCGACGCGTCCATTACCTGCCAGAACGCGCGTTCCGAGATGTGCGATACGTCGACCATGATGCCGAGATCGTTGAGGCGCACGACGAGCGCGCGGCCTGCTTCTGACAATCCCTGCCAGTGTTCATCGTGGTCGTACGACGAATCGGAGAACGCATTCGACTTGGCGTGCGCGAGCGTCACATAGCGAATGCCGCGTTCGAAGAAATGCAACGGCGCGTCGTCGCCTGCGGCCATTGGTCCGCCGTTCTCCATGCCCATCGGCAACGAGATCAGGCCGGCAGCGACGTTGCGTCGCACGTCGGCAACGCAGGTCGCCAACGCGAACTCGGTCGGGGCGCGTTTTGCCATCGCTTCGACCTGGTCGATGAGTTTGTCGGCGAGCGCGCGTGCTCCGCCCGCTTCATCCACGCTCGCCGGAATGAAGATCGACATGAACGGTACGTCGAGTCCGCCGGCGTGCGCGCGCGGATAATCGAAGTTGCCCGCCTCGGTCGCCTGCGTGACATCCTCGCCACTCATCTCGACGCGGATCGGTACGTCGATGTGGGTATCGACGATGACCGCATCGCGCGCCAGCCTGCTCGCGCGCTCTTGGGTGTTGACCGTGTTGCTGGAGCAGGCGGTCAGCAGAATCGCTGCCGCGAGCACGACGCTGCGCATGGTGTTGATCCGGGTTAACATCGATTTTGACCATAGCATCCGGTCTGCCACGCAGCCAGGAGCCCGCCATGAGTTTCCGTACTGTCGCCCGAGGTCTGCGATTTCCCGAAGGTCCCATCGCGATGGCCGACGGCTCGGTAGTGCTCGTCGAGATCGGTCGCGGAACGCTTTCGCGTGTGAGCGCCAACGGCGCCGTTGAGGTGATCGCGGAACTGGGCGGCGGGCCGAACGGCGCCGCGATAGGACCCGACGGCAAGTGCTATGTGTGCAACAACGGCGGTTTCAAATGGATCGAGCGCAATGGCCGTCTCTATCCGAGTGAGCAGCCGGACAATTATCGCGGCGGCAGCATCCAGCGCGTCGACCTGAACAGCGGAAAATTCGAGACGATTTACGACTCGTGCGAGGGCCGCAAACTGTGCGGTCCGAACGACATCGTGTTCGATCGCAGCGGCGGCTTCTGGTTCACCGACCACGGCAAGACCCGCCCGCGCGATCGCGACCGAACCGGCGTCTTCTACGCTCGCGCAGACGGCGGTCGAATCACCGAAGCGATCTTTCCGCTCGAGGGGCCTAACGGAATCGGACTGTCGCGCGACGAAGACGAACTCTATGTGGCAGAGACGGTTCCGGGCCGGTTGTGGGCCTACAAAATCAGTACGCCAGGACAGGTCGCGCCAGAGCGACGCCTGCTGCAGGGAATCACGGGCTTCTACATGTACGACTCGCTGGCCGTGGATGCGGCTGGGAACGTCTGCGTGGCTACGCTCATCAATGGCGGCATTTCAATTCTCTCGCCCAGCGGTGCGCCGCCGCGATTCGTGTCCGTGCCGGACCCGCTGACTACCAACATCTGCTTCGGCGGCGCCGGATTGAGCACTGCATACATCACCGCATCGTCGGTCGGCGATCTGCTGGCGATGGATTGGGAAGGACCGGGGCTACCGCTGAACTTCCTGAACCGATAATTCAACAACGAGGACTGCGGCATGGCCTATCTCGATCGCGACGGCGTACGGATCTATTACGAGGTGCACGGGTCCGGCCCCGCGTTGTTGCTGAGCCACGGCTACAGTGCGACGTCTGCGATGTGGGCGGGTCAGATCGGTCCGTTGAGCGCCTCGCACAAACTGGTCACTTGGGACATGCGCGGACACGGCGACAGCGATAGTCCCGTGAATCCTGCCGAATACTCGGAAGCATTGACGACCGGCGACATGGCCGCGTTGCTCGACGCCGTAGATGCGCCCACCGCGGTAATCGGCGGCCTGTCGCTCGGCGGCTACATGTCGTTGTCGTTCAACGTAGCGTTCCCGCACCGTGTACGGGCACTGATGCTGTTCGATACCGGTCCGGGTTATCGCAGCGACGACGGTCGCGCCGGCTGGAACCGCATTGCGTCGGCGCGTGCGAAAGAGCTCGAAACAAAAGGACTTGCGGCATTGTCGGCCAGCGGTGAAGTTGCCGTGAGCCGGCATCGGTCGGCGCAAGGTCTCGCACACGCCGCGCGGGGCATGCTCGCTCAAACTGACGGCCGCGTTATGGCGAGCCTGCCGGAGATCCGCGTGCCCACGCTGGTGCTGGTCGGCGCACTCGATCAGCCGTTCCTCGCCGCCACCGATTACATGGCGGGCAAGATTCCCGGCGCAACACGCGTGGTGATCGACGGCGCCGGGCACGCGTCGAACATCGATCGCCCGCGCGAATTCAATGCGGCCGTGATGCAGTTCCTCGACGCGCTGTAATCGATGGCGATGAACTGGATCGACCTGCGTTCCGATACCGTCACTCGTCCGACCGCGGCGATGCGCAACGCGATGGCGAATGCCGACGTCGGCGACGATGTTTATGGAGAAGACCCGACCGTCAACGCGCTCGAAGCGCTCGCGGCGGAGCGCATCGGATTCGCTGCGTCGCTGTTCGTGCCGAGCGGCACGATGTCGAATCTGCTCGCATTGCTGACGCATTGCGGCCGCGGCGACGAGTACATTGCCGGCCAGCAGGCCCACACGTACAAATATGAAGGGGGCGGCGGCGCCGTGTTCGGTGGAATCCAACCGCAACCCCTTCCTTTTCAATCAGATGGCACGCTCGATCTCGACGCCGTCGAGGCGGCCATCAAGCCGGACGACTTCCATTTCGCGAAGACCCGCTTGCTGTGCCTCGAGAACACGCTGGCGGGCGCAGCGCTACCGCTGGACTACGTGCCACGTGCTCGCGCGCTGTGCGACCGTCGCAAGCTGGCCATGCATCTCGACGGCGCGCGCGTGTTCAACGCGGCCGTGTCGCAACGCGTACCGGTGACGACGCTGACGGCCGGATTCGACAGCGTGTCGGTGTGTTTGTCGAAAGGTCTCGGCGCGCCGGCCGGCTCGGTGCTGTGCGGCTCTGTCGAATTCGTCCGCTCCGCACGACGCTGGCGCAAGATGCTCGGTGGCGGCATGCGACAGTCCGGCGTGCTGGCTGCGGCGGGGATTCACGCGCTGAACCATCACGTCGAGCGACTCGAGCAGGACCACGCTCGGGCCGCGCGGCTCACTGCAGCGTTCGGCGACCTCGGCGTTTTCGCCGGCAAAGTACGTTGCGCGACGAACATGGTGTTCGTCGAACTCGCGTCGAGAGACCTCGTTGCGTTGACGAAGCACTTCGAGAAGCAGCAGATCCGCATCCGCGGACCGCGCTGGGTCATTCACCTCGATGTCGACGACGAAGGTCTGCACCGCATCATCGACGCCGCGCGCGCGTTTCAACCGACGGCTGGGTAAACCAGGCCGACGATCGCGCCGGTGATGCAATTGACGATCGTTCCCGAGATCAGCGTCCTCGGCGCCAGTTGGAACAGCTCGGCTCTGCGTTCAGGCACCAGCGCGCCGACGCCGCCCAACGTGATGCCGAGGCTGCCGAAGTTCGCGAACCCGCATAACGCATACGTGAGGATCGTGCGGCTGTGTGCCGAGAGATCCGTTACCGGAACCGCCGCGAGCTGGATGTACGCCACCAGTTCGTTGAGCACCAGTTTGGTACCGAGCAGCGCGCCGGCCTGGGTCGCTTCCACCCACGGAATGCCGATGAGCCAGGCGATGGGTGCGAAAAGCCAACCCATGATTCGTTGCAGCGTCAGTGCTTCTCCGCCGACCGCGAACACCCCGATGATCGCGTTGAGTAGCGCGATGAGACTGACCAGCACCACCAGCATCGCGCCAACGTTTACGGCCAGTCGCAATCCGTCAGTGGTGCCGCGTGAGATCGCGTCCATCACACTGCCGTACTTCAACGTATCGGCGACATCGCCACCTTCGGTGGCTTCAGAAGACGGAATCATGATGCGCGCGATCACGATCGCGCCGATGACGTTGATGACCGAGGCGATCAGGATGTGGCCGAGTGCGCCGTCGATGACGTCGCGCAACACGTTCGCATACAGCACCATGATCGAGCCGGCCACCGTCGACATGCCCGCCGTCAACACGATGAAGAACTCCGAGCGCGACAGGTTTTTCAGATAAGCGCGAATCACCAGCGGTGCCTCGACCATGCCGACGAACATGCTCGACCCGGCGCCGACGCCCACCGCTCCGCCGACGCCCAGCGTGCGGTGCAGGATCCATGCGAAACCCTTGATGACGAGCGGCAGGATTCGCCAGTACCACGTCAGAGCAACGAGCACGCTGAACACGACGATCTGCGGCAGGATCCGGAATCCGAAGATGAACAATGCGCCGCCGTTCTTGATATCGAATGGCGGATCGCCCCCGCCCAGGAAGCCGAACACGAACGTGGTTCCCGCGCGCGTTGCGGCCTCGATGGCATACACCACGTGGTTGGCCAGCAGAAGCGTTTCGCGAACTGGTTCGAAGCGCAGCAGCGCGAGCGCCAGCACGAACTGCATGGCGAGTCCGACGCCGATTGCGCGCACGTTGACGTTGCGGCGGTCTTCGCTGACGAGCCATGCCAGACCGAGCAGAACCACGATTCCCAACAGTCCTTGCATGCCGCGGTACTCTGAAAAAACGCGCTAGTGTACCGGGGTTTGAGCGCTGCGCTGCAAGCCGATACTATGCCGCGGCCGAACGGAAGGGCCGAACATGGCAGCGGGTCGAATCATTCTGTTGAACGGATCGTCGAGCGCCGGCAAGACGACGCTCGCGATTACGCTGCAGCAATTGCTCCCCGATCCGTGGCATCACATCGCGCTCGATCAGTTTCGAGACGGCATGGGTGGCCGTTATCGAGGCTTGAATTCTGCCGACGGCACACCCGGTGCTCGCGGTCTGAACGTAGTGCCCGTTGCGCGCGGTAACGAGCGCGTCACCGAGGTGCGGTTCGGCGATCTCGGAAAACAGGTATTGCGCGGAATGCGGCGGGCCATCGCGGCGTTTGCGGCCGAAGGCAACAACGTGATCATCGACGACCTGATGTTTGAACCTGCGTTTCTGTTCGACTACGTTGAAGCGCTCGCCGGATTCGACGTTCTGTTCGTCGGTGTGCGCTGTCCGATCGACGTGGTGAACGCGCGGGAAGCGAAACGCCCCGGTCGCTTTCCTGGAACGGCGACTTCCCACTTCGATCGCGTTCACGCGCATTGCATATACGACATCGAGGTCGATACCGGCGTTGCGACGCCGCGACAATGCGCCGAAACGATCATCGCCCGTTTGAACGCCGGGGAACCGAAGGACGCGTTCAATCGTCTGCGCGCGGCAGCCAAGTAGGATTCGCACAGCTCGTTCGATACAGTCGCCCGCTCGCCCCATCGAGGAAGCCCTCATGCTGGACCTGTACTTCGCGCCGACACCGAACGGCTGGAAGATCACGATCATGCTCGAGGAGTGTGGGCTCGAGTATCGCGTCAGGCCGGTGAACCTCGGTCTTGGCGATCAGTTCGAGCCCGACTTCCTGAAGATCAGCCCGAATAACCGCATGCCTGCGCTGGTCGATCACGACGCGCCGAACGGTCCGGTGTCGATCTTCGAATCCGGCGCGATTCTCGTGTATCTCGCCGAGACGACCGGTCGATTCATGCCGCGTGAACTGCACCAGCGCTTCGACGTGCTGCAGTGGCTGTTCTGGCAGGTGGGCGGACTCGGTCCGATGGGCGGCCAACTGTCGCACTTCGTGAACTATGCGCCGGGCGGCCCGGGACAACACGACTACGCCCACAAGCGTTATGCGAACGAATACGACCGGTTGTTCGCCGTGATGGAGCGGAGCTTGTCGCAGCGCGAGTTTCTCGCCGGCGACTACTCCATCGCGGACATGGCGTCATGGCCGTGGGTGGTGCCGTACAAGCGCTTCGAACAATCGATGGAGACCTACCCGAACGTGCGCCGCTGGTTCGATGCGATCAAGACGCGGCCAGCGGTACAGAGGGGCATGGAGGTGGAAAAGGCGCTCAGACCGGCCGGTGAGATGACTGACGCGCAGCGAAAGATCATGTTCGGCCAGACCGGGGCGAGCGTACGTGGCCTGCAAGGCAAGGACTCGTAGAACAGATACCAGGAGCTAGACCAACGACATGACCACCGCCAGGACAACGTACCAAGGCGGTGTTCTCTCACCGACAGGTTTGGAAGGCCGCGCGATAACTGGTGGGTGCGCTGACGACGATCAGCGCCAGTTTTTCTGATCGATCAGAAAATTGGCGGCTCACCCATTTCGCGTTTCATTCGCTGGACCTTTGCGCCTTTGCGTAACCGTCTTGATCATTCGCGTTAGACAGGTCTGACATGCAATAAAGCCTACACGGATGGAGTAACGTCGGCAGGTTCGAGCATGAGTCTGACGTCGTGCCGCTACACGGCGCTATGTTATCGTGTCGAACTGTCAGTCCCACAGTTGGCGTTCGCTGCCCAGTCAATGTTTCTCATGCGAGGAACGTTTTGCTATGAACCTTACGATGTCAAAACTTGTTACCAAGACCATTTCTAGTCTGAAGGCGGAAGGTCTTCGTGCAACAAGCAAGAAGGTCGGCGCGCATCTTCTTGATCCAATCCAGAGGAAGACCTTCGAGATGCGCAGGCTTGCCTTAGACTTCGAGAGGCGCAGGCTTGCCTCAGACTTCGAGAGGCGCACACTTGCGTTAGAAGGGATACAAGATAGATTCACCTGGATCTATAGGAACAACTTCTGGGGCAGCGAGGAGAGTGTTAGCGGCCCTGGCTCAACGATTGAATACACCACGAATCTGCGAGCGGAATTACCCGGACTTCTTGCAAGATACTCAGTGAAAACAGTGTTCGACGCCCCTTGCGGCGATTTCAATTGGATGAAAATCGCATTGAAGGAGAACGATCTCGAATACATAGGCGGCGATATAGTCTTGCCGCTAGTCGACTCGCTAAACTCAAAGTACAAGAATTTCAGGACAGAATTCATTCACATTGATCTAACCAAGGATAAACTGCCAAAGTGTGATCTCATGATTTGTCGAGATTGCCTGTTTCATTTCTCGTTTGATGACACTCGCCGTTTCCTGCGAAACTTTGTTGACTCAGGAATACCGCTCCTGCTGACGACGACTCACATCAATGCTGGCAAAATTCAAAATGGGGATATTAGAACAGGAGAATTTCGCCTAATGGATCTGTTCTCCGAACCCTACTACTTTCCACGCGATGTCTTGCATAGGATCAGCGATTGGGTTGAGCCAGCCCCACCGCGAGAGATGTGCCTCTGGAGCAGAGAACAAGTGATGTCTGCTCTTGCGGCGTTTGGATGATTTGGTAGTGATGGGTCGAGGCGCTCTTCGAGCACCTCGACGTGGACGGTTAGTTCTTCGTGGGTCATGGCGTCACCAACTCGGCGACCGATGAGAAGAACTCCCGAACGGCATCATTGGCCGCCCACAACTCTGGATCGCCATGCCGCTTGGAGATCTCGCGCAACCGCCGCTCGCTCATCTCTTGCCGTACACTTCGGATACTCGGCGTGCTACGGCGTCGGCGGACCAACCGCACTTTTCGTGCAGTTCGTACCACAGAAAGGCAATGTCACGGTTGACCGGGTCGACCTTGCCTCCGTCTCCGCATACAACCTGCAGCGCGACCTCGGACTTCTCCCCATGGAGGATGCGGCGCAGCGCGGCCGTCACTTCCATCAGAACGTCGGCGCCGGGAACTGAGGCGCCATCGCCCACGATGTGACCCTGCGACACTCCCCGTAGAAACGCCTCGATGGACTTGCACGGCTTCTTGCGCGCATCTCGCCGACGTTGTGAGCTTGCAGTCCGGTCA
>DATJGR010000171.1:0-7211 GCA_035494855.1 Pseudomonadales bacterium | reverse complement strand
AACGCGCTGCAACGCACGCTCGAGGAACGGCCACCGGCCTATCAGCCGTTGTGGCGCGGCACGATTCCGACGGCTTTGCAGGGCCGCACGTACTCGGCCATCGGCGGCACGGCGGCGATCGACGCGCTCAGGGCGCGTATCGCAAAGATGAAGCTCACCGCGAGCGTCGCGCCAGTGAATAGCTACGATGCCGGCGTGGAGGCGGTGCTGCAGCGTCATTCCGACGTGCTGTTCGGCGACCGCGCGCAGCTTCTGGAGGCAGTGAAACGCAATCCGGATCTTCGTGTACTATCGCGGCGCTACACGTTTGCGGCGTCGGCGCTGGCGCTGTCCCGGAACGACGACGACTTCCGCCTCGCCGTCGATCGCGCGTTGACCGAGGTATACGAGGACCCGCAATTCGGCGCGCTTTACACGGCGACATTCGGCGCATTCGATGCGGATGTGGTTTCGTTCTTCAGATCGGTGGGTGTTCCGAAGTAGCGTCGGTTAGTCTCGCCGGAGCAGTTGTTGACTGGAGAGTGATCTCGATGCGACGGACCTTTCGAGGGGCGAGCGCGCTGCTCGCCCCGATCATGTTGTTGGCGGCGAGTGCCGCGCAGGCGTCGTTCCTGTCGGGCGATGCGCTCGACAGCTTCGCCAACGGACTGTCGTGGTTCATCCTCATCGTGATGCCGCCGGCGGCGATCGCACTGTTCTGGATGGTGCACGTGCTGCCGCAGAAGGCGGCCGAAAGGCGCCATCATCCGCAGAAAGAAGCGATCCACATGCTGTGCCTGTTGTCGCTGGTCTTCGGCGGTCTGTTGTGGCCGTTTGCGTGGTTGTGGGCTTACACGCGTCCTTCCATCGTCGCGATGACGACCGGTACCGAAAAGCACGAGGACTATTTCGTCGAGCATGCCGACCAGGCCGAAGCCGGCGAGCTGCCGCTCGAACGCGTCAGCGCGGTCCGGCAGGAACTCGACGGTCTCGAACTCCGCGGACTGCTGACGCCTGCGTTGCGGGGCGTGCGCGATCGGCTGAAACGCGCCGAAGAACGACACGCTGACGCCCCGGTCGAGGGGGTGGTCTGACATGGAAGCACTGCTGCTCGCGATCTATTCGTTCTTCGTCTGGCTGATCTTCTTCAAGTTCAAGTGGCTGCCGTGGAACGCGACCTCGCAGGTCATCGTCATCACGCTGCCTATCATCGGGCTCACCGCGTTGATCCTGACGCTGAACGTCGTCGCGCCGTCGTCCGCTGACGTGCGCGTGCTGAAGTACGTCATCAACATCAATCCGCAGGTGCGCGGTCGCGTGATCGAAGTGCCGGTCGAGCCGAACCGGCTCGTGAAGAAAGGCGAGGTACTCTTCAAGATCGATCCGACGCCATATCGGCTCCAGGTACAAACGCTGGAGGCGTCGCTGGAAAACGCGCAGGGCAATACGCAGAAATCGCGCGAAGACCTGGATTCGGCGGTCGCCAAGACCCGCAGCGTTGCTGTGAATCTCGGGCTCGCAAAGACGCGGGTCGGACAGAATCTGGAACTCGTCAAGGCAGGCGCCGGCGATCGCTTCGCGCTCGAGTCCGCGCAAACGGACGTCAAACGGCTGGAAGCGGATCTCGCCGCATCGCAGGCGAACGAGGCGTCCATTCGCGCAGGCCTCAATGCAAAAGTGGGTGACGACCAGGCCGAGGTTGCGCAGGTGCGCGCCCAACTCGCGCAGGCACAGTGGGAGCTGGATCAGACTACGCTGTACGCGCCCGCTGATGGGTACGCGATCAATGTGACGCTTCGGCCGGGTACGATGACCGCGGCATTTCCGTCGACACCGGTCATGAACTTCGTCGAAGCGGAATATCAGGTAATAGCGCTCTTCTCCCAGAACGAACTGCGGCTCATCGAACCAGGCGACGAAGCCGAATTCACGCTGCTGACGTACCCAGGGCAGATCATCAAAGCGAAAGTCGACTCGATCGTCTGGGCGCAAGGACAGGGCCAGGTTCCGATGAGCACAGTATTGGCACAGACCGGTAACGCGCCGATTCCGCCGGGTCGTTTTCCGGTGAAGCTCACGGTCGAGCCGAAGTTCCGCGACCTGTTCCTGGCGGCGGGTGCCGTCGGTAACGGTGCGGTCTATACACAAAGCGGCGCGATGATCCACATCATCCGCAAGGTCATCGTTCGGGTCGGCGCGAAGCTCGACTATCTCGTGCTGAAGCTGCACTGATGCGTATCGTGCATGGCTACTGGTCTCCCGCTCTCGCCATCGGCGTGTCTCTGGCCATCCAGGCTTGCGCGCTGAAGGATCCGCCGGCCCGCGAGGAGATCGGACAGCAGGCGCTACCTGGTGTCGTCGTACCGGACGCGTGGCAGGGTGCTGCCGGCGCGGGCAAGGTTGCCGAACCCTGGCTCGGCACTTTTGGCGATCCGCACCTCGAGCAACTCGTTGGCGAAGCATTCGCATACAACCCGGATCTCCAGCTCGCGGCGGCGCGCGTCGAGGAAGCCGCCGCGAACGTCACCGCGGCCGGAGGCCGTCTCGGACCTGTCGTCGATGCACTTGGACGCGGAGGCGGCAAGCTCGGCGGCGACTTCACCGGCACGTCAGGCGTGCTGCTGCGCGCAACGTGGGAAATGGACGTATGGGGCCGGCTGCGATACGGGCGGCGCGCTAGCGAGGAGGCTTACGTGTCGGCCGAGACCGATCTCGCCGCCGCACGGCAGTCGCTCGCCGGTACGCTCGCAAAAGCGTGGTTCGTTGCGATCGAGAGCCGGCTGCAGCGCGACATCGCGCGACAGATGGTTTCCGATGCGCAGCAGGCTGTCGATCTCGCGCAGCACCGACAGCGAATCGGCATCGGTAGCGAACTGGATGTGACGCTCGCGCAGCAGACGTTGCAGACCGCGCGCGATTCCGTCAATCAACTCGATCTCGGCTATCGCGAAGCCGTTCGTGCCGTCGAGACGCTGACGGGACGCTATCCCGGTGCGCAGCTCGAGGCGGCCCAGACGCTCGCTGCACTCACGGATCAGGTGCCGGCCGGATTGCCGAGCGAGTTGCTCGAACGGCGGCTGGACGTCCGTGCCGCCGAACATCGGATCGCGGCAGCATTCTCGCAGGTCGAGGAAGCGCGCGCGGCCAAGCTGCCGACGATCACGCTGAGCGGCGGACTGTCGCACATTTCGAGCGATCTATTCGTGCTCGACAAACGCGACGATATCGTCAAAAGCATCGGCGGAACGGTGTATCTGCCGATCTTCAACGGCGATCAGCTGACCGCACAGGTCGAGGCACGGACTGCCCAGCAGCATTACGCCGTTGCGCTGTGGGCGCAGACCGGCCTTAGAGCATTCACCGAGGTCGAGCAGGCGCTGTCCACCGAAACTTCGCTGCGCGACCGCGAGCCGATTCTCGCAACGCAGGTCGATCTTGCGCAGCGCGCGCTCGAACTCGAGCGCGTGCGCTACAACGTCGGTTCGTCCGACATGAGACCGGTGCTGCAGCAACAGATGCAGACGTACGTCGCGCGCACGGCGCTGCTCCGCGTTCAATCGGAGCGGCGCGTGCAGCGCGTGAATCTGTATCTCGCGCTGGGTGGCGATTTCGGCGTGGACGCCGCGATGGCACAGAGTGCGAGTCGATGACGGCGCCACGCGGGTTCGTTGCGACCGGCAGTTTGCTCCCGCGGCATGGTGAAGCGGCGCCGCGTGGCGACAATGTTCGGGAAAGTCGTAGCTACCTTCGCCTGATAGGGGATCAGGCACCTCAACGGGGAGATGCAAGGATGTTCATACAGGCGAGTTGGATGGTGCGCGTTGGCGTGTTCGTCGCAGCGATTTCAATGGCGACCGCGGCCTTTGGCGACTACGAGCTATACAACAAGGACGATACAAAGCTCGATCTGCAGTTGATGGTCATCGGTAACCAGTTCGGTCAGGACCAGTCATGGTTCGGTGAATCGCACAGTCTCCTGAACGTTAGCGCGGCCCACTGGACCGAGTTCGGTACCGAGTTCGGCGCGAAGGCCGAAACGAAACTCTGGAACGGTACGTTCTTTGCGGAAGCCAGCGGTGTCTATACTCGCACGTCAGGCGACGATGCCTCTGGCGTCACAACCGGCCTCTCGGAGGAGAGCGAGACGACGCTCGAGCAGGGCCACATCGGCTGGAAGACGGACGATACGTTCACCGGACTCGAGGAGAGCACGCTGTCGGTAAAGCTCGGCCGGTTCGACTATTCGATCGGCACCGGGATGTTGATCGTCGACGGCGGCAGCGACGGCGGCGATCGCGGCGGTTGGTACCTTGGTCTGCGCAAGGCGTTCCAGAACGCTGCGATCGTAAGTCTCGACAGCAAGACGCTGGATGTTCAGGTGTTCCGGATCAAGAACAATCCACGACGGGGCGGTGCGCAAGGTGAGGCGCGCGGCGCGAACGCCGATTACACGTTCGGGGAGGACGGTTCGGTGACGCTCGGCGGCAGTTATATGCGCATCTATCCGCAGGGCAACAACGCCGAGGCCGACGTCTACGACGGCCGTGCGTCGTGGACGGTGTTGCCGGGGCTCACGTTCTCCGGCGAATACGCTAAGGAGGATGGCGACGACATCAGCGGTGAGGGGTACTACGCACAGGCGTTGTACGAATTCAGCGACGTGGCGTGGAAGCCGACGTTGTCGTACCGCTACGCAAAATTCAACGACGAGTTCAACGGGCTCGCATACGGCTTCACCGACTGGGGGTTTTGGTTCCAGGGCGAGATCGCCGGCAACTACCCGCTCTCCAACACGAACCTGGAATCCAACATGTTCCGCGTGAAGGTCACGCCGCACGAAAAGGTCACAGTGAACCTCTTCTACTACAAGTTCACGTTCGACAACCCACAGTCGTTCGGAGTGACCAGTGAGGACTACGGCGACGAAGTCGATCTGATGGTCGACTGGCAGGCAACGGACAGAGTCTTTGTGAGCGCCGTGCTTGCACAGTTGAACCCCGACAACGCGGCGGAGCAGCTGACGGGCGGTGACAAGGATTGGAAGTACGCGATGATATCGGTGTCGTTTACCCTTTGACCTGTAGAGCGAGCGAGGAGAGATCGTGACCAAATTAGGCGTTCATTCGGAAGTCGGCAAACTGCGCACGGTCATGGTGTGTCGTCCCGGGCTCGCCCATCAGCGCCTGACGCCGGGTAACTGCAAGGACCTGCTGTTCGACGACGTGTTGTGGGTGCACGAGGCGCAGAAAGATCATTACGACTTCGTGCTGAAGATGCAGGAGCGCGGTGTCGAGGTGCTCGAACTGCACGACATGCTCGCGCAGACGATGGAAAAGAAGGAGGCACGCAAGTTCGTACTCGACCGGCGCATCACGGGCAACGCCGTCGGTGTCGGCACCGCGCAGGCGATCCGGCCCTGGCTCGACGAGATGCCGGCGAAAACGCTGGCCGACCATCTCATCGGCGGCATCTCGATCGGCGATCTGCCGGCCGGTGAAGTCAGTGAGTTTCTGACGGAAGCGTTCGGGGGCGTCGACTTCGTATTGCCGCCGATTCCGAACACGCTGTTCCAGCGCGATCCGTCGTGCTGGATCTATGGCGGCGTGACCTGCAATCCAATGTACTGGCCGGCCCGTCAGCCGGAAACGCTGTTGCAGCGCGCGGTGTACAAATTTCATCCGATGTTCGCCGGTGCGAAGATCTGGTGGGGCGATTCGGACGAGGGTTTTGCGAGCGCGTCGGTCGAGGGCGGCGACGTGATGCCAATTGGTAAAGGCACCGTGCTGATAGGCATGGGCGAACGAACCACGCGGCAGGCGGTGCTGCAGGTTGCATCAGCGCTGTTCAAGAACAAGGCGGCAACGCGCGTGGTCGCGTGTCTGATGCCGAAGAGCCGTGCGGCGATGCATCTCGACACCGTGTTCACGTTCTGCAATCGCGACGTGGTGACGTTGTTCCGCGAAGTGGTCGACCAGATCCGCTGCTACAGCATTTACCCGAAGGGCGATCAGGGCGAATGCGAAGTGCGTCGCGACGACAAGCCATTGCTGTCGGTGGTGAAAGAAGCGCTCGGATTGAGCGAGCTGAAAGTCGTCGAAACGGGCGGCAACAGCTACGAAGCCGAGCGCGAACAATGGGACGACGGCAACAACGTCGTCGCACTGGAGCCTGGTGTCGTCGTCGCGTACGACCGCAACACGCACACCAATACGTTGCTGCGCAAGGCCGGGGTCGAAGTGATCACGGTGCGCGGCTCGGAACTCGGCCGCGGTCGCGGCGGCGGACACTGCATGACGTGTCCGATTTCGCGCGACCCCGCGTACTGACATTCATCGGATTCGTTTCCCAGGAGAGCCACACCATGAGCTTCAACCTACGCAACCGTTCATTGCTGACCGTGCAGGATTACACGCAGCGTGAGTTCCGCTACCTGCTGGATCTGGCGCGTGATCTCAAGCGCGCGAAATATGCGAAGACAGAACAGAAGCACCTCGACGGCAAAGAGATCTGCCTGATATTCGAAAAGACCTCGACGCGGACGCGCTGCGCGTTCGAGATTGCGTGCTACGACCAGGGGGCGAACGTCACGTATCTCGATCCGTCGGGCTCGCAAATCGGCCACAAGGAGTCGTTCAAGGACACTGCGCGCGTGCTGGGCCGCATGTTCGATGCGCTCGAGTATCGCGGCGCGTCGCAAACCGGCGTCGAAACGCTTGCCAAGTATGCCGGCGTGCCGGTGTACAACGGACTGACCGACGAGTATCACCCGACGCAGATGCTGGCCGACGTGATGACGATGCGGGAGCACTGCGACAAGCCGATCACCGACATCAAGTACGCCTATGTCGGCGACACGCGCTCGAACATGGGCCACTCGCTGATGATCGTCGGCTGCATGATGGGCATGGACGTGCGCATCTGCGGACCGAAGTCGCTGTGGCCATCGGACGAGTACACGAAGATCGCGCGCGATCTGGAGAAGAAGTACGGCGCCACGTTGACGATCACGGACGACGTGAAGGCAGCGGTCAAAGGCGTTGACTTCATTCATACCGACGTATGGGTATCGATGGGCGAAGCGAAGGAAGTGTGGAAGCAGCGCATCGACCTGCTCACGCCGTATCAGGTCAACGAAAAGATGATGAAGGCCAGCGGCAATTCGCAGGTGAAGTTCATGCATTGTCTGCCGGCGTACCACGACATGGAAACCACGATCGGAAAACAGATCGGCG
>DATJGR010000170.1:0-6946 GCA_035494855.1 Pseudomonadales bacterium | reverse complement strand
AACCGTAGCGCGTAGTCGGCATCTTCGGCCGCGTACTCGGTGGCGCGTTCGACCGGAACCGAATTGAACGTCGATTGCTTCCCACCTTTTCCCGCGACGTCTTCGAAGCTGATCGTCTTCAGGCCGAGATGCCGCTCGGCGAGATCGCTCATGTCGTGGCGCGAACCGACGCTGTCGAGCACGTAGCTTTCGAGCATCGTATCGAACGCGATTCCGTTCAGTTCGACACCGTACGACTTCAGCACGTTCTTGTCGTACTTCGGGTTGTGGCCGATCTTCGGCAACGTCGCGTCTTCGAGCAGCGGCTTGAGCTTTGCAATGACTGCGTCGCGCGGTAACTGTTCCGGCGCACCGAGATAATCGTGGCCGAGCGGCACGTACGCCGCGTGACCCGCTTCGATCGCCAACGAGATGCCGACCAGTTCCGCCTGCATGTAGTCCTGATTCGTCGTTTCGGTATCGAGCGACAACCGACCATGCGCGCGGATCCGTTCCAGCCACTGATCGAGTGCAGACCAATCGAGGATGGTTTCGTATCGCGTCTCGTTCGCCGCGGAGACGCCCAGCTGCGAGGCGCCTTCTTCTGCCGGCATCTCGTCGAGCCACGGACGGAACTCGTAGCGCGTGAACAGCTCGCGCAGCTTCGCCAGATCGGGCGCCGACGGAACCAGTGCTTCGACGCCTACCTGCAGTTCGACGTCACACTTGATCGTGGTCAGCTGTTTCGACAGCGGCAGAATGGCGAGGCTTGCGCGCAGGTTTTCGCCGATCTTTCCCTGGATGTTCGGCGCTTGCGCCATTACGTCTTCCAGCGCGCCGTAGTCCGCGATCCATTTAGCGGCGGTCTTCGGACCGACCTTCGGAACGCCGGGAACGTTGTCGGAGGTGTCGCCCATCAGTGCGAGGTAGTCGATGATGCGCTCGGGCGGCACACCGAACTTGGCGATCACGCCTTCGCGATCGAGGCGCGTATCGGTCATGGTGTTGACCAGCGTCACGTGATCGCTGACCAGTTGCGCCAGGTCCTTATCGCCGGTCGAGATGACGACGTCGCGCTTCGTGCGCGTCGCCTCGCTCGCCAGGGTTCCGATCACGTCGTCCGCTTCGACGCCGTCGATGATCAGAAGAGGCAATCCCATCGCACGAATGATGTCGTGAATCGGCGCGATCTGAACGCGCAGGTCGTCGGGCATCGACGGACGATTCGCTTTGTATTGCGGATAGAGTTCGTTGCGGAACGATCGTCCTTTCGCGTCGAACACGACTGCAATCGGACTTCCTGCATAATCCTTCGCTAGCCGCCTCAGCATCCCGATGACGCCCCGCACGGCACCGGTCGGATGACCGTCGGTGGTCGACAACGACGGCAGTGCATGAAACGCGCGAAACAGATACGACGAACCGTCGACGAGAACCAAGGGTTTGTCGTTGGTCATGAATTGGGTCAAGATTGGAACGTTATGGACTCTATCACAGCATATATTTGCCGTGGCTCGAAACAGAAATGCGCATCGTTGGTTGTTCGCATCGGCGCTCGCAAGCGTTGCGACCATCGCCGCCGCGTCCGATGCGGATCGTGAATCGACCGGCCCCGACGTCACGATCGTCGTCGGCGAAGAAAGGACGGTGTACGAATACCGCCAAGCCGGCGAACTTCGAATCATCAAGATCGTTCCGACGCATGGCGTACCGTACTACCTCGTTCCACGCGACGACACGCGCGGCTTCGGCAATCTCGAGCAGGCCGATATGTTGATCCCCAGTTGGAAGATCATCGAGTTTTAGGGAAGCAGTGGCTGCGATTACTTCTCTCAACGAGCCGGATCTCGAAGATCTGCTGGCAAAATACGAACTCGGCGGCCTTGAGCGGTACTGGCCTGCGTCGAACGGCGTCGAAAACTCCAACTATTTCGTTCGCGTTGCGTCGCAGCGCGGTCCGCACGAAGTGGTCGTTACCATGCTGGAGCGCCCGCCGAACGCGGGGGCATTGATCGTGCAACTTCTGGACGCGTGCGCCGAAGCCGGATTGCCCGTCGCGCCGATCATTCGCAATCGAAACGGCTCGCCGAGCGAACAGGTCAACGGCAAGCCCACCATGGTGTCGCCGCGCTTGTCGGGTCGACACGTCGTCAATCCAACCATGCGACATTGTGAATCCGTTGGGCGGTTTCTGGCCCGCTTCCACAAAGCGACCCTCTCACTGGCGAGCGAAGCACCTGATCATCCTCGCAACGAGGCATGGCTGGTTCAGAACATGGAGTCGATCCGCGGACAGATTCCCTACGACGACTATCGACTGGCGCGAGATGCGGTCGAAACGATCGGTTCGATGCTGCGGCGCGAAGACGTGCGACGCTTGCCGCGCGGCGTCATTCATGGCGACATGTTCCGCGACAACGTGCTGTTCTCAGAACGCGGACTGACCGGTGTGCTCGATTTCCATCACGCGGCCACCGGCTACTGGCTATACGATCTCGCGGTAGTTGCGAACGACTGGTGCAACGACAGCGGCGGCGTTCTCGATGCCGACCGAACGCTGGCACTGCTGCGCGCCTACCATGCCATCCGCCCGCTGACGCTCACCGAGGCGTGGTACTTTCCGGTGTTCGCCCTCTATGCGGCTACAGCATTCTGGCTGTCGCGGCTAACGGTTTCGATAAGGCGAAACGCGGACGCTCAGATCCGCGTCAACAATCCGGAAGAGTTTCAACGGATAGTCGAGCAGCACACGGCTCATTTCTACTACCTGGACACCCGCCTGCTCGAGTGATTCTCTTCAGGATCTGCTCGCGATCGATTTGTACGCCATCACAATCCGATCGGGCTGATGCGGCAGCTTCATGAAGCCGGCGTAGCGCCCGTTGGGGTCGACGATGACGATGTTGCCGGTGTGGTCGACCGTGTATCCGCCGTTCGCGTCAGGGACTTTCATGAATGCGACGTTGAGCTGTTGCGCAAAAGCAGCAATCGCATCGTGTGAGCCAATCACACCGGTAAAGGTCGGCGAAAACGCCTCGACGTATTTCGCGACCGCTTCCGCATCGTCACGATCGGGGTCGACCGATACGAAGTAGATTTTCAGCTTGTCGAGCAGATCCTTCCGTCCGGCGTCATCGAGTTTCTTCTCGGCCTTGGCCAGCGCCGACAGCGTCACCGGACACACGTCGGGGCACGACGTGAAGCCGAAGAACAGTAGCGACCAATGTCCTTGCAGGCTCGCATTGTCGAAGGCAGTGCCGTGCTGGTCGGTGAGGCTGAACGGCTCGATGTCGCGCGGTGTCGGCAGCAGAAACGTACCTTGTTCCTTCAGGGCGGCCTCGTCGAGCAACGGCTCACGCGTGATTTTGTATCCGAGCGCGCCGAGCACGATGGCGATGAATGCGACGCATAGCAGAACGGTCGTGCGAACACCGTTCGTCACACCAGGCTTCCGGGGATTCCGCCCGACAGAACCGGCATGCCTATCGGCACGTAGTGATCGATGAGCAACGCGATGAACAGCAGCATCAGATACAGAATCGAGTAGCGGAACGTCTCGATCGGTGCGCGGGGATTTTTCGCTCGCAGCAGCTCGACCGCCCAATACAGAAAGCCGATGCCGAGCGCAGTGGCGGACACCAGGTAAATCAAACCGCTCATTGCGATCAGATACGGCATCAGCGTAATCACGAGAAGAATCAGCGTGTAGATGAGGATGTGCCAGCGCGTATAGGACTCACCGTGCGTGACCGGCAGCATCGGCACGTTCGCGTTGCGATACTCTTCCTTGCGATCGAGAGCGAGCGCCCAGAAGTGCGGCGGCGTCCACGCGAAGATGATCATCACCAGCAACAGTGCGCCCGGCTCGATGCTGTTGCTCACGGCGGCCCAACCGAACAACGGCGGCGCGGCGCCGAACAAACCTCCGATCACGATGTTCTGCGGCGTCGCGCGCTTCAGAAACAGCGTGTAGACGATTCCGTAACCGACCCAGGACGCGAGGTTCAGCCAGGCCGTCAGCGGATTGACCAGGTGGTAGAGAACGAACATTCCGGCAATGCCCATCGATGCCGAGAACAACAAACCTTGCTTCGGCGTGACGCGTCCTGTTGCAACGGGGCGATCGTGGGTGCGAGCCATTCGTGCGTCGATTTCTGCATCGGCGATGTGATTGACGACCGCCGCGGACGCGGCAACCAGCGCAATCCCCAACGTCCCGAACACGAGCGCGCCGACGGGCACCATGCCGGGCGTCGCAAGAAACATTCCGACGATTGCACAAAGCAGCATCAGCAACACGACGCGCGGCTTGCACATTTCGACAAAATCACGCCACGTCGCGCGTGCGATCGGCGCTGCGAGCTCGCTCATCGGGGGGCCTCAGATCGGAAGGAGCGATAGTTTACTGTAATGATCCCGAGCAACAAGAGCGCCCCCGTGCCGTTGTGGGCGGTCGCCACCGGCAGCGGCAGCGTCAACACGACGTTCATGATGCCGAGCGCGATCTGCGTCAGCAGCAGCGCGACCACCACGATTCCCAATCGCCTTGCCTCGTCGATCGTGAGCAGGCGGATCGCGAGGCTGCCCACTGCGACTAACACCAGAAGCGCGCCGATGCGATGACCGATGTGGATCGCGATGCGCGCGGTGTTGTCGAGCAATCCGCCCAGATAGTTCGGACCGATGTCCTGAAACACGTCGAAGCCGGCAGCTGCATCCATCTTCGGCCACCAGGCGCCGTGGCAGGTCGGAAAGTCGGGGCACGCGAGCGCCGCGTAGTTCGACGTCGTCCAACCACCCAACATCACCTGCAGCACCACAGCGAGGAGCGCAATCAGCGCGTGCGGCCGCAACGCCGCTGGAATCGCGGTTGACGGACTCAGGCGCAGGTACAACAGCCACAACAGACTGAGCGTTGCGAAACCGCCGAGCAGGTGCGTCGTGACCACCTGCGGCCACAGCTTCAGCGTCACCGTCCACATGCCGAACGCCGCCTGCAGAATCACCAGCACCAACAACGCGAGCGGCAAACGCAACGGGACGTCATCGTCGCGACCGCGGATCGCCAGCCCCGCCACTGCGAGTATCAGGAGTCCCAACGTTCCGGCGAAGTAGCGATGCACCATTTCCGGCCACGCTTTGTGAGCCTCGAACGGCGCGTGCGGGAACCGCGCTTCGGCCGTCTCGACGTTGGCGGCCGCACCCGGCACCGAGAGGTAGCCGTAACAGCCCGGCCAATCGGGACATCCGAGGCCGGCATCCTTCAGCCGCGTGTATGCGCCGAGCACGACGACCGCGAATGCGAGCACCACGCCGACCGCGGCGACTCGTCGCAGCCAAACGCGAACAGTTCGATCAGCCAATGTGCGAGACCTTCAAGAGTTGCTTGAGATCCTGCAGCACCGGCTTGCCGGCATCGCTGTATTCATACCGCAGTACGACATTCCCCAACGGGTCCACCACGTAGACCCCCGGACGCAACGCCTGCGGTTCGCCGCTGAAGCGCGCGAGTTCGGGATATTGCGAGAGCGACGCGTCGACCGGCGTTGCGCTCAGTTCGATCAGACTGCGCTTCACGCGCGATGCGTCGCGACCGAGCAGAATGTGCAGCTGGCGCAGCTCGTGCACTGCGCCCTGACACTCCGCGCTGCATCCATCGTCCGAAACCGTCACCAACCACCACTGTCCACTATCCACCATCGACGAAGCGCCGTCGGCGGCAGTCAGATGCAGATCGCCAACCGAGACGATCGGATCGAGCAGCTCGCCTCGATTCGTCGTGCCCCACGGCTTCGAACTGCGCGACGACTCGTACAACCACATCGCGCCGAGCAAAGGCACGATCGCGATCGCGAAAAGGCCTACCAACATGATGCGGTTGCGGCGGATCCGTTCTACTTCTGTCGTCATTGGTCTCGTGCTCGACGAAGACCGAGAACGACGTACGCCGCCACCATCGCAATCGCCATCGCAAACCATTGCACTGCGTAACCGATGTGTCGGGTCGACGACATCTCTTCTCCGATCAGGATCGGTTCCAGGCTGCCGGGTTGATCCTCTTCGAGCCGGAACTCCATCGGAATCGCGCCTCCCACCGTTTCACTCATCCGCGCACCATCGAACTGTTCGACGCGTTTCGGCCAACTTTCGCTCCACGCGCTCGTGTCCTTGGCTCCCGCGCTCGCACTCCACAGCGCCCCGACGATGCGCACAGTTGAATCCGGTGCCGGCGCTTCCGGCAGCTCGGCGCGAGACGCCGGCGCTTCGATCCAGCCCCGATCGACCAGCAGTCGCTTCCCGCCTGCGGTATCGAACGGCGTTACCACCACATATCCCGGCAGGCCGCGCTGCGATCGGTTGTCCACCAGAAACTGCCGCGCGCCGTCGTAACGACCGTCGACGCGCACCCGCGCGAACGTCGGTGCATCCATGAAGTGTGCCTCGTCGACCGGCAGGGCACCGTAGCTCGCCAATCGCGCATCCTCGATCGCTCGTTTCTGCGCACCCCGGTCGATCTGCCAGAACCCGAGACCAGCGGTCAACGGAACAAGCAATGCCACCAGAAGCGTCATCCTCGAGCCGGGACGAAAACCGGTCACGATCCTTACCGCACCCGGACGTCTGGGTTAGAGTGCCGGCACTCCTCGCCTCCGGGTTGCAGCGTGTTCCTCAAGGCTCTCATCGTCTTTCTACTCATCGGGGTGCTCGTGAGCCTGTTCACCGGGCTCGGCTTTCTCTTCAAGGACAGCGACCGGCCCGGCTCGAAGCGGACGCTGTATGCACTCGGCATACGCATCTGCTTCGCCGCCGCGCTGCTGATGGCGATCGGATACGGTCTCGCGACCGGCCAGCTGGCGCTACACGCGCCGTGGTACGGTCGTTAGCGCTCTGAGCTCCCTCAGAGCACGTAAACGAAAATGAACAGGCACACCCAGACGACGTCGACGAAGTGCCAGTACCACGACGC
>DATJGR010000169.1:0-7593 GCA_035494855.1 Pseudomonadales bacterium | reverse complement strand
CGAGATGGGCGAAACGGCGACGATGACCAACGCGGTATTCTGCCGCGCGCGGCTCAACTACGTTGCACGCAGCGGCGTCGGCGAGTCGGTCGACCCCACCGAGGTAACGATCTTCGACGGCCGGCATGCGACGCTGCCGGGATGGGAGACCTGCGGTTTCGAGTTGCGGCGGCACGAGAGCGCGCTGACGCAGTGGGACGACGATGCAGCAATCGAACGCGTGCACTACCCCGAGGTCAGTGCGTTGGCCAAGATGCTGACCGGATGCGATCACGCGCTCGTCTCCGGCCACATCAAGCGTGACCCGGAGCAGGCGGCGAAGCATCCCGATCTCGGTCCGATCGAGTTCGTGCACTCGGACTTCGCGGAAAGTTACGGCCAACGCATGCGCGACTTCTACAGCGACGGCACCGACGAAGCGGCGCGCGCGCTGGCGCGCTCCGGCATATCCTCTGACGTGGTTGTTAAGGCGCGCCGCATCGCAATCGTACAGTTCTGGCGCAATCTCGGCCCGGCGAAGATGGACCGGCCGATCGCGTTCTGCGATGCGCGCACGGTGAAGGCAATGGAGCTTCGAACGCTGCCGGTGCACAACTATGCGGGCGGCGGCTTCTTCTTCGAAACCCTCGCGGTCGTTGCGCCGCGCGATGGCTCGGGACATCGCTGGTACACATTTCCGGAGATGCACCGCGACGAAGTGGTGGTGTTCCGCACCTTCGACAGCGATCGGGTTGCGCGCGGCGAAACGTTCTGGACGCCGCACTCGGCGTTCTCCGATCCCGCGGTTGCACCGGGCCAGCCGAGCCGCCGCAGCATCGAGCTGCGCGCCACGTGTCTGTTCGCGTGACGCGAAAGTGACCGAACGATGATCTATCTGAACGTGCTGCTCACCGCGAAATCCGGGATCGACCCCGACCAGGTGAAGGAGCTGCTGGCTGAAACGGCCCGCCGTGCGCGGCACGAACCGGGCTGCACGCGATTCGAGGTGTATCACTCCCAGACAGACCGCAGCGCATTTCTGCTGATCGAGCGCTGGGACAGCCAGGCGCATCTCGATGCGCATCGCGCCGGCGCGGCGTTTCGCGACTTCTATACACCGAACGTGCTACCGCTGGTCGAGCGCGCACCGCATCCGAGCGATGCGGTCGCGGTCGACTGAACCCCTTCAATCTCCTACGCACGCAAGAGGAACGTCGATGTTCAAGAATCTGTTTTCGATCGAAGGCAAGACCGCGCTGGTAACCGGCGGCTCGCGCGGAATCGGCGAAATGATCGCCGCGGGATTCGTCGCCAACGGCGCGAAGGTGTACATCAGTTCGCGCAAGGCCGCCGCCTGCGAAGCCACCGCGAAGCGCCTGAGCGAAACGCTCGGCGGCACGTGCATCGCGTTGCCGGGCGACCTGTCGCAGCTCAGTGGGGTCGAAGCGGTCGCGAAGGAACTCGCGGCGCGTGAAGAGCAGTTGCACATCCTCGTCAACAACGCCGGCGTCGCGTGGGGCGCACCGCTCGACGAGTTTCCCGAAAGCGGTTGGGACAAAGTGATGAACACCAACGTCAAAGGCGTGTTTTTCCTGACGCAGAAACTGCTGCCGCTATTGCGCAAAGCGGCAAGCCACGAAGATCCGGCGCGCGTCATCAACGTCGGCTCGGTCGACGGCATCAAGACGCCGGTGTTCGAGAACTTCTCGTACGGGCCGTCGAAAGCGGCCGTGCATCATCTGACGCGCGTGCTGGCGGCGCACCTCGTGAAGCAGAACATCCTGGTCAATGCAATTGCGCCGGGTCCGTTCCCGACGTGGATGCTGAGCACCGGCGTAGGGTTCGGCGGCAAGGTCGAAGGCGACAGCGTGGACTGGAACCGGGTGGGGCGGGGCAACCCGCGCGGCCGGGTCGGCACGGCAGAAGACATCGCGGGTCTCGCGATCTTCCTGAGTTCCCGCGCCGGCGCCTATACCGTGGGCGAAGTGATCACCTGCGATGGCGGCGAGTGCGCGGTGAGCTGACGCCCGAACGCACGCGAACAGGAGGCAACAGATGGAATTGAAGGACAAAGTCGCAGTCATCACAGGCGGCAGCGGCGGCATCGGCCGTGCAATGGCGAAGGCGTTTCTCGCCGAGGGCGCGAAAGCGGTGATGCTGGCTGATCTCGACGCCGCAGCGGTAGCGAATGCAGCGAGTGAACTCGGCTGCGACGGCATGGCGTGCGACGTTACCGACGAGGCGCAGGTGGTGGCGCTCGTCGAGCGCACGCGCAAACGCCACGGCCCGATCGATTTGTTCTGTTCCAACGCTGGCGCTGGGGGGCAGGGCGTACTGCTCGATGCGCCGAATGCGGTGTGGCAGAAGCAATGGGAGCTGCACGTCATGGCGCACGTGTATGCCGCCCGTGCGGTGCTTCCGGCGATGATCGAACGTGGCAGCGGCTACCTGCTCAACACCGCCTCCGCTGCGGGTCTGCTCGCGGCGCTGGGTTCAGGGCCGTACACCGTTACGAAGGCAGCCGCCGTGAAGCTCGCGGAGTTCATCTCGATCACGCACGGCGACGACGGCATCAAGGTGTCGGTGCTGTGCCCGCAGGGCGTGAATACCGCGATGGCGCCGCGCCGTCTCGGCGATGGCCAGACCGACGGCATCATCGAGCCCGACCAACTCGCGCGCACCGTGGTCGAAACGCTGCGCGAGGAGCGGTTCTACGTGTTGCCGCATCCGGAGGTCGAGGAATACGTGCGCCGCAAAGGCGACGACGTGGACCGCTGGTTGCTCGGCATGCGCCGTTTGCGGCGTCGCTCTCTGGATCCGGGCTGAACGTTGCGACAGGCGTTCGCGTGGTGGTCGTTCTCGTACGGCCGCGAGACATCCGGAGCCGAAGCGCTGCTGCGCGCGGCGGCGGACATCGGTTATGCCGGCGTCGAAATGCTGCCGGAATCGTTATGGGGCGCAGCCGCCGACGCGGGCCTCGAAGTGGTGACGCTCACCGGGCACGACCTCAACGTGGGGTTCAACGATCCCGCCAATCATTCCGCGGTGTCGCGCGCGGCGACGGAGGTCGTCGATTGCGCGGCGTCTGCGCGCGTGCCGTACGTGATCGTCTTTTCCGGCAGGCGCGGCGCGGCCTCCGATGCCGCAGCGATCGAACTCTGTGCTGCCGGTCTCGCGCGGTTGGCCGAGCACGCGCGATCGCGGCAGGTCACGCTGCTGCTCGAAACGCTGAACAGCAAGATCGACCATCCGGGTGCGCAGTGCGATCACAGCGCATGGGGACTCGACGTCGTGCGCCGGGTCGGCTCGCCGGCGCTGCGGCTGCTGTACGACTGTTATCACATGCAGATCATGGAGGGCGACCTGATGCGCACGCTGAAGGCGAATCTCGAGTGGATCGGCCACATCCACACCGGCGGCGTGCCGGGGCGTCGCGACCTCGACGATCGGCAGGAAGTGAACTGGCCGGCGATCGCCGAACTGCTGCGCCGCCAGAACTATGCCGGCTGGATCGGCCACGAGTTCATCCCGCGCGGCGATCCGCGCGGCGCGCTGCAGCAGGCCTACGACATCTTTCGCGACTGAATCGAACCGTCACTCACTAATGTCATCCACGCTGAAGGAGATCACCATGCCCAACGTTCCCACTAAGCTGCCCCGCTATCGAGACCTGCCGGCCGTTCCCGGCAACCCGCCGAAGACCGCATGGGGCATGTTCGGCCCCGACGACAATGTCGGCATGTTCAACCTGCAGACCCCGGAGATCGTCGTCGCCGCCGCAAAACTGGTGCGCAAAGGGGCGGTGTTCGCGATGAACTGGGAACAGGAGAAGCCGAATCCGCCGCTGTTCGGGCGCGGCAAGTTCCGACACACCGTATTCAGAGAGATTCCGGTGGGCCATCACGGCGACGACTGTCTCGACAACTTCTTCACGCAGGCGTCGAGCCAGTGGGACGGGCTGACGCACGTCGGCGATTATGAACACGGCTTCTGGGGCGGTGTGAGGAACGAAGAATTACGCGAGAGCCACGACAAATCGCGGCTCGGCATCGACCACTGGGCGCGCCGCGGCATCGCGGGACGCGCAGTCGTGCTCGACGTTGCCGGCTATCGCGCCGCGCAGGGTCGTCCGCTCGACTGTGGTTCCAGCGACGCGATCACCATCGCCGACCTCGAAGGCACCCTGCGTGCGCAGAAAGTGGAGTTGAAGCCGGGTGACGTGTGGATCATCCATCTCGGCTGGATCGCATGGTACGAACAACAGTCGCCCCAGATGAAACAGCAGATGTCGATCACCGCGATGCTGAAAACTCCGGGCCTCGAGTGCAGCGAAGCGATGGCCGAGTGGATATTCGATCGTCATCCGGCCGCGCTGTGTTCGGACAATCCGGCGCTCGAGTCGTGGCCGCCGCCGAACTTCATGGATCCGCAAGGATTCCTGCACCACTGGATCATCGGCCGCTTCGGAATGGCGATCGGCTAGATGTTCCAGACCACGCAGCTCGCGGCGGACTGCGCGAAAGACGGCGTTTACGAGGGTCTGTTCGTGTCGGCGCCCCTCAACATCGCCGGTGGGACCGGCAGCCCGCCGAACGCGCTGGTAATCAAGTAAGCCGGATTACTGAGGAGCCGCCTTAGCCGGGGTTGCGGCCGGCGACGGCGAGGTGGCGCGCAGCCTGTCGAGACCGGCGCGCAGCGTTTCCGCCCACTCCGTCATCACCTGCGCGCCTCGGTTTTGTTGGTGGCCGAGTTCTGCCACGTCATGCGCCCGTAGTCGGTGGCCTGTTTGCGGTCGACAGTGCGGGCGAGGATCTCGTTGGTGCTCGAATCGTAAACTTCGAGATACATCGTCATCGCGCCGGCGGACGTCGCGTACGTTTTCGACCGTCCGGCTTCGGCGGCCGCAGGTGAGCTGATGTTGAGGTCTATGATCGCCGGCCGAAGCACCAGGACGTCGTCACCCGCTTTGTCGGTGAGTTCGTAGCCGCCTTTGGTCAACACGTCGCGGAACACCTCGGAGAACATCGTGCCCAATGCCTTACGGATATCGTCCATGTCCTTTGCCGAGATCGCCAGCGGGTTCGTCGAGTTCTGATTGCGCTGCCAGTCCTTCTTGAATGCCACCGCGCAATCGAGCAGAGCGACTTTGCGATAGCCGCTGAAGTCGGCTTCCGGCCGCAGATAGACGACAGCCAGCTTGGTGTTGGGCCGCAGTTCCAACCCGTCGAACGTCGTCTGCGGCGGCTGCTTGGCGGCTGCAGCGCACAGAGGCAACACCAACGTGATTGCCAGTACACCCATCGCTGCGAATCGAATTCGGTGGCTCGTCATCGATCGTCTCCCCATTTCCCGGACCGGCAACGTATCGCAATTCCCGCGCGGACACGAGCGCGTAGCGGCGCAATGCATGGCTCGCCTCGCGCCGATACCACACATCGGCGATCATCCGGCCCTTGCGAAAACCGCGAAATGGAACCCCGTATGGCTGGATGGCAGACGTTGACCGACGGATTTCCGTGGTTCGTCGGACAGGGCCGCTTTCCGCTGCCCGCATACTCCGAGTTCATGCCGCCGCCGCGGCTCGGTATCAGTCCGTGCGGTGAACTCGATCCGGTGCTCTTTGCCGCCGACGATCCGTTCGGCTGGCAGGTCTCGGAATTCGACGAGCTGTATCAGCTGCGGCCCGGTTTCGAGAGTGTCGCCAATCACGTGATGGGGCACATATTGCGGTTCCTGAACGACCGGGAACTCGACACGCTGCACGTTGCCGGTCCGAACCGGCGCAATCTGAAAGACAATCCGTACTGGTCGGACGAACTCGCGTCTCGCGCGGCAGAGCTCGCTCGTCGGCGCCACGTGCTGCTGCTCGCGCTGTCGATGTCGAAAACGCAGAACGACCGCGGCCGCAGGCAATGGACGTTGTTCGGGGCGAGCGAACAAGGTCCGGAGCGAGCGTTCTGGCAGAGCTTCTATTCGGCGCCCGGCGTGGAAATTCCGCAGCGCCGCTCGCGCGATGCGATCGCCGGCATACTGTCGGGCAGTTTCGGCGCGACGGTGGGTGACGCGGCCGAACTGTACCGGGCCGGATTTCGCGTGCTGCCGTCAGACAACGGGCGTCGATTCCCGCAATGGGCGTTCGAGCCGTTGCCGAAGTGGACGCAACGTTATCTGGTGCACGACCGATCGCGCTTCCGCGACGTCCGCTACCTGCTTACGTTCAGGCCGTTCAGCGCGCTGCCGGAGGCGGTGCGCGCCGGATATCTCGAAGGCCGCATCGAACTGCTGCCGAGTCCGCTCACGCTGCTGTTCTGGGGCATGCCGGTCTATCACGCGGCCAGCCGCCAGCATCCACTCGCGATGCAGTTTCCCGTGCTGAGGCTCGTGCCGCGCCACGAAGGGCTCGGCCTGCGCGTGCCGCAGTTCGGATGGCTGCGCCATCATCGCAACGAAGCGGTCGACGCCGGCACACAGGACGACGTGGTCGTCAACGAATACGCCAGAACGCACCGCTGGGAGCGGCTGCCGCGCGACGAAGATCCGGTGCCGAAGCGCCAGAAAGTCTCCACTGTGACGACGACGCTGTTCAGTACCGAACTGTCAGACCTCGACCTCTATCACAAACCAATGGCGCGCAACGCGCAGATCTGGACGCGCGACGGTGAGCTGATCCTCGACGGTCCGCGGGCGACCCGCGCGGACATAAAGCGTGCTGCCGAGCGCGTGCTGGCGGGCGGTGCGTTCCTGTACGCGTTCCGCTTTCCGCCGATGTGCGTCGGTAGACACGAGGTCTTCTGGCAGCGTCCGCTCGCCGCGTGCGCGTGCCCGGAGCGCGGCACAACGCAGTTGTTGGACGTCGAACTGCCGGGATACATCACGGCGTACGACAGCGAGCGCGACGGATACGAACGTCCTGTCGAGCTGTATCCACGGCTGCTGCGACGCCCGCACTTCGTCGATGCACTGCTTCGGATCGACCGCTCGAAGGACTACTATCGATATCAGACCGCGCTGAATGTCGTGAACGTTTTCGACATGGCGCAGCGTTGGGGTGGCGGCCGATTACCGCGTGAATTCACCGAACAGATGCTGCGCACCGCACGGGATCAGCAACGGTTCGAGCCATGGCTCGAAGCCGTCGCACAACGCAGCGCCACCCCCGAGGTGGCCGAGCGGCTGACGGGTGCGTTGGCGAAGTGCATCCAATCGAAGCGCCGCAGCCGCTGGCCGAAAGCGCTGACGTACGACGCAACCGCGACCCGCGAATACGAGGAAGCATACTGGGGCCATCTCGTCACGCTCTCGCACGGCGAGTTCGTCAACAAGGCGAACTCCGACGTGGTCGACGATGCGCCGACGCTTGGACATGTCTCGCACCCGAAGCGCGATCTGCACGCGCTCGGCGACTTCCTGATAGGCGAATACCGCGCGGCGATTGCGGCGGCCGGCATGGAGGGCGTCGCGTACGTCGGCGAGCTGCCGTTCAAATGGGACACCGACTTCGAGTACGAGCACTTCGGCGGTTGGGTCGCGAATCGGGACGGTCGCGAATACGAGCGCAACATCCTGATGGTGATTCCCGGCAAGAACCGTTCGCAGGCGGTGGTGATGGGCGAC
>DATJGR010000168.1:0-14381 GCA_035494855.1 Pseudomonadales bacterium | reverse complement strand
GCGAACGTTTCGTCGAGCGGCGGGCCGATGTAGCGCGCCAGTTCGTGCAGTTCGAACGTGCGATGACCGAAGTGCGCGAGCGCGTGGTTGATGGAGCGGCCGATGCCGACCAGCGGATCGCTGATGGTGCCGTCGAGGTCGAGCAGAATCAGATCGTGTCCGCCGCTCACGTTGGGCTCTCCGCGCGCGCTGTCGGTTGGACGCGAAACCGGTCGAGTCCCAGGAATCCGATCGGCAATTCCGTTCGACCTTCGAGCGCGAGGTCTGTCAGCGCTTCACCGATGACCGATGCGAACTTGAAGCCGTGGCCGCTGAACCCACACGCAACCGTCACGCGTTCGCTCTCGGGATAACGGTCGACGACGAAATGGCCGTCGGTCGTGGAGGTGTACATGCACGCCTTCGTCGCGACGACGGGTCCAAGGTCATCGACGACGATCTCTTTCAGTGCCTCGCGCACCGACGTGAACTCCGCGGCGTCGACCGGCCACGCTCTGCCGGGTTCCACAGGCGGGCCCTTCGCGTGATGGGCGATCTTGAGACCGAGCTGGCCGCCCAGACTCGCCGGCAGCATCGGAAAGCCGTAGAAAAGTCCTTCGTGTCCATCGAGCTGCGCGGCCCAACAGACAAACGTGTTCAGTTCGAACGGCGTGGTCTGCGCCGGCCACACCCAGAACAGCGCCTGTCGAGTGACCTCGAGCGGCGTGCGCAGGTGCGGCAGCAACGCGCTCGCCCAACTGCCAACGGTAACGATGAGGTGCGGTGCCCGATGAGTTCCGGCGGACGTAACCACCTCGATGCCGGAAACGGTCTCGCGCCATTCGAGCACCGCCTCCGCGGCCCGCACATGTGCGCCGCGACGCAACGCGCACTCGCAGTGCAGGCGGATCGATTTGCCCGCGAGCACGAACCCGCCGTCCGCTTCGTGCAGCGCCTGATAGCCGTTCGGAACACGTAACGGCGACCAGCGGCGTGCCACCTCGTCACCGCTCAGCGGTGCGCACGGCAGCGAATGCAGTTGCGCGGACGCGAGCGATCCCGCGATCAGCCCGGCATCGGGGCGGCCGATGTACACCGCGCCGGTGCGGTACAACACACGTTCGCCGGTGCGCGCGCCGAGGTCGTCCCAGTTCGCGTACGCCCGCTGCAGCAGCGGCACATAGTCCGGATGCTCGAAGTACGCCTGGCGGATCAGACGCGTGTCGCCACCGCTCGAACCCTGTTCGTGCGGAATGCCGAACTGCTCGAGTCCGAGCACCTTTGCGCCGCGTCGCGCGAGATGGTCGAGCGCCGCTGATCCCATTGCGCCGAGCCCGATCACGATGACGTCGTAGAGGGGCGCAACCGACATCGACGAGTTCGCTTCTGACGTGAGGTGGCGCGCATTCGAACCCGGGCGTGCGATCCGGTCAATGTATAGTTCGAACGCAATCACTCGAGGAACCGCGATGTCCCAGGAACAACAACCTGCGGTGCTCACCGGGAGCTGCTTGTGCGGTGGCGTCGCGTTCGAAGTCGACGGACCCATCGCCGGCATCGGCCAATGTCATTGCTCGCTCTGCCGCAAGGTGTCCGGTACCGCGGGCAACGCGGTGTTCATCGTCGGCAAGCGCCGCTTCAGATGGACGCGCGGCGAAACATCGACGCAGCGATTCGTCCTGCGCAACGACTGGGGAACGATCCGCTGCGCCACGTGCGGCAGCCCGCTACCCGCGAGCCACGACGGCAAGCGCGTGTGGGTTCCCGCAGGCCTGATGGACGTGCCGCTTCACACCACGGTGCAGCTGCACATCCACGTTGCGTCGAAAGCGGATTGGGAGACGATCCACGGCGATGCACCGCGACACGGTGCCGGACCGGACGCTTGACGCCCCCAACCGTCCGCGATCACGGCGCTCGTGCCGCTGACGGCTTCGGTTTTGGTGCCAGTTCCGGCAGCTTCGAATTGATCCACGGCTTGAACAGGTATTCGAACGCGAGCCACCCGCCGCCCAACGCCACCAGTCCCCAGCCGCCGAGATAGTCGAGCACGAATACCGGCCAGCCGAATGCGATGAAGCCGTTGATGAACGACTGGGCCGCAAAACGGAAAAAGAACTGCAGCGCTTCCTGCACGATCATCGTCGCGATGTCGCCGTCGCCTTCGAAATTGCCGACGAATGCGCGCACCTCGAGCACCACGAAGGCGACGACGTAACCGAAGCCGTAGAAGCCGCCGCCACGCATGCGCCAGATTTTCAGCAGCGCGTTGCGGATCTGCGCCGGCACTTTCCCCGGCTCCGCCACCACGCCGCGCACCGTCCTCACCGATTTCCTGATGCGCCGTCGCAGCCACGGACGGCGTTTCGCGCGCTTGCGCCGGCTGCGCCTTCTGATGGGTTCCGGATTCGGCTCGGGTTCGGGGGTCTGCGGGTCGCTCATCTCGTTCACCCGGCGTGCGCCCGTCGACCGTCACGCCCGGCGCGGGCGGCCGAACAGATCGCCCATCGGCGCGAGCGCGTTCATGTCGATGTCGAGCAATACCGGGCCCGAATTCGCAACGGCGCGCTCGAACGCCGCCTCGAATTCGGCGGCGCTCGCCACTGCTTCGGCGTGAACGCCCATGCCTTGCGCCACCTGTACGAAATCGGGCGTCTTGATGTCCACGCCGGCCGTGCGTCCGTCGAAGCGCATACGTTGAATCGCCCGGAGCACGCCGTAGCCGCGGTCGTTGAACACGCAGACGATCAGCGGCAGCTGATACTGGGCGGCGGTCGCGAGTTCGCCGATGTGCAGCATGAAACCGCCATCGCCCTGGATCACGACGGTCTTCTCGCCCGTTGCGACCGCGGCGCCGATCGCGAGCGGCAAGCCCGGGCCGATCGCCGCGGACGTGGTACTGAGCGAGGTGCGCGGCGTCAGCACCGGCAGCAGCCGATTGCCCCAGATGTATGCCGGCACCGTCGCGTCTCTAACGATGTTGCCCTGCCGCGACAGACCCCGGCGGATTGCATCCATGATGCGCAGATGATCGGGCCCCATCTGCACGCGAATCGCCGCGCGCGCTTCGTCACGGCGTTTCTGTGCGTCGCGCAGGAAATCGGGATCGCCCGGTTGCGCGTTCTGTGCAGCCAGCAACGCCGACAACGCCGCCTCGGCATCGCCGACCAGCGCGACGTCGGCCGGATAGTTCCGATTGACGACGCTTGCATCAGCATCGATGTGAATAAGCCGCGGCAGCTTCAGCGACCAGTTGCCGGTTGCTCCGCCTTGAAAGCGCGCGCCGACCGCAATCACCAGTTCCGCGCCGCTGAGCGTTTCGCGCAACTCCGGCTGCGCCGTCAGCGGACCCATCGCAAGCGCGTGGTCCTCCGGAATCGAACCCCGGCCGTTACCGGACGTGAATACCGGTGCGTCGAGGGCCTCGGCCAATCGCTGCAACAGCGCGGCGGCATTGCCGCTGATCACGCCGCCGCCCGCCCAGATCACGCGCCGCGACGTTTCGCCGATCAATCGCGCCGCGTCCGCGATGGATGCCGCGCCCGGTGCCGACGCGCGGCGTGGCGGCACGGTCACCGCCGTGTCGTCGATCGGCTGATACTGGAGGTCGATCGGAATCTCGACCGCGCCCGGTTGCGGCCGCCCCGACTGCGCGTCCATTGCCACTCGAATCAGCACCTCGGCGATCTCGTCTGCACGACGCACCTGCTCGGCGCGGCGCGTCACCGTTCGCAGCATTTCGAGCTGGCGTTCGGCTTCATGGAGGAAACCTTTGCCTTTGCCGAGATACGGCGTGTCGATCTGGCCCGTGAGCATCAGCACAGGCGACGACGCGAAGCCGGCCTCGAACAAGCCCGGCACCGCGTTGCACGCACCCGGACCGGTGCTGGTGATCGCGACGCCGAGCTTGCCCCCGCTGCGCGCGTAACCGTCAGCTGCATGCACTGCCGCCTGCTCGTGGCGCATGTCGATCGGCGAAATGCCGCCATGCCGCAGAATCGCGTCGTAGATTGGAATGTTGTGCACGCTGACGATGCCGAATACGTGCTCCACGTCGAGCGCGCGCAGTGCGCGATAGGCGAGATCGGCGCCGGTGTTACTCGTGATGTTGCTCATGCGACTGCGTCCGCTCGTTGGCGCCGTGCGTCGTCGAGCGCGGCCTGAATTTGTTCGTGCCGCTCGCGCGTCAGGTGATAGTGGCCGTAGCACCACACGCAAACCACGCAGAACGCGGCGACGATCGGTCCGGACAGAATGCCGAGCAGGTTGACGGTGTGGCTCGGAATGTCTGCCGCGCTCTGAATGTGCGCCCCGCGCGGCCAATGGATCACGTCGAGGGCTACGCCGGCCAGGATGTTGCCGAGACCCACGGTCGATTTGTTCGCGAACGACACCGCCGCGAAGAAGATGCCTTCCTGTCGCTTGCCGGTGGCGAGCTCGTTCTCGTCGGCGATGTCCGCCACCATCGAGTTGAAGCTCACCAGGGCCTGCGCAACGCCCGCCCCCTGAAGGAACTTGATCGCGACCAGCGTCCATAACAGCGCGGGGGTGCCGTTCGCGGGAAACGCATCGGCGAAGCGCAGCACCACCGGCACCAGCTGGCACAACGCCCAGAACGACGTGCCCCAGACGACGGCCGGCTTCTTGTCGAACAGACGATTCAGCTGCCGCGTGAACAGCGCGCCGATCATGATGCCGATCGGCGCCGCCGCGTTGTAAAAAATGAGGTCCGTGGAGCGTAGCTCCCAGAAGAACGTGTTCATGTACAGCGACAGCGCCGCATCCGCGCCGACCATCAGGAATACGACCAGCACGCCGAAGAACAGCCAGCGGAACGACGCGTTCTTGAGCGCGCCGAGCGTCTCGCGCCACATCCGCACGACCACCCGCCATGCGTTGCCGGCGGCGGGCTGATACGGTTGCCGCAGCCGCGCGATCTGCGCGCGCGTGCCCCACGCGCACACGAACATCGCGACCGCCATCATCACCGCGAGCGTGAGCGCATACGGCGAATACGCCGCGACGTTGAACTGTCCCTGCGCGTGCTCGGCGGTACTCCTGAAATAGATCCCGAAGCCGATGCCGATCGCGAGCAGCCCGCCGAACGTCGCGAGGAACTGGCGTACTCCAACGATCGCCGTCCGCTCTTCGAAGTCGTCCGAAAGCTCGGCGCCGAGCGCGATGTGCGGCACGTGAAACAGCGCCATGCCGCCGCGCGTGAGCGTCGCGAACACGAACAGCCACGCAAAGAGCGCCCAGTCGCCGTGCACCGGCGGCGAGAACAGCAGATAGAAACCGACCGCCATCGGCAGGATCGCCGCGTACATGAACGGATGACGGCGACCGTACTTCGAGCGGAAGTTGTCGGAGATCGAGCCGACCAGAGGATCGAAGAAGGCATCGAACACGAGCGAAATACCGAGCGCGAGTCCGGCGAGCGTTCCCGGTAAGCCGAGCACCTGGTTGTAGTAGAAGAGCAGGAACAACCCGAACGCGGTGTTCTTCAGCCCCTCGGCTGCCTGGCCCAGTCCGTAGACGATCTTCGTCGAAGCGGGAATGCGACCGCTACCGCGCCCCGTCATCGAGACTCCGTCCACGCCTGACCCTCCCACTGCGTTCCCGTCCCCGTGTGTCTGCAGCCGATCGATGATGCCGGACGGAGGCCAGCCGTCGCAATGCGTCGTTCGCCTACGACCGCTCGCGTCGCTACCATCGCAAACCCGTCGTATCGGAACCTCGTTGATGGAAACACCGTACCTGTGCGCTCCGCGTCGCGTGGAGCGCGCCTGGATCGACTACAACGGCCATATGAACATGGCGTACTACAACCTCGTATTCGATCAAGCGCTCGATCAGGTGTTCGACGACCTCGGCATCGGTGCGGCTTACGTGCGCGACGGCGGCGGCTCGTGCTTTACCGTCGAGATCCACGTGACCTACGTGCAGGAACTGAAACTCGACGATCCGTTGCGCATAACGTTCCAGCTGCTCGACTGGGACGAGAAGCGGCTGCACTTCTACGGCGAGATGTATCACGCGAGCGAAGGTTATCTGGCAGCCACTTCGGAACAGATGTCGCTGCACGTCGACATGGCCACGCGCAAAGCCGGACCGTTGCCGCCGCAGGCGCAGCAGCGCATCGACGCGATGATGCGGCGACACCGGAGTCTCGCGATGCCGGATCGCGTCGGACACGTAATGAGGGTTCCCGCGCAGCGGTCGAAGCGTTGAAGCGTTTCGCGACGACGACCAGCGGTCTCGAAAGAGGTGCCCGGCACCGGCCTACGGTCAGTAGCCTTCGAGTTCGCCGTAGCGGTTGCGGTGATAGTTCGCGTCGCCGAAGGTCTGCTCGGCTACCGCGGAACGCTTGATGAAGAAACCGATGTCGAACTCGTCGGTCATGCCGATGCCGCCGTGCATCTGGATGCCTTCGCGAGAAACGCGTGTGAACGTTTCGCCGACTTTGGTCTTGGCGAGGCTCGCAAGCTTGGCAATTTCGGTCGGATCGCGACCTTCGTCGAGCGCGCTCAGTGCCTCGAGCACCACCGACTTCGACAGCTCCACTTCGCAGAACATGTCTGCCGCGCGATGCTTCAACGCCTGGAACGAACCGATCGGCACGCCGAACTGTTCGCGCTCCTTCAGATACTTGATCGTGCGTTCAAAACACTCTTCGGTGGAACCGAGCATCTCCGCTGCGAGACCGATGCGCGCCACGTCGAGCGTGCGTTCGAGAATGTCTGCCGCGCCGCCGATCGAACCGAGGATCTGGTCGCGCGTCGCGGTGACGCCGCGGAACTGGATGTTGGCGGCATTGCGGCTGTCGGCCATCTTGGTCCGCGTCACCTTCACGCCTTTGGTCTTGCGGTCGATCAGGAACAGCGTGAGTCCGTCGCGGCTGTCCTTCTTGCCGGACGTTCGTGTGACCACGATCAGCTTGTCGGCTACATGACCGTCGAGCACGAAAGTCTTCCTGCCGCTGATCTTGTAAACGCCTTCTTTCTCGCGCGCCTTCGTTTCGATGTGGTAAGGGTCGTGGCGGTGCGACTCTTCCAGCGCCAGCGCAACGATGAGTTCGCCGCTGGCGATGCGCCCCAGCAGCTCGTGCTTCTGATCCTGCGAGCCCGCGAGGTTGATCGCGGTGCCGCACGCCCACACGGTGCTGATCAGCGGGCTCGCCGCCAGCGTGCGGCCGGTTTCTTCAGTGACCACGCCGAGACCTTTGTAGCCGAATGCGAGGCCGCCGTACTCTTCAGGCCACGGAATGCCGGACCAGCCGAGCTCCACCATCTTCGCCCATGTGCCGCGATCGAATCCGTCTGCGCTGTCTTCGTCGCGCAGCTTCCGCAGCTGCGAGATCGGCGCGTTCGTGCCGCAGAACGCCTTCGCAGTGTCCTTGAGCATGTTCTGCTCTTCATTGAGAATCATCGGCATCTGTGTCCCCTTACCTCATTCGTTGGAAAGCGCGGGGCGAGCCGTAGCAGGACCGGGCCGAAGGCCCGAGTCGTCCGGCCAAACCTGGATCCCCCGTCGAAGGCGTCGATGAAAACAGAGTCAATTCGCCTTGTCGAGCATGCGGTTCGTTCGCTCACCGCCGCGCTGAACGTCACGCTGCCGATGGGGCGCATCGTCGTGCAGAGGCTACCGGGTTGCCCCGACCTCGTTCTCGGCCTGATCAACGCCGACTTTCCGACCGGAGCGCTGCCGCCGGAAGTGATGCACGACGTGATCCGCGCACCGGCGTACTGGTCGCTGTGCTGGGGTAGCGGACTGGGACTTTCGCAATTGCTCTATCGCAATCCGCAATGGGTGCGCGGCCGCCGGGTGCTCGACTTCGGCGCCGGCTCCGGCGTGGTCGGCATCGCCGCGATGCGCAACGGCGCCGCTTCCGTCACCGCGTGCGACAACGATGCCGACGCGCGCACGGCCACACTGGCAAACGCGGCCTTGAACGGCGTCGATATCGCGATATGCGCAGACCTGGCGGACGCACGCCGGTTCGATCTCGTACTGATGGCCGACGTGTTGTACGACCGCTCAAATCTGCCGCTGCTCGATGCCCTGCAGCGCATCGCTCCGACGATCGTCGTGGCCGACTCGCGCATTGCCGAAATACCGGCCGCTGGTTTCCGGCTCGTCGCCCAGGTGGAAGCACTGACGATTCCGAATCTGAACGAGTTCGACGAGTTTCGAACCGTTCGCGTGTTCGCCTATGGTTCTGTCTGAGAGGATTCTGCCTGGGACGACTCGGTCTCAGGCGGTTCGGCCGCCATCTCTGCGTCCGGTGCCGCAGTCGACTGCGGATCGACCGGTGGCGTAACCGGCATCGCGTCGGGATCGATGCGGGTGAGCGCTCCGACGATCACGTCGCGCCGGAACAGGCGTCGCTGCAACGTCTGCAACGTCTCGCGCTGCGCGTCGCTCGCCCATGCGTCCCGGTGCGCGGCGTCGGGAAAACCGTAGACCAGCATGGCACCAAAGCGCTGTTCGGGGTCGGCCACCAACGGATTCAATCGGGCGCGCCAGATCAGGTTGCCGGAGTGACGCGCGAGCAGCTGGTCGTCCTCCGCCAGCCACTTCGTGTCGTACGCATCGATCGAATCATCGTGGGCGCCGACGAGAAAGCGCACCGCCTGCGCTTCGGTGCCGTGCAGATCGAAATCGAGCGCGGGCGTTGCGGAAAACACCGCGTCGCGTTTCAACGCATCGCGGCGCGCATCGAGCAGAGCGCGATAGTCGCTGCTGGTGACGAGTTCGATGTACGTCGAACGCGACGGATACAGCACGAGTTGCAGCGACGACCAGCCGTCGAGCACGCCGCCATGGATCACGTCGCTGGCACTCGCCTGCCACATTTCTTTACCGCCCAGCGCGCCGATCAGCGCGGCCGCCGGGCGTTCGAACTGCGTGCGATAGGCGTCGGCGTGCTCCGCGTCGGCAAAGTCGAGCAGATTCACGATCACCACCGGCTCGGTGCGTCGTTCCGCGTGAAAGACGAACTTGAGCACGTTCGGCCCGAGCACGTAGGCCACTACGCCGAAACCGACGAGCAGCACCGTGAGAAACCCGAGAAAACCGATCAGGCCACGACTCATCCGGATGTCTAACCCAAAAAGACCGCGGCGATGTTACAGAAAATCGCTCCAACGAAAATCGCTGTTGATGGGCCACGGCTCGCCTGTCTCGCAGGAATTGGCTACGCTGCGGACCGGCATTTCCGGAGAGAACCCATGTATCAGCACATTCTGTACACGGTCGACGCACCGGTTGCGACGATCACGATGAATCGGCCCGACAACCTGAACGCCTTCACCAACCGCATGCTGGCGGAAATCCGCCATGCGCTCGCGCAGGCCGAGAGCGACGAGAAAGTCGTGGGCATCGTGTTGACCGGTGCGGGTCGCGGATTCTGCGCCGGCATGGACATGAATGCGCTGAACAGCATGTCGGCCGGCGGCGGCCGCGCCGAAGACGACCTGAGTTCGCTCGAAGCGAGCCCGGGCGATCCGTCGATGGGCGAAGACTTCCAGGTGACGTACGCGTATCTGCTGTCGATCCGCAAACCGCTGATCGCCGCGATCAACGGCGCGTGCGCCGGCCTCGGCTTCTGCTTCGCGTTGCTGTGCGACATGCGCTTCGTCGAAAAAACGGCGAAGTTCACCACCGCGTTCTCGCAGCGCGGCCTGGTAGCCGAACACGGCGTGAGCTGGATGCTGCCGCGCCTCATCGGGCCCGGTCGCGCGCTCGATCTGCTGTGGAGCGCGCGCAAGTTCGACGGCGTCGAAGCGCAACAGCTCGGTCTGGCAGAGCGGCTCTGCGAGACCGGCGCGGCGGCGACTGAAGCGACTGGATACATCAAGCAACTCGCGGCCAGCGCGGCGCCGATGTCGCTGATGGTGATGAAGCAGCAGGTGTATCGACACCTCAACATGCCGCTCGGCGAGTCGATGAAAGATACCAACAAGCTGATGGCCGAAAGCCTGAAGCGCGACGACTTCCGCGAGGGGGTGCGTTCGTTCATGGAACGCAGGCCGCCGAAGTTCAAACCGCTGAAAGTCGGCCGCTGACGGCTCGCCAACGCCGCAGCACGAGGCAACCAACAAAGCCCGACCGGTGACCGAACCCGTCCGCCACACCGTCCGCTCGTCGGGCGTCAACCTGAACGTGCTGACGCTCGGCGATTCGGCCAACCCGCCGCTGGTGTTCGTGCACGGCATACGCGACGTCGCCGCGAGCCTGATGGTGATCGCCGAACCGTTCGCCGATCGCTGGTATGTCGTGTTGCCGGAACTGCGCGGCCACGGCGACAGCGACAATTCGAACTACTACGCGATCTGGCAATTCATCTACGACCTGCACCGGGTGGTCGAGGCGCTCGACCTCGAGCAACCGGTCGTCGTCGGCCACAGCCTCGGCGGCCAGATCGCAGCGCATCACGCGGCGATGTTCCCGGAGGAAGTGCGCGCGCTGGCGATCGTCGAAGGTCTGGGCCCGCCGGAACGCCTGCGCGACTCGGACCCCGACGCCCGGCTGATCGCGCAGCGCCAGCAGCTGCTCGCAACGATGGAACTGCCGGAGCACTCGCGACCGCTGCCAAGCATCGAGTTCGCCGCGCAGCGGCTGCGGGCGAACAATCCGCGGCTCAGCGAACAGCGTGCGTACTGGCTGGCCGATCACGGCACCGCCATCGCAGCGGACGGCAACCGATACTGGAAGTTCGATCAACGCGTGACGCAGATCTGGCTGTCCACCGACCCTGCGTTGAATCGTCAGCGCTGGCGACAAGTGCAATGCGCAACGCTGATCGTCACCGCCGATCTCGCGCACGAATACTGGACCGCGCAGATGCCGATCGACGGCTGGGACGGACGCTTCAACGAAGGCGATCTCGCCGAACGGCTGCGCAGCTTTCGCAACGCCGCCCACGTGCGCATCGCCAATGCCGGACACATGGTGCATTTCGACGCGCCAGAGATGCTGGTGGACGCGATCGAGCGCTTCCTGCAGCGCGTGGTCGGACCTTCGCGAGCCCGACGGCCTTAGTTCGCTGACGCGCGCTGGCGCGCGGTGGAGGCGCTGCGCTAAGGTCGCGACTCACCTCATTGCGGAGCGCTCCATGGTCACGTCAGTCATCGCCACCGATCAGACGAACTTCGCGTGGAGCGATCTCGTCGACGACCTCAATCGACTGTTGCGGTTGCGCACCACGCCGATCGGCATGAAGTTGTTCGAGCGCCGCGCCGACATGGAAGCGATTCCGAAAATCCGCCGTCCCACGGCGATCCACACCACCGACCAGATCGTCGGGCAAGCCGCGCGCAACGGCTGGACGGTCGGCATCACGGCAGAGGATCTGGTCGGCGCGCAGTGCTCCACGGTGATCGGTCTGCATCCGCGCAGCGACGAGTGGCTCTCAGGCAAGAACATGGCCGGTGTGTGGTTTTCGAATCGTGAAGAGTCGAGCGCGCATCAGCACGCGATGGACGTAGTGCCCTTCGGCCGCTACGAGGCGATGGCGGTGAGTCCGCTCTCGGCTGGGCGGTTGAATCCTCCGGACATCTGCCTGATCTACGCAACACCGGCCCAGATGATCCTGTTTATCAACGGGTTACAGTGGACTGGTTATAGGAAGCTGAACTGGGGTTGCGTCGGCGAATCGGCGTGCGCGGACTCGTGGGGCCGTGCGCTCGCGACCGGCGAGCCGAGTCTCTCGATTCCGTGCTTCGCCGAACGGCGATATGGCGGCGTGATGGAGGACGAACTGCTGATGGCATTGCCACCCGCGTTCGTGCCGAAGGTGGTTGCGGGACTCGATGCGCTGTCGCGCAACGGCCTCAGGTATCCGATCGCGCCGTATGGCGTGAACAGCGACGCGCGCGCCGGCATGGGCGTCAGTTATCCGGACCGGAAGCCCGCTTCCGCGTAGCGCGACTTAGCGAGGCCGTTGGGCAATGGCTTCTCTAACGGCAATACGCGGCGACATCACCACGCTGGCCGTCGACGCCATCGTCAATGCGGCGAACTCGTCGTTGCTCGGTGGAGGCGGCGTGGACGGCGCGATTCATCGCGCAGCGGGACCGGAATTGCTGCAGGAATGCCGGCAGCTCGGCGGCTGCCGAACCGGCGACGCCAAGCTCACGAAGGGTTACCGCCTGCCGGCGAAGTACGTCATCCACACGGTGGGGCCGGTGTGGCGCGGCGGCGCGCACGGCGAGCCGGAGCTGTTGGCGTCGTGTTACGTGCGTTCGCTCGAGCTCGCTGCGTCGCTCGGCGTCGTTTCCATCGCGCTGCCGAGCATCAGCACCGGGCTATATGGATATCCGATCGACCGCGCCGCCGAAATCGCGGTATCCACGGTTCGACGCTCGACGCAGCAATCGACGTCCGTCGCTGAGGTGACCTTCTGCTGTTTCTCCGACGTCGATCTGGCCGTATATCGTCGCGTACTCGCGGCGTGAGCCCCGCGGCTGAGTGCGCTGGTCAGCCGGCTGCCGCCACCGCCGGATTCAGATCCGAAATCGCATCGAACTCGCGGAGAATCCGTTCGCCCTGCGGATGGCTCAGAATCCGCGCCTTGATCAGTTCGTACTGCTGCATCGCCGCCAGCCGCGGCTGTTCGATCGTGGCCCAGTTGATCAGCCCGCTCCAGAACCGGTCGATCACCGCCGCGCCGCGCACCTCACCGCCGTCGACCGTTTTGAACGTCACCGTGCGGAGTTCGCCGAGATACAGGCGCAGCGAGCGCACGTGGATCTCTTCGTCGGTGCGGATGCGCTCGATGATTTCGGCCGCGTCCTCCGCCCCGGCGCGCCGATCGTTGAACAGATCGGCGGTGCGGAACACTTTCTGCGTGATCGCGAAGCCGATCTCGGCGCGGAACTCGATCAGCAGCAGATTCATCAGGAACGACAGCATGCCTTCGTACTCCGGCGGCAGTTCCGGCATCCAGCGTCGACCTGCTTCGGGGCGGCTGATGCTCGCGGGCGGTTCAATGTCGGGAAACGCCCCGCGCTCGAACACCAGATCGCGCGCGACGAACCACATCACGTCGTGCCCACCGATCGATTTCTCCGGCTCACCGCCTTCGTCGAGCCCGTGGGCGGTCAGCAAGCCTTTGTTCAGATGGCCGATCGACATCTGCGAGATGTCTTCTTTGATGATCTTCTGCAGATCGGGAAACTTGATATCGGCGATCGCACGACCCCGCCCCTCGATCTTTCCGGTGGTCGTGAGGCCGTTCCAGAACGTCTGCGGCAATCCGTTACGAATCAGCAGGCGTTGCTGCTCGACGTTCGGCATCCGCGCGCCGGTGAGCAGCGACGCGTCGGCACCGAACAGATCGCCGCCGCGCTGACGCAACGCCGCGGTCCACGCATCGAGCGCTTCGTTGCGCAACCTGGCGCGCGGCGGAATGTATGTGCCCTTGGCATCGAAGCCGCCGTGCATGCGGCGCCCGTCGATCACGTGCGGTTTCGCGTAGTCGTGATTGCTCATCAATTCAGCTTCTGTGTAGACGAGTTTCACTGGGCTCACCTCGATGTGTAATGCGACGGATTCTTGGAGCGGCCCTGGTTCAAGTCAATCGCGGGCGAGCCGTTCGGCAAGCCAGTCGACACCGGTCAGGCCATCGAGACTCTGCGCGTTGGTGTTGCGCTGATATTCGATGACCCCGTCTGGCCCTTTTTTTTCCGCCCACTTCGTCAGCGCTTCGCGCTCGGCCACGAAGTCCATTCGCGGTACCGCATAGCCGCACGAGTCGCTCATCCGGATCAGCTCGATCCGGATCACGCTGCGCACGCCGCGCTGCGGCGGAAACCGCGCGACCAACGCGTCGAACTCTGTTTCGCCCGGATGCACGACGGTGCCGCGACCCTGCAGGCGGACGATGCGGGGCGGTCCGTCGAACGCGCACAGCATCAGGATGATGCGGCCGTTCTCCTTGAGGTGCGCGATCGTCTCGACGCCGCTGCCGGTGAGATCGAGATACGCGATCGTGCGGTCGTCGAGCACGCGCAGCGAATCGAGCCCTTTCGGTGAACAGTTGAGGAGCCCGTCATCTGCACGCGGCGCAGTTGCGACGAAGAACACGTGCTGGCGTTCGATCCAGCTGCGCAGCTGCGCATCGATGCGTTCGAATGTATCGGCCATTGAACCTTTCCCTCATCGCCGTTCGGATTGCCGGACAGCATGCCAGCCCGTATAACGATCGGGACGCACGATATCGTAAATCCGGGGGAGAGACGGAATTGACGACTGAGGCGCGCGCCCAACCGGCGCTGTCTACGAGCACCATCTGGATTTACGGTTCGCTCGGTTTTCCGCTCGCTCTGCTCGGTTACCCGCTCGGCATCTGGCTGCCGCGCGCATATGCCACCTACATCGGCATCGCCACCGAGAACGTC
>DATJGR010000167.1:0-9266 GCA_035494855.1 Pseudomonadales bacterium | reverse complement strand
ATGCGCCACTATCTCGGTCGCAGTACGAAAGACGACTTCCGCGACGGTTGCATGCAGGACGTGCACTGGTTTGCGGGGCTGTTCGGTTACTTCCCGTCGTACACGATGGGTGCAGTCATCGCAGCGCAGTTGTTCGCGGCGTTGCGCCGCAAGCATCCCGATGCGGTTGAGGCGCTCGCTCGGGGAGATTTCGCGCCTCTGTTGACCTGGTTACGCGGGAACGTGCACGGCCGCGGCAGGTTGGTTTCAACCGATCAGTTGCTCGTCGATGCGACCGGATCGCCGCTCGGACCGGACGCATTCAAGGCGCATCTGAGAGCCCGTTACACAGACGCGTGAACGCGTCGCTTACCGAGTTCGTCGCAAAGCACCCCGATCTGCTCGTGCTGACTGGCGCCGGTTTGAGCACGGCGTCGGGCATCGGCGACTACCGCGGTGAAGACGGCGCCTGGAAGCGCCGCCCGCCGGTCGAGTTGCGCGATTTCCTGCGTTCCGATCACGCGCGACGCCGTTACTGGTCGCGCAGTCTATTCGGCTGGCCGCACTTTGCAGCCGCGGAACCGAACGCGGGACATCGCGCGCTGGTGCGCCTGCATCGCGCAGGGCGGCTCGTCGGTACCGTTACGCAGAACGTCGATGGGCTGCATGCGCGCGCCGGCCACGATGATGTGATCGAACTGCACGGACGCCTGGCGGACGTGGATTGCCTGCGATGCGGCCAACGATTTTCGCGGTCCGCCGTGCAACAGTGGTTGATGACCGCGAATCCATCGTTCGCAGCCCGCATCGTCGAGCTACGCGCCGATGGCGACGCCGAACTCGCCGCGTCCGATCTCGAGCGATTCGTCGTGCCGGGCTGTCCGACCTGCGCAGGTCTGCTGAAGCCCGGTGTCGTGTTCTTCGGCGAATCGGTTCCGCGCGCAGCGGTCGAACGGGTGTATCAATCGCTCGCTCGCGCGTCGGCACTTTTGTTGGTGGGTACGTCGGTGATGGTGTATTCCGGCTTCCGTTTCTGCCGCGCGGCGCACGAGCAAGGCAAACCGATCGTCTCGATCAATCGCGGCGTGACGCGCGCAGACGCGCTGCTGGCGTTCAAAGTGGACGACGATTGTGCGCGGGTGCTGGATGGATTGGCGAACGCCCTGGATCTTTGTTTCGATTGGTGAAACAGGCAGTATGCGGCCATGAAGCGCGCAGCTCTGTGGGCGTCGGCAATCGGTCTCGCGTCGGTGCACGCGAACGGATTTGCCGATCCTGCCGTGGTCGCCGATGCGCCTGCGGTGTTGTCCAGCACGCGCGCGCAGATCGACTTCATCCTCGACAATCCGCTGCCGGAGTCCGAGTACGCCGAATCGAAGCGGTGCGTGTTTCCGAACAGTTATCGCTCGGTGGAGATCCTCGATGCGAAACATCTGCTGTTCTGGGGTTATCGCGGCAAGGTCTGGCTCAATCAATTGCGGTTCGAGTGCCTTGGGCTGAGGAAGGACGCGTTGCTGGTCTTCGAGATGCGCGAGCGGACGCTGTGCGACATGGACGGCTTCCAGGGGGCGCCGCGGTCGGGCGGTATGGGGGTTCCGTTCGCGGTCCATTGCCTGCTCGGAACCTTCGAGGCGATCAGCGAGGATCAGGCCGAGGCATTGCGCGTTGCGCTCGCCCGCCACGCGCAATCGCCGACACCGACACCCACCTCGGCACCCGCATCGACGCCGCAGCCGAAGACCTCGAATGAGCAGTGAGCGAGTCGGCGTTGCGCTCGTTTGTGGTGCCGCGCTGTTGGCGCTGGCAGTGTCCGCAGCAGAGCCGACCGCCGAAGAGATCCTGAACGGCACGGCCGGCCCGATCGATTACTCGCAAGCCGTGAAGTGCATTGCTTCGGCGAAGATCGAGCGTACCGAACCGCTGAACGATCGCTACATCGTGTTTCACCTGAGCCGCAATCAGTTGTGGCTCGCGCAGCTGAAGATGAGGTGTCCCGGCATGACGGCGGTGTCGCAGCTGTCGTTCGAGAAGGACCAGCATCGGCTGTGCGAGTGGGACAGCGTGCGCACCGTGAACGAAGACGGCATCGGCGGCTTTCGGTTGGGACCGAAGTGCAATCTGCCGAAGTTCGAGCCGGTGTCGCCGGAACAGGTCGACATGCTGAAACAGCACATCCGCAATCCGGGCCCCTCGTCGCCGGAGCCCAAGCCGTAACAATGCGGCGAATCGTGATGTTGCTGGTGTGTCTCTGGCACGACGCTTTGGCGCAGGTCGACGCCACTCAGTGCACCGATCTCAGCGCGCGCACCGAAGCGGACCTCGTGAACTACGACTTCGACGTCGAAGTGGCGAGTACACGCCGCGCATTGGCGCGCGATCGAATCTACGTGACGGGCGAAGTGCGGGTGATCGTGCAGCCGGTTTTCGACACGAACGATCCGGCCGAAGACAACAGCCTGTACCGATGGGCGAACCGCCTGCACAGGCAGACACGTCAGGGCACGATTCTCGAGGCCATTCTCTTTCGGCCCGGTGAGCCGGTGCGCGTGTCGTCCATGCTCGAAAGCGAACGCATCCTGCGCGCCAAGGCCTACCTGTATGACGCGCGGGTGATACCACGCAGGTTGTGCGGCGACCGGCTCGACATCGACGTGGTCGCGCGCGACGTGTGGACGCTGGTGCCGGACGCGGATTTCTCTCGATCCGGCGGCGACAACTCGTACGGATACGGTGTGACTGATACGAACCTCCTCGGTTCCGGCCAAACCCTCTCGCTGTTCTTCGAGAAGGATGCAGATCGGGAAGGCGAAGGTCTGTTCTACGAAGATCCCAATGTGGCCGGCTCGCGCGTCGCGTTGCAGACGTTGTTCGAGAACAACAGCGACGGTTCGCGCCGCGTGCTCGACGTCGGGCAACCGTTCTATTCGCTCGATGCACGACGGTCTCTCGGAATGAGGCTCGAGGACACCGACGAGGAGCGTGGGCTGTACCTGCTCAGCGACAAGTTTGCCGAGTTCGGTCAGGACTTGAGGCGGGTGTCGCTGAGCAGCGGATTCTCTAACGGCGAGATGCAGGGGCGCACCTGGCGGTGGCTCGCCGGATACAACTATGAGGAATACAAGTTCAGCCCGATTCGCGGCAGCGTGCCGCCGGATCCGATCCCAGCGGATCGAACGTATGGCTATCCGTGGGTCGGATTCGCCAGCATCGAAGACCAGTTCGACACCACGATGAACGTCGATCGCATCGAACGAACCGAGGACGTGGATCTCGGTCGCGCATACAGCATGCTGCTCGGTTGGTCTGATTCCGCGTTCGGCGGCGACAGCGCGAGCCGGCTCGTGTTGCGTACGCACTATCAGGATGGCTTTCGCCGCGGCGAGAAGCATCTGTTCTTTTACGGGGCCGAACTTCAAGGCTACTGGAACTTCGATCTGAACCGATCGGAGCAGGTGATGGCGAGGACGTTCGCGACCTATCGGCAACAGCAGACGGGCCGGTTCAGTCTGGCGGGCATGATCGAGGGCAAGGCGGTCCACAATCTGTCGACCGATCAACAGTTGCTCGGCGGCGGCGACACCGGATTACGCGGCTATCCGAGCCGATATCAGTGGGGCAATCGCAGCTATCTGGTCAGCGTGGAAGAGCGGTACTTCTCCGACATATACATCGCGCGCATCGTCCGCGTGGGACTCGCCGCGTTCGTCGATGCCGGACGCACGTGGTTCTCCGATGGTCCCGGCGGCGACGGATACGGCACGCTTGCGGATGTCGGCCTCGGATTCCGCTTCGAGTCCACCCGCACGCGCCAGGACCGGGTGTTGCATGTCGACTTCGCGTTTCCGCTGGTCGACGGCCCCGACGTGCAATCGATGCAGATTCTGCTGGTGGTGAAGCAGCGGTTGTAGGCGCTATGCGCCCAGAACGACATCGGCCAGCGTGCGCAGTTCTGTCGCATTGCGTGCCGAAACCAGCAGCGACGTCACTGGTGTCTCGCGCCACGCGGCGAGCCGTTCGCGGATTCGCGCGACGGGGCCAACCAGCGAAATTTCGTCGGCGAGTTTCGTGGGCACCGCGAGCGCGGCTTCCTGTTTGCGGCCGGAGAGATACAGCTCCTGAATTCGATTCGCTTCCGCTTCGAAGCCCATGCGCGACACCAGTTCCTTGTGGAAGTTGCGCTGTTTCGCGCCCATTCCACCGACGTAGAGCGCCAACATGTTCTTGATCGGCAGTAGCCCCTTCTCGATGTCGTCAGTGATGTTGACGACGACGCCTTGCGAGATCTCGAATCCGGGTTTCGCGTTCGACAGTGACGCGCTGTACACGTCGTTGCGGAACGGCGAGTAGTACAACGGCAGCCAGCCGTCTGCGATTTCGGCGGCTAGCGCGACGTTCTTCGGGCCTTCCGCGCCCATGAAGATCGGCAGATCGGCGCGCAACGGGTGCACGATCGACTTCAGCGGTTTGCCGAGCCCCCATGCCCCTTCGCCGGTGTATGGCAGCGGATAGTGCGGCCCGGGACTCGCGACCGGCTCTTCGCGGCGCAGCACCTGGCGGATGATGCCGATGTATTCACGCGTGCGCGCCAGCGGTTGGCTGAACGGCGCGCCATACCAGCCTTCCACGACCTGCGGCCCGGACACGCCGAGCCCGAGGATCATGCGGCCGCCCGAAAGGTGGTCGAGCGTCATCGCCGCCATCGCGGTAGCGGTGGGTGTGCGCGCCGACAACTGACAGACGCCGGTGCCGAGTCGGATGCGATTCGTGCTCGCGCCGATCCACGCGAGCGGCGTCAGCGCATCGGAGCCGTAGGCCTCGGCGGTCCACACGGAGTCGAAGCCGAGGCGCTCCGCTTCCTGCGCCAGCGCGACGAAGCCGGCCGGCGGAGTGGAACTCCAGTAGCCGAGCTGCAGCCCCAGTTTGAGATCGGCCATCGCGAACTCCTCTTTCGACGCGAATGCAAAGGCCAGCGAGTATAGCGGGTCGAGGATCGTAAGCAGCGATCAGCGTGCGATCGACGAGAGTTGATGCAGCACGCGGGCGAGATCGACGCGGTTGCCGAGGAAATCTACCCACGGATTGTTATTCAGCGAGCTCATCCGGCGCACGGCGTTCTTGATGTTGAACTTCTCGTTCCTCAACCGGCCCGTTAGTTCTTCCCAGCGCAATGGCATGGAGACACCGGCGCTCGGTTCCGCGCGCGCGCTGAACGGCGCGACCAGGAGGCGACCGTGGCCGTTCTGCAGGTAGTCGATGTACACCTTCTGTTCGCGCCGCCGCACCACACGCGCGATTGTCGCGATGTCCGGGCATCGGTCTACGATGATGCGCGCAAGCAGGTGCGCGAAGGTGCGCGACAGATCGTGCGTCAGCTGACCCGCCATTGGAATCAGCACGTGGAGCCCCGATGCACCGCTGGTCTTGAGATACGCAGGCAGCTCCAGTTCGAGTGCGAGATCGCGGATTGCGCGCGCCACCGCGATCACCGAGGCGAACGGCGCATCCTTCGGATCGAGATCGAGCACGCACCAGTCGGGATGCGCGAGATCGGCGACGCGGCTGTGCCAGGTGTGAATCGGAATGGTGCCGAGGTTGATCAGGTAGCGCAGCGATGCCGCGTCGTCGACGATGAAGTAGTGCACTTCACGCTCGGCGCCTTCGCTCCACAACACTTCACGCCGGATCCATTCCGGCACGAACTCCGGCGCGTCGCGCTGATAGAACGATTTGCCGTGGATGCCATCGGGAAAGCGCGTGAGAACGAGCGGTCGATCCTGCAGGTACGGCAGCATCCACGGAGAGATTGCGTCGTAGTAATCGACGAGGTCGCCCTTCGTGAGACCCAACTCCGGGAAGAACACCTTGTCGCGGTGACTGACCTCGACGCGTCGTTCGCCTGCGTTGACGCGCGGCGCCGGCGCCGGTTCGTCGAACGTGCCGATGCATTCCTGCGGTGGTTTGTCGGTGCGCATCCTGACGAACACCGGTTGCCGCAGATGCCCCGCGGCGGTGTATTCGCGAAACGCGACTTCGCAAACCAGTTCCGGCTTCACCCAGTGTCCGTCGTCGTCGTTGAGCGGTTCGCCGGCCGGCAGTTCGTGCAGTTGCCTGTCGAGTTGTTTGCGTTGCGCGCCGCCGAGCCCGGAGCCGACGCGTCCGACCGGCGTCAGCGTGCCGTTGCGATACTCCGCCAGAATCAGAGAGCCCACGTCGTTCGGATTCGAACGCACCGGTTGCCAGCCGACCACGACGAAGTCGCCGGTTCGCCGCGTGCGCACCTTGACCCAGTCGGTGGACCGCGCACTCTGATAGTGACTTGCTGCGCGCTTGCCGACGATCCCTTCGATGCCGAGGCGTTGCGCGGCTGCGAACGCCGACCGCCCTTGCTCGTCGATGTGCTGCGAGTAACGTACCGGACCGACGGTCGGCAGCACGGCCTCGAGCAATTGTTTGCGCTGCACCAGTTCGAGTCCGCGCAGGTCGTATTGCAACGCCTCGATGAGGTCGAAGGCGTACAACGTCGCGGGGTGGTGGCGGGCAGCGACGACGATCTGCGTTCGGCTGGACAACGCGGCGCGCGTCTGCAGTGCAGAGAAGCTCGGGCGACCGGTGGCATCGTGGACGACGAGCTCGCCGTCGATCAGCAGCTGTTCATACGGCAACAGCTTCACCGCGTGAGCGATGTCCGGAAACTGCTCCGTCAGCGACAGACCGTTGCGCGACAACAGTCGCACGCCGCCGGGCGTTTTCTCGGCAAACAGCCGATAGCCGTCGTACTTGAACTCGAAGATCCAGCCTTTCCTGTCGAACGCTTCACCGGGATTCGCGCTCGAGCTCGCGAGCATCGGAGTCGGCGTTTCGCGGTTCTCTTTCAGCTTTGGCGGCGCGTAGCGCTTGATACTTTTCGCGAGTTGCTTCGCTGCCGACGCGGGATCCGGCATGTCGGCGAGGCTGAGACCCGACAGCACGGAGTCTTCGGGGAATCGATAGTCGGCGCCGCGGGCCAGGTCGTCGCGCTCCTTGATCAACAGCCACTCCGTGTCCTTTTTCATCCGGATCAGCGTCCAGCGGCCATGCAGTTTGTGGCCGTGCAGATCGAACAGCAGCTTGCCTTTGCGCCACCCCTCTGCAATATCGTTCAGCGGCGTCCACGTGCCGCGATCCCATACGATCACGTAGCCGGCGCCATAATTTCCGGGCGCGATCGCGCCCTCGAAGTCGGCGTATTCCATCGGGTGGTCTTCGACCAGCGCGGCGAAGCGCTTGTCCGCAGGGTCGGCGGACGGCCCTTTGGGCACGGCCCACGAGCGCAACGCGCCGTCCATCTCGAGCCGGAAGTCGAAGTGCAGATGACGCGCCCGATGCTGTTGCACGACGAACAGTCCGCCGGCGTTCGATTCGATCGACGTTGCGGAACCGAACGGTTCTGCGGTGCTCGAAGCGCGCCGTTTGTCACGATATCTGTCGAGTCGGGCGCTCGAAGCGGGGCGTTTTCTTGAGGGCATCACAGGGCTGCGCTATAGTCCCGCGGTCGCTCGACAAGGAATGGGGAACATGGCCGCTCGTTCGATTGCATCAGGGACGATATCGTTCGGCCTGGTCGCAATTCCGGTCAAGCTGTACTCCACGGTCGACACGACCAAGGCAATCCACTTCAACTATCTGAGCAAAGACGGCTCACGTCTGAAGCAGCAGTACATTCGCACGTCCGACGGGAAAGTAGTCGAGCCGGACGACAAGGTCCAGGGGTACGAATTCCAGAAGGGCCAATACGTGATGTTCACGCCGGATGAACTGAAGGCGATGAACGTCGAGGCAACGAACGCGATCGACATTGCCGAGTTCATTCCGCTCGACGACGTCGAGCGCATCTTCATCGAGAAGGTCTACTACCTCGGTCCCGACAAGGGGGCCGCGCGGTCCTATCACCTGCTGCGCGCGGCGTTGGCGAAGACTAAACGCGCCGCGCTTGCCAAATACGCGGTGCGCGGCAAGAGCTATCTCGTTCTGCTGCGCCCGATGGGCGAAGGGCTCGTCATGGAGCAGCTGAAGCACATTGAGGAATTGCGTCCGTTCGCCGAAGTGCCGCTCGACACGATGTCGGTCGAGGCGAGCGAACTGTCGCTCGCGATTCAGATTATCGAACAACGCGCCAACGAACACTTCGAGCCGGAAAAATACACTGACGAAATCCGTTCGCGGATTCTCGAACTGATTCAGCAGAAGATCGAAGGGAAAGAGATTTCCGTGGCACCCGAAGAACGACCCGAAGCGAAGATCATCGACCTGATGGAAGCATTGAAAGCGTCGGTCAAAGGTGCCGCCAACACGGCGGATCGCGAGCGCAAGCCTGCGCAACGCGCCAGCAAGAAGCCGGATACCCCCTCCAAGAAGAGCGCCAAGCGAAAGAGCGGATGACAGGCTACGCCACCCGTGACGTTTCCGAACTGATCGGGTTCAACGCAGATCAGGTACGCCATTACGTGCGGCGGGGTCTGCTGACGCCGGAGCGCGGCGGCCGCGGTGAATACCGGTTCTCGTTTCAGGACGTCGTGCTGCTGCGCACCGCCAAGGGTTTGCTCGACGCACAGGTGTCGCCGCGCCGCGCTTATCGCGTGCTGCTCAAGCTGAAGTCCGAACTCGCTGCGGTGAAATCGCTGTCGGCCGTGAGGATCTTCGCCGACGGCAACAACGTTGTCGTGCGCGAAGACAGTTCGATGTGGAACGCAGAGTCGGGCCAGGGACACCTGAATTTCGCGGTGAGCGAACTCGAGGGCAACGTTGCCGCGCTCGATCGCCGTAAGACCGAAAAGCTGCCGGCGACCGCCGAACTCGACAGCGACGATTGGTACAACCTGGGGCTCGATCTCGAGGAGATCGAGCCGGAGCGTGCGCCGGAAGCGTATCTGCGCGCGATCGCACTCGATCCGACCAACGCCGACGCGCACGTCAACCTCGGCCGCCTCTATCAGATGAAAGGTCAGCTGAAAGCCGCGCGTCGCTACTACCGAAAAGCGCTCGAGTTCGTGTCCGATCATCAGCTCGCGCTCTACAACCTCGGCACGTTGTTCGACGAACTCGAAGAGCTCGACACCGCGGCCGAATATTACCGTCAGGCGCTACGCATCCCCGACGCGCACTACAACCTCGCGCGCATCTGCGAAATGCGCGGCGACGAGCTGGCGGCGCTGCGGCATTTGCGGCGATATCAGCAGCTGCTCGAAGCGATCGACTGATCCTATTGTTGTTCACTAGCGGCTTCGATCGGCCGGTCGGAGTGGCGGGGG
>DATJGR010000166.1:0-9082 GCA_035494855.1 Pseudomonadales bacterium | reverse complement strand
AGACCAGCAGAGACACGATCATCATCACAGAGATTCCGTATCAGCTGAACAAGGCGCGGCTGATCGAGCGCATCGCCGAACTCGTCAAAGAGAAGAAGTTCGAAGGGATCACCGAACTGCGCGACGAGTCGGACAAAGACGGTTTGCGCGTGGTCATCGAACTGCGTCGCGGCGAATCCGGCGAAGTGGTTCTGAACAACCTCTACAGCCAGACCCAGCTGCAGGGCGTATACGGCATCAACTGCGTCGCGCTCGTAGATGGTCAGCCGCGCGTGCTCGACCTGAAACAGATGCTCGAGGCGTTCGTCAAACACCGCCGCGAAGTGGTGACGCGCCGCTCGGTGTTCCTGCTGCGCCGCGCGCGGCAGCGCGGCCACATCCTCGAAGGGCAGGCCGTTGCGCTGGCGAACATCGACAAGGTGGTCGAACTGATCCGCTCGTCACCGGATGCCGCGGAAGCGCGCGCGCGCCTGATGGGGCAAGGATGGACGTCGGCCAATGTCACCGAGCTGCTTGCACGGGCCGGCAGCGATGCGTGCCGACCGGAAGGTCTCGACGCACAGTACGGATTCAGAGACGGTCTCTACTATCTGTCGGAGGACCAGGCACAGGCGATTCTGGATCTGCGTCTGCACCGGTTGACCGCGCTCGAGCAGAGCAAGCTGATCGACGAATACCAGGAAATACTCGACGAAATCACCGAGCTGCTGGCAATCCTCGCGTCCACCGAGCGACTCCTCGACGTCATTCGCGGCGAGCTGAAGTCCATTCGCGAGACATACGGAGACGATCGCCTTACCGAAATAGTTAGCAGCCACCTCGATCTGTCGATAGAAGACCTCATCACCGAGGAAGACATGGTGGTGACGGTTTCGCACCACGGTTACGCGAAGACGCAGCCGGTGACCGACTACCAGGCGCAACGGCGCGGCGGCCGCGGTCGAGCGGCGACGGCAGTGAAAGACGAAGACTTCGTCGAGCATCTGCTCGTCACGTCGAGCCACGACACGCTGCTGTGCTTCTCGAACTTCGGCAAGGTGTACTGGATCAAGGCGTACCAGATTCCGCAGGCGAGCCGCGGTGCCAAAGGACGCCCGCTCGTCAACATGCTGCCGCTCGACGCGGAAGAACGGATCACGGCGATCCTGCCGATCCGCGATTTCACTGCAGACGCGTTCGTGTTCATGGCGACCGCAAACGGCACCGTGAAGAAGACGCCGCTCGAGCAGTTCTCGCGTCCGCGCACCAGCGGACTGATCGCGCTCGATCTCGAGGAAGGCAACACACTGGTTGGCGTCGCGTTGACGGATGGCCACTGCGACGTGCTGGTGTTGTCGAGTTCGGGCAAGGCGGCGCGTTTCAAAGAGTCCGACGTGCGGGCGATGGGTCGAACCGCGCGCGGCGTTCGAGGTATCCGGTTGATCGGCGGGCATCGCCTGATTGCACTGATCGTCCCGCAGGAAAACGGTTACATCCTGACCGCCAGCGAAAACGGCTACGGCAAACGCACGCTCGTCTCCGACTTCCCCTTGAAAGGGCGCGGCACGCAAGGGGTGATCGCGATGCAGGTCAGCGAGCGCAACGGCGCGCTGGTCGGTGCAGTACAGGTATTCGACGGCGACGAACTGATGTTGATCAGCGACCAGGGCACCCTGGTGCGGATTCCGGCCGACCAGGTTTCTCTCGTCGGCCGCAACACGCAGGGTGTGCGGCTGATCGCGGTGCGAGACGACGAACGTCTCGTACGCATTGCGCGCATCGTCGAGTCCGAAGTGAACGGTGACGACGCATCCGCGGTGAGCGACGATGCTGCCGAAGCGGGTGGCGAGTCGTTGGACAGCGGCGCGCCCGAAGTAGAGTGATGTCATGAAGCGTGCATTCAATTTCTCCGCGGGTCCGGCGGCGTTGCCGCTGGAAGTGCTCGAAGAAGCAGCAGCGGAACTGTTCGATTACCGCGGTACGGGCATGTCGGTGATGGAGATGAGTCACCGCAGCGACGAATTCGTCGAGATCGCGCAGCGCGCCGAGGCCGATCTGCGCGAGCTGCTCGACGTGTCCGACGACTATGCGGTGCTGTTCCTGCAGGGTGGCGCGACCGCGCAATTCGCGGCCGTGCCCCTCAATCTGCTCGGTGATAAGTCCGCCGCCGATCACGTCAACACCGGTGCCTGGGCGAAGAAAGCCATCAGCGAGGCGAAGCACTACTGTCGGGCGAACGTGGTCGCGAGTTCCGAAGCGACGAAGTTCGACCGCATTCCGCCGCGCGCCGAATGGAAGCTCGATCCGAACGCGGCTTATGTGCACATCATCGGCAACGAGACGATCGGCGGCGTGGAGTATCACGACGTTCCCGACGTCGGAAATGTTCCGCTGGTATCGGACATGTCCAGCACGCTCCTGTCCCGGCCTGTCGACGTCTCACGGTTCGGCGCAATCTACGCAGGTGCGCAAAAGAACATCGGTCCCGCAGGACTGGTGCTGGTCATCGTCCGCCGCGACCTGCTCGGTCGCGCGCGCGCCGATACGCCGAGCGTGCTGGACTGGAAGCTCAACGCCGACAACGATTCGATGTACAACACACCGGCGACGTATTCGTGGTACATCGCCGGACTGGTGTTCCGCTGGATCAAACGGCAGGGTGGTCTCGTTGCGATGGAGCAACGCAATCGCGCGAAAGCGGCGAAGCTTTATCGTGCGATCGATTCCAGCAACTTCTATCGCTGTCCGGTGCTGGAACGCGATCGATCGCTGATGAACGTGACGTTCACGCTGGCAGACGAGTCGCTCGACAATGCATTCGTCAAGGGCGCCGAAGCGGCGGGGATGCAGACGTTGAAAGGGCATCGCAGTGTGGGCGGGATGCGCGCAAGCCTTTATAACGCCGTTCCGGAAGCGGCAGTGGATGCGTTGATCGAGTACATGGCTTCGTTCGAAGCGGAACATGGCGCATGAAATCTGAATCGTCGACCGAGTGGCGAGACCGACTCTGCTGTCGCAGAGTCGTGAAGTGATGGCCGACGACAAAGACGGCAAAGTCGATCAGCTGCGTGAAATTCGCGCGCAGATCGACACGATCGACCGGGAACTGCAGCGGCTGATCAGCGCACGCGCCGCGTGTGTGCTGCGCGTTGCAGAGGTGAAAACCGCCGACTCCGGAGACGAAGCACCGGTGTTTTATCGACCGGAGCGCGAAGCGGAGATTCTCACCCGCGTCAAACGCGAGAACAGCGGCCCGCTGTCCGACAGCGACATGGCACACCTGTTCCGCGAGATCATCTCGTGCTGTCTCGCGCTGGAACAGCCGTTGACGATCGCGTATCTCGGACCGTCCGGAACGTATACCGAAGCCGCGGCGATCAAACAGTTCGGTCATTTTGCTTCGACGCGTTCGCTGTCGACGATCGATGAAGTGTTCCGCGAGGTAGAAGCCGAAGCGGCCCACTATGGTGTGGTGCCGGTGGAGAATTCCACCGAAGGCATGGTGAACCACACGCTCGATTGCTTCATGACGTCGCCGCTGAAGATCTGCGCCGAAGTGGAACTGCCGATCCACCATTCGCTGATGGTGGCTCCGACCACCGAACGCGCCGCCATCGTGACGATCTACTCGCACCAGCAGTCGCTGGGACAATGTCGGCGCTGGCTCGACTCGCACTTTCCCGGCATCGAGCGCGTTGCGGTCAACAGCAATGCCGAAGCGGCGCGGATGGTCGCGAAGCGCAACGACTGCGCCGCGATTGCAGGCGACATGGCCGCGCAGCGATACGGATTACGGGTTCTGTCCGCGAACATCGAAGACGATCCGGAGAACAAGACCCGCTTTCTGGTCATCGGCCGACAGAAGGTGGGGCCGAGTGGACGCGACAAGACGTCGATTCTCGTATCGACGCGTAACGAACCGGGTGCGTTGTATCGCGTGCTGGAGCCGTTTCACCGGCACGGTATCAGCCTCACGCGCATTGAAACGCGACCGTCGCGAACCGGTAGCTGGACGTACGTGTTCTTCATCGATTTCGACGGGCACGAATCGGCGCCGGAGATCGACGCCGTGCTGAAAGACGTGCGCGCCGTGTCGATGGAAGTGAAATCGCTGGGTTCCTATCCACAGGATCTCGTATGACGCAGTTCGTCGAACGTTGGGCCAATCGCGACGTTCTGACGTTGCAGCCGTATCAGGCCGGTAAACCGATCGAAGAGCTCGAGCGCGAACTCGGCATCACCGACGTCATCAAGCTCGCGAGCAACGAAAATCCGCGCGGTCCGGGTCCGGCGGTGCACGCCGCGCTCGCGCGCGCGTCGACCACGCTGTCGCGCTATCCCGACGGTAGCGGTTATCGTCTGAAGCGCGCGCTCGCGCGGCAACTCGGCGTCGACGCAGAGCAGATTTCGCTCGGCAATGGATCCAACGACGTGCTCGAACTCGTCGCGCGCGTTGCGTTGTCGCCTGGGAGCGAAGGCATCGTCTCGGCGCACGCGTTCGTCGTGTATCCGCTCGCGGTGATCGCGCACGGCGGCAAACTCGTGACCGTTCCGGCGAAAGATTGGACACACGACCTCGAAGCGATGGCGCGCGCGGTCACCGACAAAACGCGGATCGTGTTCGTTGCGAACCCGAACAATCCGACCGGCACGTGGGTGAACAAGCAGCAGCTGACGACTTTCCTCGACCGCATTCCGGATCACGTGATCGCGGTGCTCGACGAGGCGTACTTCGAGTACCTCCGGCACGCGGACTATCCGAACGGCGTCTCGCTGCTGAATCGATATCCGAATCTAGTCGTGACGCGCACGTTCTCGAAGATCTACGGCCTGGCGGGCATGCGCGTCGGCTACTGCGTGTCGCATCGCGACATCGCCGATCTACTCAATCGGGTGCGACAGCCGTTCAACGTGTCGTCGCTTGCGCTCGAGTGCGCCGAGGCGGCGCTCGGCGATCAGGAGTTCGTGCGGCGCAGTCGCGAGATCAACGACGAAGGCATGGAACAGCTGCACCGGGGTCTCGACCAGCTCGGCGTGGACTACATCCGTTCCGGCGGCAACTTCCTGTGCATCGATCTCAAACGACCTGCCGCCGCGACATACGACGCGCTGTTGCGCCTCGGTGTGATAGTTAGGCCGATCGCGGGGTATGGCATGCCGAACCACCTGCGGGTCACGGTGGGGTTGCACGAGGAAAACGCACGCTTCCTCGACGCGCTGGCGCGAGTTCTCTGATCGCGCCCATGTCGCGACTCCTCGTCATCGGCACCGGACTCGTCGGCGGGTCGTTTGCGCTGGCTATGCGTCAAGCCGGGTGTTTCGCGCGCATCGACGGATACGACTCCGACACCGCGAGTGCAAACGCTGCATTGCAACGCGGACAGATCGACGCGGTGGCGCCGGATCTGGAAGCGGCGGTCGCGACCGCCGACGCAGTACTGGTTGCGGTGCCAACGAATGCGATCGCAGCCCTCGTGCGACGGATCGCGATGACGCGTAGAGGGAATAGCCCGACGGTGATGGACGTCGGCAGCGTGAAAGGCAGCGTGCTGGCCGCGTTGCGCAGTTCCGGCGCCATGCCCGCCACCTTCGTGCCGGGCCATCCGATGGCAGGTTCCGAAAAGCGCGGATCTGCCGCCGCGGATGCTGGTTTGTTTCGCGATCGACCCGTCATCCTGACGCCTCAGCCGGAAACCGATCCGGCGGCGCTCGAGCGCGCACGCGAGTGGTGGACCGCGACCGGTGCCCGGGTGGTCGAAACGAACGCGCCGATTCACGACGAAATGGTGGCGCTGACGAGCCATCTGCCGCACCTGGTCGCATACGCGTTCATGAACTGGGTCGAGCAACCCCACGGTGGCGCAGCTGCCGACTTTGCAGGCCCGGGTCTGCACGATTTCACCCGTATTGCCGCGTCGGATCCGGCGATGTGGCGGCTGATCCTGTCCGAAAATCGCGCTGCGGTGCTCGCGCAGTACGACGGTTGGTCCGCATCGATGACCCGGTTCGTGGATCTGCTGCGCAACGGGCACGATGACGAACTCGAGGCGCTCATCGGAAGTGCTCAGGCGGCCCGGCTGCGCATGGTCGAGCGGGGCGAGGCGAACGATGGCTGACGTTGCCGTCATCGCGGTCGATGGGCCGAGCGGATCCGGCAAGGGAACGCTTGCGGTGCGGCTTGCACGTCGGCTCGGCTGGCACCTCCTCGACAGCGGCGCGCTGTACCGGGCGGTTGCGTGGTCCGCGCTGCGCGAATCGGTCGCGCTCGATGACGCGGATGCGCTCGCGCAGGTGGCGACCCGATTGCAGGCGCGATTCGAGGTGATCTCCGACGACGAGGTGGTCGTGCGTGTGAACGCGTCCGACATCAGCACGGAGATCCGCGACGAAGCGGTGAGCATTGCCGCGTCGCGCGTGGCGGCGCTGCCGCCGGTTCGCGCGGCATTGCTCGAGACGCAGCATGCCTTTCGGCAGTCTCCCGGACTGGTCGCCGACGGCCGCGACATGGGCACCGTCGTGTTCCCGAAGGCGCCGCTGAAAATCTTCCTCGACGCGAGTGCGGAAGAGCGTGCGCAGCGTCGTTATAAGCAGTTGAAAGATAAGGACTTGGGTGTTAGTCTCCGCGCCCTTCTCGAAAGCATCCGGGAACGCGACCAGCGCGATCGATCACGGGCGGTGTCACCGCTCAAGCCTGCAGACGATGCGGTGGTGATCGACAGTTCTTCGCTTTCCATCGATGGCGTGTTCGAACAGGTGTGGCAACTCGCGAGAAGTCGCGGACTCACACCGGATTCGAAGAAGACATCGAAGCCGCATTCGCGAAGGCGTTCGAAGAAGACTTAGGTGCGGCGGGAAAAATTTCCGGTCGTTAATTTGGGACAACCGATGAATCATTTGGCATGAGCGAAAGTTTTGCGGATCTGTTTGAAGAAAGCCTGAACACCATCGAGATGGCACCGGGCTCCATCGTGACCGGCACGGTGGTGGACATAGACAGCGACTGGGTCGTTGTACACGCCGGACTGAAATCCGAAGGGGTCATACCCCGCATTCAATTCGTCGACGACAAGGGCGACTTCAAGCTCAAGATCGGCGACCAGGTCAAAGTCGCGATGGAAGTCGTCGACGACGGCTTCGGCGAAACACGCCTTTCACGCGAGAAGGCGCGTCGTGCGGAGTCGTGGATGATGCTCGAGGAGGCGTTCGAGAAGAACGCAGTCGTCACCGGCATCATCAACGGTAAAGTCAAAGGCGGCTTCACCGTCGACATCACCGACATCCGTGCATTCCTGCCGGGTTCGCTGGTCGACATCCGTCCGCTGCGTGAGACGGCGCACCTCGAAGGCAAGCCGCTCGAGTTCAAGGTCATCAAGCTCGACCAACGACGCAACAATGTCGTGGTGTCGCGCCGTGCGGTGCTCGAACAGGAAAACAGCGTCGAACGGGAAGCGCTGCTGTCGTCGCTGCAGGAAGGCCAGGAAGTGAAAGGTGTGGTCAAGAACCTCACCGACTACGGCGCGTTCGTCGATCTCGGCGGCGTCGACGGTCTGCTGCACATCACCGACATGGCGTGGCGCCGCATCCGTCATCCGAGCGAGATGGTCAACGTCGGCGACGAAGTGGCAGTGAAGATCCTCAAGTTCGATCGCGAGAAGAACCGCGTGTCGCTCGGCATGAAGCAACTCGGCGACGATCCGTGGGTCGATCTGATGCGCCGTTACCCTGAAGGCGCGCGCGTGATGGCGACGGTCACGAATCTGACGGACTACGGCTGCTTTGCCGAAATCCAGGAGGGTGTCGAAGGTCTCGTGCACGTTTCGGAGATGGACTGGACGAACAAGAACATCCATCCGTCGAAAGTCGTCTCGGTCGGCGATCAGGTCGAAGTGATGGTGCTCGACATCGACGAAGAGCGCCGCCGTATTTCGCTCGGGATCAAGCAGTGCCGTCCGAATCCGTGGGGCGAGTTCGCGCAGAAATACGCAAAGGGCGATCGCATCAAGGGCAACATCAAGTCGATCACCGACTTCGGCATCTTCATCGGCCTCGAAGGCGGCATCGATGGGCTTGTGCACCTTTCGGACATTTCGTGGAACGAGCCCGGCGAAACCGCCGTGCGTCGGTACTCGAAAGGCGAAGAGATCGAAACGCTGGTGTTGTCGATCGATCCGGAGCGCGAACGCATTTCGTTGGGCGTCAAGCAACTCGATCAGGATCCGTTCACCGACTACGCAGCGGCGAACGATCGCGGCAGCGTCGTGAAAGGCAAGGTCTTGAGCGTCGAGCCGAAGGAAGCGCAAGTGGAGTTGGCCCCCGATGTGATCGGCGTTCTGAAGGCGTCAGAGCTGAGCGTCGACCGCGTGGAAGACGCGCGCAACGTGGTGAAGGTGGGCGAGGAGATCGAAGTCAAAGTGATCTCGATCGATCGCAAGAACCGCAGCATCGGTTTGTCGGTCAAGGCGAAGGACATCGACGACGAGCGCAGCGCGGTGAAAGAGCACAAGCAGAAAGAGAGCGAGCGCCCTGGCCCAACCACGTTGGGCGACCTCATCAAGGCGCAGATGGGGCAGGATCAGGGCTGATCCGACCGTTGAATCCGAGGGGCCGACCACGGCCCCTCGTCGCTTCTCCGACACGCATTCTGCGACTTACATTCAACTGCATGAAAAATAAGGATTTTTTTCTTGACGCCTGCGTTGGCTGTGGTAGCGTGCAACGCTTGAACGCTGCGCAGTGAACGCAACTGCCATGACCAAATCGGAACTGATCGAACGCATCACGTCGCGCCAGTCGCAGTTGTCCGCGAAGGACGTCGAACTGGCGGTCAAAACCATGATCGAGCACATGGCCCAGACGCTCGCCCAAGGCTATCGCATCGAAATTCGCGGCTTCGGCAGTTTTTCGCTGCATTACCGGGCGCCACGGATCGGTCGCAATCCGAAAACCGGTGAATCGGTCGGCCTGTCGGGAAAATACGTCCCGCACTTCAAACCGGGCAAGGAACTGAGAGACCGCGTCAACGAAAGCCTCGCGGAGTACCCGACACCGGCTGCGCCGGTCGGGCGCAGCCGCGCCGATGGCGAAAGCCGATCGCGCTAACCCC
>DATJGR010000165.1:0-5965 GCA_035494855.1 Pseudomonadales bacterium | reverse complement strand
AATCGCCGCTCGCGACACGTGAGAATGGAAACGGGCGAGACCATCGACGCCCCTGAACGAAGGCGTCAGTGTTCCTCGGCGGGACCACCAATGTTGTGGGCACCCGGACTCGAAGACGGGCGTTCACCCTTGGCGCGATTGGCCGGACCGCCATCACCCGGCGCGCGCGGTTTTGCGCCGGCCATGATGTCGTCGATCTGATCGGCGCTGAGCGTTTCGTACTCCATCAACGCGTCGGCCATGATGTGCAGCTTGTCTTCGTTCGTCTTCAGGATGTTCTCGGCCTGGTTGTAGCACTGATCGATGATGCGACGAACCTCTTCGTCGATCAGTCGCGCGGTATCTGCCGAGATCGCTTTCGTCTTCGTGCCGGCCGACATACCGAGGAATACCTCGGCGTCGTCCTCGTCGTACTTCAACGGCCCGAGCTTTTCCGACAGACCCCATTTGGTAACCATGTTGCGGGCCAATCGCGTCGCCTGTTCGATGTCGTTGGACGCGCCGGTGGTAATGCCGTCGCGACCCAGCACCATCTCTTCCGCGATGCGCCCGCCGAAGAAGGAACTGATCTTCGACAGGATGAACTGACGGCTGTGGCTATAGCGGTCTTCCTCCGGCAGAAACATCGTCACGCCCAACGCGCGACCGCGCGGCATGATCGTGACTTTGTAGACCGGGTCGTGCTCCGGCACGCTGCGACCGACGATCGCATGTCCAGCTTCGTGATAGGCGGTCGTGCGTTTTTCCTTCTCGGACATGACCATCGACTTGCGCTCCGCGCCCATCATGATCTTGTCTTTGGCCTTGTCGAACTCGTCCATCTCGACGAGACGTTTGCTTGCGCGCGCAGCGAACAGCGCGGCTTCGTTCACCAGGTTGGCGAGGTCCGCACCGGAGAATCCCGGCGTGCCGCGCGCAATGATGCTCGCGTCGACGTTGTCGGCCAGCGGTACTTTGCGCATGTGGACTTTCAGAATCTGCTCGCGACCGCGGATGTCGGGCAGACCGACTACCACCTGGCGATCGAACCGGCCGGGGCGCAGCAACGCTGGGTCGAGTACATCGGGGCGGTTCGTCGCCGCGATGACGATGATGCCGTCGTTCGGCTCGAAGCCGTCCATTTCGACCAGCAGCTGGTTCAACGTCTGTTCGCGTTCGTCGTGACCGCCGCCCAACCCGGCGCCGCGATGCCGGCCGACCGCGTCGATTTCATCGATGAAGATGATGCACGGCGATTGCTTCTTCGCCTGCTCGAACATGTCGCGCACGCGCGATGCGCCGACGCCGACGAACATCTCGACGAAGTCGGATCCGGAGATGGTGAAGAACGGCACCTTCGCTTCGCCGGCGATCGCCTTCGCCAGCAGCGTCTTACCGGTACCGGGCGGCCCAACCATCAATATGCCGCGCGGAATGCGTCCGCCGAGTTTCTGGAACTTGCCGGGGTCGCGTAGGAAGTCGACCAACTCCTGCACGTCTTCCTTCGCTTCGTCGACACCTGCAACGTCGGCGAACGTGGTCTTGATCTGGTCTTCCGACAACAGGCGCGCCTTGCTCTTGCCGAACGCCATCGGGCCGCCGCGGCCGCCCGCACCGCCCTGCATCTGCCGCATGAACAGCATGAACACCGCGATGATGATCAGAATGGGGAAACTCGCGATCAGCAACTGCGCCCAGATACTCTGTTGCTCCGGCGCCTCACCGATCACGTTGACGTTGTGGTTGATCAGTTCGTCCATCAACTTCGGGTCTTCGATCGGCGGACGAACCACTTTGAAGTCTTCACCGGATTTGCGCTTGCCGATGATCACGAGGCCGTTGATTGCGACCTCGTGCACCTGATCCTGCTGCACTTCGGAGATGAAGCTCGAGTAGGTGATCTCCTGCGGCTGCGGACGCACGCTGAAGTTGTTGAACACCGTCAGCAGCACAGCCGCGATGATCAACCATAGGAGCAAATTTTTCCCCATATCGTTCAATGGGTTATCCTCGCGAAGTCCGTAGGCGGGTGGGTTTGGAGCTTACTACACATCAGAGGGTGCGGCCACCGAGAGGGACTTCGCACGCCGGGGCACCCGTGAATCCCGTCGCAATCCCGTAAACCTCTCTCGATTCCGCGCGCGACGCCGCGGGTTTGGCGAGGGTCACCTTGGCGAAGCAGCGCCGCATGTCTTTGATCCATGCGTCGGTGCCCTCTCCCTGGAACATCTTGACCACGAGTGCGCCGGTAGGTTTCAACCATCGCATCGCGCTCGCCGTCGCGAGTTCGATCAGATCCATCGCGGCGGCCTGGTCTGCAGCTTTCACTCCACTGATGTTGGGGGACATATCCGACAAAACAAGGTCGAGCTTCCGCTCCTCGAGCGCGGCATCCACGGCCGGCTCGAACTGTTCCGAGTAGATGTCGAGGCACAGGAACACTACCCCGCGCGGCACCGGCATCGGTCGATAGTCGACCGCCACGATGCGACCGTCGTGCACTCGCCCCGCGAGATACTTCGTCCAGCCGCCCGGCGCCGAGCCGAGTTCGAGCACCGCCATACTCGGCCGCAGCAACGCGAAGCGTTCGTCCAGCTGCGCGAGCTTGAAGTGTGCGCGCGACCCGAGACCTCCGGCGGCGGCCTTCTTCACATACGGATCACGCCGTTGTCGCTCGAGCCAGAGCTGGCTTGATTTCGTTCGCTTAGCCATATGGTGGCCAATATACTGCGCCGATGCTGAGTTCCAAGGAAAAACGCCGCCTGCGCCAGGTGGCTCACCACCTGCAACCGGTAGTGACCGTCGCGGACAAAGGCGTTACCGAAGGGCTGCTCGACGAAACTCGCCGCGCTCTAACCGATCACGAGATCATCAAAGCGAAGGTCAACGTCGCGGATCGCGATGCGCGGCGCGAACTCGGCGAGGCGCTCGCGACGCAGTCCGGTTCGGAAATCGTACAAGTCATCGGCAAAATCTGGGTGCTATACCGTCCGAATCCGGATGCAGACCCTCGACTGTCGAACGTAGCGAGATTCACCTAGCCGAAAGCGCCGTCAGATGTGCTCGACCTTGTCGATTTCATACTCGATCGAGCCGTTCGGGGCGTTCACGACGACGGTGTCGCCTTCCGACTTACCGACCAGCGCCCGCGCAATCGGCGACATCACCGATATCTTGTTCTGCTTCAGGTCCGCTTCGTCTTCGCCGACGATCTTGTAGCGCTTCTCGGCGGAGCTCTCGACCTCCACCAAGGTCACCGTCGATCCGAAAATCACCTTCCCGGTGTGTTTGATCCTGGTGACGTCGATGATCTGGGCGTCCGCGAGCTTGCCTTCGATCTCTTTGATGCGGCCTTCGGCGAAGCTCTGCTGCTCTTTTGCCGCGTGATACTCGGCGTTCTCCTTCAGATCGCCATGCTCACGCGCGGTGGCGATGGCTTTGATGATCTGCGGACGCATCACCGACTTCAGGTGACTCAGCTCTTCGCGGAGCCGCTCGGATCCTTCCAGTGTCATGGGTACTTTCATCGCTCGATGCTCGCGTGAAGGTCCTGCAATCGGCGAACCTCGTTGCCTCGACCGAATCGAATCGCAATGCCAAAGGCTTCGCCGCCCGCCAGGGTGGTGGTGTAGCAGACTTTGTTCTGCAACGCGAGCCGTCGAATCACCGCCGAGTCGGCGATCGCCTGTCGCCCTTCGGTGGTGTTGACGATCAGATCGATCTTCGCATTCTTCAGAAGGTCGACGATGTCCGGCCGCCCCTCAGTCACTTTGTTCACCACTTCGACCGGGACGCCTGCTTCCGCGAGGACGCGCGCTGTGCCGCGCGTTGCGACCAGTTCGAAACCCAGGTCGACGAGGTCGCGGCCAAGAACGGAGACGCCGAGTTTGTCGGCACTCTTCACGCTGATGAACGCGCGGCCACTGCGCGGCAATCGCTCACCGCTCGCGAGCGTCGCCTTCGCAAACGCTTCGGCGAAACTGGCGCCCACACCCATCACTTCTCCGGTGGACTTCATCTCGGGCCCGAGGATCGGATCCGCACCGGGGAATTTGTTGAACGGGAACACCGACTCTTTCACGCTGACGTAGTGAGGAATGATCTCGTCAGTGAACCCTTGCGCGGCAAGCGAAGTTCCGGCCATGCAACGTGCCGCGATCTTCGCCAGCGAAACACCGATGCACTTCGATACGAACGGCACCGTACGCGAAGCGCGCGGATTCACTTCCAGCACGAACACGCGATCCTGTTGCACCGCCATCTGCACGTTCATCAACCCGACAACGCCCAGCTCGAGCGCCATTGCCTTCACCTGGCGGCGGATCTGATCCTGGATTCCCTGCGCCAGACGATACGGCGGTAACGAACACGCTGAGTCGCCGGAGTGCACCCCGGCCTGTTCGATGTGTTGCATGATCGCGCCGATGACCACCTGATCGCCGTCGCACACGGCGTCGACGTCGATCTCGATCGCCTGATCGAGAAAGTGATCGAGCAACACCGGCGACGAGTTCGACACGACGAATGCATCGCGCAGATAGCGCGCCAGATCGGTCTTGTTGTGCACCACTTCCATCGCACGGCCGCCGAGCACGTACGATGGACGCACCACCATGGGGAAGCCGATCTTGTCGGCTGCTTCAATGCCGGCTTCCACCGTTGCCACGGTGCGATTCTCCGGCTGCAGCAAGCCGACTTTGTCGATCATCTGCTGGAAGCGCTGGCGATCTTCGGCCTGGTCGATTGCGTCCGCGCTGGTACCGATGATCGGCACGCCTTCGGCCTGTAGGGCGTCGACCAGCTTCAGTGGTGTCTGTCCGCCGAACTGCACGATTACGCCGGTCGGTCGTTCCACGTCGACGATCGCGAGCACGTCTTCGAGCGTCACCGGTTCGAAGTACAACCGATCCGACGTGTCGTAGTCCGTCGACACGGTTTCGGGATTGCAGTTGACCATGATCGTTTCGTAGCCGTCTTCGCGCATCGCGAGCGCCGCGTGCACGCAACAGTAATCGAACTCGATCCCCTGCCCGATTCTGTTGGGGCCGCCACCGAGCACCATGATCTTGCGCCGGTCGGTCGGCGCCGCTTCGCACTCTTCCTCGTACGTCGAGTAGAGATACGCCGTCGCCGACGGAAACTCCGCGGCGCATGTGTCCACGCGCTTGAAAACCGGCTTGATGCCGAGCGACTTCCGGTGCGCGCGCAGCGCCGCTTCCGACTGGCCCAGCAACTGACCAAGTCGAGCGTCTGAGAACCCCTTGCGCTTCAATCGGAACATATCGGCTTTGTCGAGAACGGGCCGCCGCTTCTTCAGATCGTTCTCGATCGCGACGAGATCCTCGATCTGCGCGAGGAACCACGGATCGATCGACGTGAACTCGACCAGGTCGGCCATACTCATGCCCGCGCGGAACGCATCGGCGACATACCAGATGCGGTCGGCCCCCGGGACCTTCAGTTCCCGGATCAGGCGTGCCCTTTCGTCTTCATCGTCCAGATTCGTCAGTTCGTTCAGTCCGGTCCGACCAATCTCGAGTCCGCGCAATGCTTTCTGAAACGATTCCTGGAACGTGCGACCGATTGCCATCACTTCGCCAACTGATTTCATCTGCGTCGTCAGCCGCGCATCGACGTTCGGAAATTTCTCGAACGTGAAACGCGGGATCTTGGTGACCACGTAGTCGATCGCCGGTTCGAACGATGCGGGCGTCACCCCAGTGATGTCGTTGGTGAGTTCGTCCAGCGTGTAACCGACGGCCAGTTTCGCGGCTACCTTCGCGATCGGAAAACCCGTGGCCTTAGACGCCAGCGCGGACGATCGCGACACGCGCGGATTCATCTCGATCACGACCATCCGGCCGGTCTTCGGATCGATCGACGTGAACTCGACCAGGTCGGCCATACTCATGCCCGCGCGGAACGCATCGGCGACATACCAGATGCGGTCGGCCCCCGGGACCTTCAGTTCCCGGATCAGGCGTGC
>DATJGR010000164.1:0-4025 GCA_035494855.1 Pseudomonadales bacterium | reverse complement strand
CGCGATCGCGACGGCATCGATGTGGACGACAATTCGTGGGCCGGCATCCTAGACGCCGCCCATCACGCGGGATTGGCAGATGCCGAAATCAGCGCGCTGACGTCGTCTTGAGGTTGCGTTCGAACAGGGCGTTGAGGCGCTCCCAGTGTCGCTCTGCGGCGCGCATGTCGTAAGCGCCCTGCCGTTGCGGAAACGCAAAGCCGTGATGGGTGCCGGGATACCACTCGATGCGGTACCGGACCTTCGTTTTGGCGAGATGCCCGGATAGTGCGGCAATCATCTCCGGCGGCGCCCACACGTCCGTTTCGGCACAGGCTACGTACAGTTCGCCGGTGATCTTGTCTGCGGTCAGATGCGGTGAATCCGGCGCGTCGGTACACAATCGCACGCCATAGAACGACGCGGCCGCGGCCATACGCGGCGCAAACGCCGCCGCAGCCGACATTACGAACGGGCCACTCATGCAGTAACCGACGCACCCTATCGGTCCGGAACTCGCCAGCTCTTCGCCCTCGAGGAAATCGAGAATCGCCTGCGTGTCTTCGTTGACCAGCCGGCTGTTGATCGAGTTCATCAGCTCGAACATGCGTGCGCGCGTCGCGTCGCTGGGGTCGATGACGAAGTTGCGTTCGGTCCGATAGTAGAGATTCGGCAGCACGACGTAGTAACCGGCGGTGCCGATGCGACGCGCCATCGCGTGCAACTCCTCACGCTTACCCGGTGCGTCCATGTAGAAGATCACCACCGGAAACGGCCCACCCTCCTCCGGATACGTGACGAACGTATTCATCAGACCGTCGCGGGTTTGAATGTCGAGATCGCGATCGATCATGGGACACCTCGAAATGCCTGAGAAACGAGACACAGCGCGGTGTGCAGGGATACCTCGTTCGGCACATCGAAGCAATACGACGCGGCCGCTCGCTCGCGCTAGGCAGCGGAAAGTTCAACTGCTAAGGTGACTCCCCCCGATTGAGCAGACATTCCGTGGCACGCTCGGAACTCGCCAAAGCCGGACTGAAGATCACCACACCGCGGTTGCGCGTGCTCGAAATTCTGGAGCAGGCGGAGCCGCACCACCTCAGCGCCGAAGACGTTTATCGGCATCTGATCGGCGGCGAAGATTCGGTCGGGCTCGCTACCGTCTATCGTGTGCTCACGCAGTTCGTCGATGCCGGCATCGTCGAGCGCCACAACTTCGATGACGGGCGCGCGGTGTATGAGGTATCGAAGCACGACCATCACGATCACATGGTGGACGTCGATACCGGCCGCGTGACCGAGTTCGTCAGCGACCGGATCGAAGCGCTCCAGCGCGAGATCGCGGCGGAAAACGGATACGAACTGGTCGATCACGAACTGGTTCTATACGTCCGGAAGCGCAAGTCCTAGCACCTTCTCCGCTGTCGACTACGCGAATCCTCTCATTGCAAATGAGAACCATTTCTATTTAAATCACACCGCACTGCGAACATCATGCAGGGATCGTGCGTCTTTCCGAACTCAAGAAAGGTGATCGCGCGCGGGTCGTCGGCTTCGACGAGCCCGGCACGCCGTATGCGCGCCACTTGTTGAGCCTCGGACTGATTCCCGGCACACGCATCACCGTGGCGCGGTTTGCACCGCTCGGCGACCCGATCGAGATTCAATTCCGAGGCGCGTGTCTGGTGTTGCGCCCCAGCGAAGCGCGCGGCTTGCGTCTGGAAAAGGCATGACCACCGTCGCGCTGATCGGCAACCCGAACGCCGGCAAAACAACGGTGTTCAACGCGCTGACCGGTTCGCACCAACGCGTCGGCAACTGGCCCGGTGTCACAGTCGAACGCAAGTCGGGTTACTTCCGGCACGGCGACGCGCGGCTGGAAGTGGTCGATCTGCCAGGCATCTACAGCTTGCTCGCGGTCAACGCGACCGACGCGCAGGACAGCCGCATCGCGCGCGATTTCCTGCTCGACGCCGAGATCGACGTGATCGTCAACGTGGTAGACGCCGCGAGCCTCGCTCGAGGACTGTACCTCACGGCGGAACTGCTCGACCTCGACACACCGGTGATCGTCGCGTTGAACATGATGGACGTTGCCGACCGACACGGCATGCACATCGATCCGTACAAGCTCGGCGTCTCGATCGGCGCCCCAGTAGTGCCGTTGGTCGCGAGCCGCAACGAAGGCATCGGCACGCTGAAAGACGTCATCGAAAGCGTTGCGGGCAACACCGCCGTTCGGGATTCGGGCTCGGAGCGCAAACGCGGCATCGCACTGACGCACGTGCTCGAATCCACGCTCGCAACCGTTTCGCGCGAGCTGGCCGAGCAAGGCGTTGCGCGCCATCGCCGTTTCGTAGCGGCCGCGCTGCTCGAAGGCGATGAGGCCGTTGCCTCGCGCGTCGGTCGGATCGGTCGACTCGCGTCCGTGGCCGCGTCCGGAGAAACGCTGAGTGTGGCGCGCTACCACGCCATCGACGCGTTGCTGGAACAGGCGCTGCGCCGCACTGCCGTTCGCCGCACCATCACCGACATGCTCGACTCTGTGTTCCTGAATCGCGTGCTCGCGTTCCCACTGTTCCTCGGCGTGATGTATCTGATGTTCATGTTCACCATCAACATCGGCAGCGCGTTCATCGACTTCTTCGATCTGTCCGGCATGGCGCTGTTCGTCGAAGGGCCGCGTCACATCTATGCGTGGCTCGGCTTGCCCGTCTGGTTGAGTACGTTCCTCGCCGATGGCATCGGCGGCGGCGTGCGGCTGGTGTCGACCTTCATTCCGGTCATCGCGTGTCTGTTTCTGTTCCTCTCGTTCCTCGAAGACTCCGGGTACATGGGGCGCGCCGCATTCATAGTCGATCGCCTCATGCGCCGCGTGGGTCTACCCGGCAAATCGTTCGTGCCGTTGATCGTCGGTTTCGGTTGCAACGTTCCTGCGGTAATGGCTACTCGCACGCTCGACAGCGAACACGATCGCGTACTCACGACATTGATGGCGCCGTACATGTCGTGCGGCGCGCGGCTGACCGTGTACGCGCTGTTCGCGGTGGCCTTCTTTCCCACCAACGGTCAGAACCTGGTATTCGCGCTGTATCTGCTAGGCATCGGCGTTGCGGTGATGTCGGCGCTGATCGTCCGCCGCTATCTGCTGCCCCGAGCCTCATCGACGTTTGTCATGGAGTTGCCCGCGTATCACATGCCGACGTTGCGCGGCTTGTTCATGCACACGTGGCAGCGCCTCAAAGGCTTCGTATTGCGCGCCGGCAAAGCCATCGTCACGGTTGTCGTGGTGCTGAACCTCGTCAGCACGGTCGGCACCGACGGCAGCGTCGGCAACGAGAACACCAACAAGTCGGTGCTGTCGGCGATCGGCCGAGCGCTCACGCCGGGTTTCGGGCCGATGGGCATCGCCACCGACAACTGGCCGGCCACGGTCGGCATCTTCACCGGCGTGTTCGCGAAGGAGGTCGTGGTCGGAACGCTGAACGCGCTGTACGAGAACCTCGACGGCGTGACGGAAGCGAAGGAGCAGTTCGACTTCTGGGGCACGCTGCAGTCCGCGGCGGCGAGCGTGCCGACGAATCTCGGCGCGCTCGCGAATCGTGTAGCCGACCCGCTCGGGCTCGACCTCGGCGATCTCGGCGACACCGCGGCACAAGCGCAGCAACAGAACGTCGCCATGTCGACGATTCAGCAGATGCAGCGGCTGTTCGCCACGAGCCTTGCCGCGTTTGCCTATCTCGTATTCATCCTGCTCTACATGCCGTGCGCGGCAACGATCGGCGCGATCTACAAGGAACTCGGCGCCTTCTGGGCGACGTTCAGCACCACCTGGTCGTTAGTAACGGCCTACTGCTTCGCAGTGATCGTCTTCCAGATCGGCTCGTTCGCTGCCGCACCAACCAGCGCCGCGCTCGCGATCGCATTGGCCATCGCGGGACTCGCCGGATCCTTCGCCGCGCTGATCAGGTGGGGCCGAACCCGCGTCGATCGCAGCAGACTCATTCCGCTGGTCAACATCACTTAGGCGTTTCGGTTTGGCT
>DATJGR010000163.1:0-10490 GCA_035494855.1 Pseudomonadales bacterium | reverse complement strand
AAGGGGCGGGGTGAGCGGGTATGCGGACGGGTGATCGGTGTTCCGGGTACGCTCGAGCCGTCCCTGGGCGCTCTATCCGGGGCCATCCATGGCCCCGGATGCCCCTCACACCGATCACCGTCACCCTCCACATTCGAAGTCGCGCCTTCGTTCAGACTTCGCCGTTCACTAGCGACTGGAACACGACCCGAGGCGGAGGTGGGTATGTGTTGCGGAGGACCCTAGCGCGCCATGGATGGCGCGCGCGGAGCGACCAGGGATGGCTCGAGCGCGTCCGACGCAGCACATACCCGCCTCCGCCGCGTTCGAAGCTCCACCACACTAGAATCTCAATACCGCCCGCCCAACTTGGAATGATCCCAACTGACGTACCGCTCCGGATGGAATTTGATGACTGCGCGCTTCGCCGCGGTCTTCGAAACAGCGCCGATCAGCGCCTGTCGTTGTGCCGCATCGATCGTCGAGCCGCGCGTGTTGATCTTCACGAGCGTGTCGATCGCGGTGTCCAGATCTTCGATGATTTCGGCGCGCGCGTAGATCACCACGCCCTTGAGTTGTGCATATTCGGTGCCGCTCTCCACGAGCACCGCGGCTTTCGGGTCGCGGCGCCAGTTGAGAATCTTCTGCGACTTGCCGAACGTCGTGCAGTAGAGACAGCCCTCATCGTCGACGTAGAACCACATCGGCATCGGATGCGGATAGCCGTCTTTGCCGTTGGATACGATGATCAGCGTTTTGTGGCTGTCGAGAAACGCGCGGATTTCCGCGTCGGTCAGTTCGATGCTGTTGCGTCGCGACGGCATGTGAGAAGTCTCCTTTGATGGCTGTTAGAGAGGCACGGCGCGCAGCGGCTTCGAGTGGCGCCACTCTGCAAGCAACGTCCGCAGCGCCGCCACGAACGCGAGCGGCTGATCCAGGAACAGATGGTGCTGCGCTTCCGGGATGGCGACGAACGGGACCGACTCGTCGAGCACCTTGAACATGTAGTCGGCCACTTCCTGACTGAACAGATAGCTGTCCTGACCGTAGATCACGCCCACGCGGCAGCCGATCTTCGCGAGGCCTTCAGACATGTTTGTCTCGAACGCCATCTTCCGGAACAGACCGTCGTCGAACTTCCACGTCCACCCGCCTTCGGTCTGCGTCAACGAGTGGCGGCCGATGTGGTCCAGGATGTACTGGTTGTTGCAGTCCTGCGGCGGCATCAGACGAAACCGCGACAACGCCTCAGCATAGTCGTTGTACACGCGCTTCGGTCGCACCGGCGACCGGCGCGGGTCGCGCTCCCATTGGAAATCCGGCGGACGCACGGCGGAATCGACCAGCACGATGCCGGCGAGCCGCTCGCGGTACTTGAGTCCCGTGTTCAGCGTGACGAATCCGCCGAAGCTATGGCCGACGACGATCGAATCGGATCCGAATCCGGCCGCGTCCATCACGCCGATCACTTCCGCGGCAAAACCTTCCGGCGAGTAGCGCTCGCGATGATCTGAGTCGCCCATTCCGGATAGATCGAGCGCGACCACGCGGTAGTGCTCGAGCAGAAACGGCGCAATGAACGTCCACCAGTGAGCGTGCGCGCCGTTGCCGTGAACCAGCACGATGCCGGGCTTGTCGCTCGCTCCGCCCCACTGCAGATAGTGGATGCGCGCCCCGTCGACGGTAATGACGCCTTCTTCGTAGGGTGTCTCCACCGCCTTGCTGAACCAGCCTGGTGCTTCTTTCTGAACGGCCACGTCTGCTCCGAACCGAATGGAGGGCCGATTGTCCGTATCGTCGCGCGCGGCGTCCAGCAACGCGCTTCAGTAGAGGTGCATGGCCGAAGTGCGTGGTGGAATCGAAGAGGATGCGGCAAGCTTTTTCACCACTCCGTTCGAGATCACCGCGCGAATGAACTCACGAACTCTGGTGCTGGCGTGGATCGTTGGCGTTTCCACTCTGGTGATCTCGACCGAAGCGGCCGCGGCAGATCCTGTCGCATCGTTCTCGCCGCAGGGCACGGTCAAACCGATTCGTCAGGTCAACGCACGCTTCGCCGCGCCAATGGTCGCGCTCGGCGATCCGCGCCTCGCAGATCCATTCGACATCGACTGTGCCGAGAAGGGACACGGTCGCTGGGCAGACGAGCGCAACTGGGTATACGACTTCGACGCCGACCTGCCGGCCGGCGTTCGCTGCGCGTTCAAGCTGCGTGCGGGGTTGCGCAACCGTGAAGGTGTCCCGGTGGTCGGCACTCGCACATTCCAGTTCGACAGCGGCGGACCGGCGATTCGCGCCTCGCTTCCGGACGACGGCAGCACGATCGACGCGGATCAGGTGTTCATGCTCGCACTCGACGCGCTTGCCACGCCGGCGTCGATCGAACGCGCAGCGTATTGCGCCATCGACGGTGTCGGGGAACGCGTGCCGGTGCGCGTGCTGGAAGGCGCCGAACGCACCGCCATCCTGGATCAGCGCCGCGAACTCGGTTACAGCTACTACCGGATCCTGTGGAAAGACGGCGTGAGCTCCACCGCGCGCGTGCGCGATCGGGCACTGGAAGACGCCGAAGCACAGATGGCTGTGGTCGCCTGCAAACGCGCACTGCCGAGCGACGCGAAAATGCAGCTGGTGTGGGGTGCGGGCATCGAAGCGCCGAGCGGAATCGCCACCACCCTCGATCAGAAGCTGGCGTTCCAGGTACGGCCGGCTTTCACAGCGCACGTGCAGTGCGAGCGTGTAAACGCTCGCGCCGGGTGCATTCCGCTGCAACCGATCCGCGTGCAGTTCAGCGCGCCCGTGCCCGTTGCGTTGGCCAATGCGACGCGCATCGTCGCCGCTGACGGCGCCACGCTGGCGCCGGAGCCGGTTGCCGGCGGCATGGAGACGGTCGAAGAGCTGGTCTTCAAACCCCCGTTTGCCGAGAACCAGTCCGTTCGTGTGCAACTTGCCCCCGGCATCGTCGACGACATCGGGCGAACGCTCTCCAATGCCGACCGCTATCCGCTCGAAGTGACGATCGACTCATTCCCACCGCTCGCGAAATTCGCCGGCTCGTTCGGCATTCTGGAAGCGAACGAAGGCGCCGTGTTGCCGGTGACGCTGCGCAACGTCGAAGTGCAATTGCCCGCGAAGCGCACCGAACTCACCGGCCGCCGTCTGCGCGAAACGTCGGATGCGGCTGCAGTGGCCAGGTGGCTGCAGCGCGTCGAGACAGCCAATGCACCACGCGGTACGTGGAGCTACGACGCCGCACAGAAGCGGTCGGTGTGGACCGAGCAGACCGCTGAAGCGTCGGTATTCGATGCATCCGACTCGACCGACCCGTTCATCGTGCCTGTGGGCGTGGACGGCGATGCAGGCAAGCGCCCCTTTGAGGTCGTTGGCATTCCGCTCTCGCAGCGCGGCTTCTACGTGGTCGAACTGGAGAGCCGCGTGCTCGGAGAGGCGCTGCTCGGCAAACACGCGCCGCGCTACGTTGCAACCGCCGCGCTGGTCACGAATCTGAGCGTGCACTTCAAATGGGGCCGCGAAACTTCCCGGGTGTGGGTCACGCGCCTCGACGACGCGACGCCGGTGGCCGATGCCGACGTGGAAATCATGGACTACTGCACCGGCACGCCGCGCTGGCACGGCCGAACCGATCGCGACGGCATCGCCTCGGTCGAGCAGTCGCTCGGCCAGCCGCACGGAAACGATTCGTGCGGATACTCGACGCCGCTGCTGGTGAGTGCGCGTACCGACGACGATTTCAGTTTCGCGGTGTCATCCTGGAACGAGGGCATCCGGCCATATGACTTTGCATTGCGCACCGGCGGTGAGTGGGCCTCGACGCTCTACCACAGCGTGCTCGACCGGGCTTTGTTCCGCGCCGGTGAAACGGTGTCTATGAAACACTTCATTCGCCGTCACACGGTGGCCGGCGTCGAGCTGACGGAAGCGCTTCCCGCAACGCTGCAGATTCGCGTCACCCATCTCGGCAGCGGCGCCTCGTTCGAGACGGCAGCCGGGTTCGACGGCAACGGCGTCGCCGAGACGACGTGGCCGATTCCGCAGGAAGCGAAGCTCGGCGACTACCAGATCGAGATCGGAGACGCAGCCGCCAACTGGCACGAGAGCGGCCAGTTCAAAGTCGAGCAATTCCGATTGCCGACGATTCGCGCAACGGTCACCGGACCGACGGATGCTCAGCTACGTCCGAGCGAAGTTCCGCTCGATCTGCACGCCATGTATCTCTCAGGCGGCGGTGCGTCGCAGCTGCCGGTCAAGTTGCGCGCTACGGTGGAGCCGCGCGTGTTGAGCTTTCAGGACTACGACGACTATCAGTTCGGTGGCGAGAAGGTGATCGAAGGAATCACGCAAACCGGCGCCGCCGCGTACGACTTCGAAGCGGAGGCCGATCCCAACGAGGTCGTCACGGCGCACGTGTTTCCGGTGACGCTCGACGGTCAGGGCTCGGCGCGCGTCGCCGTTCCGGACCTTCCAAAAATCGAGCAAGCGTCGGTGCTCAACGCCGAGATGGATTACGCGGACGCAAACGGCGAAATCCTCACCGCAGCCACGCGTGTGAATCTGTGGCCGTCTGCGGTGACGCTCGGTATCCGTCGCGAAGGCTGGGCCGCGAGTGCCGAGCAGATGCGATTCCGCGTCGTCGCGCTGGATCTGAAAGGTCATCCGATAGCCGGACAGCGCGTAACCGCGACGCTGTATTCGGCGTCGGATTACACATACCGGAAACGGCTGATCGGCGGGTTCTATGCGTACGACAGCGTCCGCGAGGTGCGACGCCTCGACGCCGAGTGCAGCGGCACGACCGATGCGCAGGGGCTACTCCCGTGCGAGCTCGCGCCGGGCGTTGCGGGTGAGGTGATCGTAGCGGCGCGGACGAAAGACGCCGCCAACAACCCGGCAGAGGCGACGGCATCGATCTGGGTGCTCGGCAACGACGAATGGTGGTTCGGCGGCACCGCCGGCGATCGAATGGATCTGCTGCCGGAGAAGAAGGAATACGAATCGGGGGAGACGGCCCGCTTTCAGGTTCGAATGCCGTTCCGCAGCGCGACCGCCCTGGTATCGGTCGAACGCGAGGGCGTGGTGCGTTCCTTCGTTACGACGCTGCGCGGAAGCGAACCGATCGTCGAGGTGCCCATCGACGATACCGATTCGCCGAACGTGTTCGTCTCGGTGCTGGCGGTTCGCGGCCGCGTCGGTTCGTTCGCGAGCTGGATTTCCGACATGGCGCGTCGATTCAACCTGCCGGACTTCGTGCCGCGGGACGGCGGCCGGCCGACCGCGTTGGTCGACCTGAGCAAGCCCAGCTACCGGCTTGGCACCGCCGAGATCCGGGTCGGCTGGAAGCCGCATCGCCTCGACGTACACGTCATGGCCGATCGTCCGACCTTCGCGGTACGCGAGCAGGCTCACGTCAAGATTCACGTTGCGCGCGCAGACGGAAAGCGGTTGCCGGCCGGTGCGGAAGTCGCGGTTGCAGCCGTCGATGAAGCGTTGCTCGATCTCGCGCCTAACCCGAGCTGGAATCTGCTGGATGCAATGATGGGCCGGCGCGGCCTCGAGGTGTGGACCGCCACGGCCCAGATGGAAGTAATCGGCAGACGCACGTTCGGCCGCAAAGCGGTGCCGCACGGGGGCGGGGGCGGACGCGAACGTGCCCGCGAACTGTTCGATACGCTTCTCACGTGGCAGGGACGCGTGACGCTCGACGCCAACGGCGACGCAGAGGCGACGATTCCACTGAACGACTCGTTGACGAGCTTTCGCATCGTGGCGGTCGCCCATGCCGGCGGCGACCTGTTCGGCACCGGCTCCACGAGCATCGCTGCGACGCAGGACCTGCTTTTGCTTTCGGGTCTGCCGCCGCTCGTGCGCGAGGGCGACCGGTATCTTGCGACGTTCACGGTGCGCAACACTACGGGGCGCGCAGCGTCCGTGCGCGCCACCGCGAACACCGCGCCGCCGCTTCAAAGCGAATTGGCTCCCCAGCAGTTCGACATTGCCGCAGGCGGCGCTCACGACATCGTCTGGGAAGTGACGGCGCCGTATGGCGCGAACGCGGTGGCATGGGACGTTGCGCTGGAAGCGGCGGGCGGCGCGCGCGACCGCGTCGTGGTGAGCCAGAAGCTCGTTCCGGCCGTTCCGGTTCGAACGTTCCAGGCGACCCTGGCGCAATTGGACCCGACGCTGTCGTTTGCGCCGGAGCGTCCGGCCGATGCCGTTCCGGGACGCGGAGGCATCGACGTGTCGCTGCAGGCTCGGCTCGGCGATCGCCTCGACGGCGTGCGCGCGTACATGGAGTGGTATCCGTACGTCTGCCTCGAACAGCAGTTGTCGAAGGCCGTTGCATTGCGCGACCCGGCGGGCTGGCAGCGCTGGATGGAGAAGCTGCCGGCATACCTCGACCGGAACGGCCTGCTGAAATACTTTGCGTCCGACGCGATCGACGGCGATGACACCCTCACCGCGTATGCGCTCGCCGTCGGGGCCGAGGCCGGCTACGAGATTCCCTCGCGCGAGCTGCAGCGGATGATCGCCGGCCTCACCGGCTTCGTCGAGGGGCGCATAGACGTGCGGTCGGCGCTCGAAACATCAGATCTAAGCATCCGCAAGCTCGCAGCGATCGACGCGCTGGCGCGCTACGGCGCGGCCGAGCCGCGCATGCTGGACAGCATCAGTATCGATCCGAACCTCTGGCCGACCTCCGCCGTGCTCGACTGGCTGAACGTCCTGCACCGCATCGACGCGCTCCCGAAGCGTGACGCCCGAATGGCAGAAGCGGAAGGCATCGTTCGCGCGCGGCTCAACTTTCAAGGCACGACGATGGGCTTCTCGACGCAACGCACCGACGCGCTGTGGTGGCTCATGGTGTCGGGCGATTCGAACGCTGCGCGCGTGCTGCTGGCGTTGATGGATCGGCGCGACTGGCGCGCAGACATACCCCGGCTCGTACGCGGCGCGATCGGCCGGCAACAGTCCGGCCACTGGAACACGACCGTTGCCAACGCATGGGGCACACTCGCGCTGGAGAAATTCTCGGCCGCATTCGAGCGGACACCGGTCACCGGCGACGTAAAGGTCGTCTACGGCCCCCTCACGAAGTCGTTAGCCTGGGGCAAGGACGGCGTCGATCTGCTCGAGCACCTGCCGTGGCAGGACGCTCGACAACCGCTCACCGTGACGCAGGTCGGCACCGGTCGGCCGTGGGCAACCCTTCGCGCGAACGCCGCGCTGCCACTGAAGGCACCCGTATCCAGCGGCTTTGTGATCACTCGCACCGTAACGCCCGTCGAGCAGCAGGTACCTGGGCGCTTCCGCCGTGGCGACGTCGTTCGGGTGCATATCGACGTGGACGCGCAGTCGGATATGTCGTGGGTGGTGGTGGATGACCCCATTCCATCCGGCGCAGCGGTTCTGGGCACCGGTCTCGGTGGTCAGTCGCAAGCGTTGACGCAGGGAGAACGCGCCCAGGGCTGGGCATGGCTGGCGTTCGAACAGCGCGCGCACGATGCGTTTCGCGGCTACTACCGGTTCGTGCCCAAGGGTCGCTTCAGCACGGAATACACGGTGCGCCTGAACAATCCGGGCACGTTCCAGCTTCCCCCGACGCGCGTGGAGGCGATGTACGCACCGGAAATGTTCGGTGAACGCCCGAACGACCCCGTGACCGTGGAGCCGAATCCGTGAGTACTTCGCTGCTGCGTCTGGCCGGCGTCGTGGTGATCGCGCTGATCGTCGCAGCGCTCGGCTGGATTCAGCGCGCGAACGTACCGGATTTCGAGACGGTGCGCGCGCGTTGGCAGTCGTCGGAAGCGTATCTGCTCGATCGCCACGGCGCGCTGATTGACAGCGCGCGGATCGACTACGGCGTACGCCGTTTCCAGTGGGTGCCGCTCGAGGCCGTCTCTACGGCACTGATCGATGCGGTGGTCGACAGCGAGGATCGTCGCTTCTTTCGTCACCACGGTATCGACTGGCGCGCCGCGGCCGGCGCGTTGCGCGACAACCTGACGGGCGAGCGGCGCCGCGGCGCCAGCACCATCACGATGCAGCTGGCGGCGATGATCGATCCTGACCTGGCGGGCCGCGGCAGCCATCGCGGCTGGTTCGATAAACTCGCGCAGGCGCGCGCGGCGCATGCCATCGAATCGACGTGGACGAAGGCGGAGATTCTCGAGGCCTACCTCAACCAGCTCGGGTACCGAGGTGAGCTCGAAGGTATAGACGCCGCGGCCCACCTGCTCGCCGACAAGACCCCATCCGGCCTCTCCGCACCGGAAAGCCTGCTGCTGGCGGCACTGCTGCCCGCTCCGAGTGCCGATCCTGCGCGTGTCGTTGCGCGCGCCTGCGCACACGCGCGGGCGCTCGATTCCACGGCACGCTGCGAAGAGATCGAGACCACTGCCCGCACGCTGTTCGACCGGGCGACGCGTCTTTCGGACGGCGCTTCACACGCACCCGACCTCGCACGGGCGCTGCTCGATCGCCCGGGACAACGACTCACCACAACGCTGGACGCCAACGTTCAGGCAATGGCGCGTGGTGTGATGAACGATCGTCTCCGCGCGCTCGCTCTCCACAACGTTCGCGACGGCGCCGCGCTGGTGGTCGACAACGAAACCGGCGACGTGCTCGCCTACGTGGGCTCCGCCGGTCAAGCGTCGCGCGCGCGCCACGTCGACGGCGTGCGGGCGCATCGTCAGGCCGGTTCCACGCTGAAACCGTTTCTGTATCAACTGGCGCTGGAACGACGCTATCTGACGAACGCTTCGTTGCTCGACGACTCTCCGGTGAATCTCGATACCGCGACCGGCGTCTATCTCCCGCAGAACTACGACCGCGACTTCAAAGGACTCGTCAGCGTGCGTACCGCGCTGGGCAGTTCGCTGAACGTACCGGCCATACGCACGCTGGTGCTCGTTGGCGTCGAGGCGTTCCGCGATCGGCTGCACGCGCTCGGGTACGCCGGAATTACCGAAGACGGCGAATTCTACGGGTATTCGCTCGCACTCGGTTCCGCCGAGGTGAGCTTGTGGGAACAGGTTGCAGCGTATCGGACGCTCGCGCGCGGTGGGCTCGCGGCGCCGCTGCGGCTGCGCGCCGACGATCCAGTTGAGGCGCCAGCGCGTGAGCTGGCGACGGACGCGACGTTCCTGGTCACCGACATCCTCGGCGACCGCGCGGCACGAGTGGCGACGTTCGGCCTCGACAACAACCTGAACACCGCCTTCTGGAGCGCCGTGAAAACCGGCACCAGCAAAGACATGCGCGACAACTGGTGCATCGGCTACACCGACCGCTACACGGTGGGCGTGTGGGTCGGCAATTTCGAAGGCGACTCGATGCATGACGTGAGCGGCGTTACCGGCGCAGCGCCGGCCTGGCACGACATCATGCTGGCGCTGCATGCGGGAAAGCCTTCGCGCGCACCGTCCGCACCGGCCGGCGTAACGCAGCGGGCGATCGCGTACGAACCCACCGTTGAAGCGCCGCGGCACGAATGGTTCGTCGCGGGCACCGAGCTCGCGACCGTAACGGCCGTTCCGGAACGCGCCGAGCGCAGCCGCATCGCGGCCCCCGGCAACGGTCTGATCATCGCGATCGACCCCGACATTCCCGCCGATCGGCAGCGCGTGCCTATCCGCGCGCGCGGCGCAACAGCACAGTTGGCGTTCCGGATGGATGGTCAGGCGCTCGGAGCGGCCGATTCGCAATTGCTGTGGCCGCCCCGCACCGGCGCGCATCGACTCGCACTGGTGGACCGGTCCGGCGCAGTGGTCGATCAGGTGCTGTTCACCGTTCGCTAGTCCCGCGACGATCACTACAATGACCGACTTTCCCGCGAGCGTACGACCTTCATGCAGAACAGCCTTGCGCGCCTGATCGCCCTGCTCGATCTCGAGCAGATCGACGTCAACCATTTCCGCGGGTCGAGTCCGAACGAGGGGTGGCAACGCGTGTACGGCGGACAGGTGCTCGGCCAGGCGCTCGTGGCCGCGTCGCGAACCGTCGAACCCGAACGGCACGCACACTCGCTGCACGGATATTTTCTACGTCCCGGCGATACTTCGATTCCGATTCTCTATGTGGTGGATCGAATCCGCGACGGCAAGAGTTTCACGACGCGGCGCGTCGTTGCGGTTCAGCACGGCAAAGCCATCTTCAACATGGCGATCTCGTTCCAGAACGAGGAACAGGGATTCAGCCACCAGTTCGACATGCCCGCCGTGCCGATGCCCGAGGATCTCGAAGACGAAGCGTCGCTGCGCAAACGTCAGTCGAAGAATCTGCCCGCCGAGTACCGCGAGATGTTCACGCGCGAGCGGCCGATCGAAGCGCGGCCGATCGAGCCGTACGATTTCTTCAATCCGGAAAAGCGCGCGCCGTTTCAGAACGGTTGGATGCGCGCACGCGATGCACTGCCGGACGACCTGCGATTGCATCAATGCGTGCTCGCTTACCTGTCCGACTGGTCGTTGCTCGATACCTCGCTGATGCCG
>DATJGR010000162.1:0-9686 GCA_035494855.1 Pseudomonadales bacterium | reverse complement strand
AACGTTTCGTCGGCGAAATACGCGTACGTGGCAACGCCGGGTATCGACAAGACGGGGCTCAACCTGTTGCTCGCAAACGATCAGCTGCTCGGCTACTTCGAAATTCCAGACGACCCAGTCGCCGACGCGTCCGGCGCCACGTACGTGACGCGCAAATTGACGAATCAGGACGTTCGAAACTGGTATTCGGCGCTCGTCACCGACGTGGTGCGCGACCGGCGCATCCGCGAGGAGAACATCGCCGAGTCGGTGGCGGACTGGATCCAGACACCTGTGCGGTTCGCATCGGTGCGGCTCGACAGCAGCGGCGTCGAATCGAAAGCCGAACGCGCCGACATGCTCGGCCAGTGGGCGCCGGTGGCGTTCGTCTATCTGCTGTGGATATCGATCTTCTCGATTGCGCAGATGCTGCTGACCAACACGGTGGAGGAGAAGTCCAACAAACTCGTCGAGGTGCTGCTGTCGTCGATTGCTCCGGTGGAACTCATGGCGGGCAAGATCGTGGGCATCGCTGCAACCGGACTCACGATTGTCGGATCGTGGCTGACGCTGCTGCTCGCCGCGGCGTTGTGGCTGCCCGGCCTACTCGGCGGAAGTGCCAGCGTCGACCTGTCGGGGTTGATCAACGATCCCACTTACCTCGTATCGTTCATCGTCTACTTCGTACTCGGTTATCTTTTCTACGCTGCGTTGCTGTGCGGCATCGGTTCCCTGGCGAACAACTTGAAAGAAGCGCAAACGCTGATGATGCCGATCCAGATGCTGTTGATCGTGCCGCTCATCGTGATGGTGCCGATCGGCCGCGACCCGAACGGACTGCTCGCGCAGGTGCTGTCGTGGTTTCCGCCATTTACGCCTTTCGTGATGATGAACCGGGCGGCGTTCCCGCCGGGATTGGTCACGTATGTGGGGACGACGCTGCTGATGGTGGTCTCGATCGTTTTCGCGTTGCGCGGCGCTGCGCGCCTGTTCGAAACCGGCGTGCTGATGACCGGCAAACCCCCGCGACTGCGCCACGTGTTCACGCTGCTGAGAGGTCATCGAAATGTCGCGAGCTGACCACCGCACCGTTGCCCTCGCCGCGCGCTTCGAGTTCGTCGAACGGATGAAGCGCAGCCAGCGGTTACCGCCGCGCGGTCAATTCCGCGTAGTCGCGGCCGACGTCCGCGGGCCGGCGCCGCAGCGCTTCCCGCACACGCTGTTCTTTTCCAGCCTGCTGGCCGCGCCGCTCTACCAGGAATTGATCGCCGCGCACTACACGTTACCGGCGGACGGCAAGCACGGTCCGTTCAACATCGCCGAACTGACGCCGGCCGACTTCGTCTCGATCGACGCCGCGGCGCTGCAACGGCGGATCGGGCAGCATCTCGATTACCGGCGATACGGCGCGGCACCCATTTCGCCGGAGCGGCGTCAGAACGTGACCGACTTCGTCGACCTGTTGGCAACCCAGGCGTTCGAGATTTTCGCGCTCTCGCCGTGCGACTGGTTCAGCGATCCGCACAATGCGCGCTACCCCCACGAGTGGTCGCACGCGCTACTCGAGTTCCACGAGTACGTGTTATTCGATACTCTGCACCGGAAACTCCTCTGCCTGATGTTTGCCTTTGACTGAGAACACCGACAACGGGGCCCCGCAACGCTTGGCTCGCGTCTGGCGCGACTGGCGCGGCTTCATTCTGTTCATCGCGGTGATGGTCGTGTTCCGCTCGGCGGTCGCGGACTGGAACCAGGTGCCGTCCGGCAGCATGAAGCCGTCGATTCTGGTCGGCGACCGCATCGTGGTCGACAAACTCGCCTACGACCTGCGCATACCGTTCACGCTGACCCGGATCGCGCGCTGGGCCGAACCGCACCGCGGCGACGTCGTGACGTTCCCGTCGCCGCGCGACGAAACGCTTTACGTGAAGCGCGTCATCGGCGTTCCCGGCGACACCGTCGAACTGCGGCGGAACCGCTTGTACATCAACGGCGTAGAGGCGCAGTACACGCCGCTTACGGCGGAGGAAGTGGACGCGCTCGAAGTCGAGAACAAAGCGCAGTACGAGTTCTACCGCGAACAGATCGGCACCATGGATCACATCGTGATGCTCCGGCGGGATCGCGACGAATCCACGTATCAGTCGTTCGCGCCGACGCAGGTTCCGCCCGGCAGCTACCTCATGCTCGGCGACAACCGCGACGATAGCGGAGATTTCCGCGTGATCGGCCTGGTCGACCGCGATCGCATCCTCGGCCGCGCTCATGCAATCGCGTTTTCACTGGACTACGAACACCACTACGCGCCGCGATTCGACCGCTTCTTCGGCGGCATTTCCTAGCGGCGGAACAGCTGGATCACGCCGAACAGCAGCAGCGCGACCAGTCCTGCAGCAATCACGATCGATATGCTTGCGAGCAGATAGCCGGCCAGTTCGTCGTTGCCGAGACCGAGCTGCCGGCCCACCCAATAGCTGCCGACCAGCGCCGCCACCAGACCGAGCAGCGTACGCCACGGCCGGCGGGTGAACCTGGGCTCGCTGTGCATCAGATCACGTCGGCTGGCGGTAACGCGACACTGGTATTCTACGACGCCTCCGCCTCGAATCCGGCAACGTGACGCAACCCGACCGCACGCCGATTTCCCAACAACGCTTCGACGCCTGCATCGCCGCCGGTACGCTGCGCGACGCGCTGGTCGGCGCGTCGATCGTCTGGCCAGAGGCGTCGAACGGGCTCGAGATTCGAAACGTCGCGTTCGACGGCACGAAATTCCGGCAGGCCGTGCTGGCGGATGCACATTTCGTCGACTGCCGCTTCACCGAGTGCAGTTTCCGCAGCAGCGATCTGAGCGACGACCGTTTCGAGCGCTGTCAGTTCTACGACGCCGATGCGCAGGTGAGCTGTGATTTTTCATACGCGGTGCTGCGTAACTGTCGTTTCGAGGTATGCGATCTGACCACCGCGGTCTGCACCCGAACGCGCGCGTTCGGAATCGAGCTGCGTCGCTGCCAGGCGTCCGGCATCGACTTCTCGCTCGCCGATTTCAGCCTGAGCGCTGGAGACTTCGCGACCGCGACGTTCACCGACTGCAATCTCGCGTACGCGGATTTCAGCAAGACGGTGTTGAGCGGCGCGGTGTTCGCGGGCAGCAGAATGTCGCACAGCGTCTGGAACGACGCATCGCTCAACGATGCAGACCTCTCGGGCTGCGAACTCGACAACATCGAGGCGCGAGGGCTCGATCTGCGCGGCGCCGATCTACGCGACGCGCGCTTCAACCGGCTCGACCCGCGCGAAATCGATCTCACCGGCGTGCGCATGGATGCCGAGCAGGGGCTCGAAGTGCTGCGCACGCTCGGGATCGAGATCGACTGACGATCGGCGCTTAAGACGGATCCTTCGAGATCAGTTCCACTTCGAAGATCAGCGCTTCGTTCGGGCCGATCCGGTTGCCGGCGCCACGCTCCTTGTAGGCGAGCTCAGGCGGAACCACGATCCGCCATTTCGAACCGACCGGCATCAACTGCAGCGCCTCCACCCAGCCCGGGATGACACCGTTCACCGGAAACGCCGCCGGCGACCCGCGCTCTACCGAGCTATCGAACACCGTGCCGTCGATCAGCGTGCCGGTGTAATGCGTCGTAACCGTATCGGTCAGGCTCGGTTTGGGTCCTTTCCCGGTGACGAGTATCTGGTACTGCAGACCCGACGCGGTCGTGACCACGCCTTCTTTCTTGCCGTTTTCTGCAAGGTAGGCCTTAGCGGCCGCGAGATTAGTTTCGGCGAGTTTGCCTTTTTCCTCGGCGCGCGCATCGTTCAATGCGTTCAACGCGGCAAGCACCTGGTCTTCCGGCACCTTTGCCTTCGTTCCGGCGAAACCGTCGTCTATGCCGGTCTGGAACGCCTTCGTATCGAGCGCTTTGCCGTATTGGTTTTCGATATTTCCGGCGATGTTGTAACCGAGGCCGTAGCTTGCTTTCGCCACTTCGCTTTCCAGCTCGGGTCCCTTTACAGGTTCGGGCGGTGCGGCCTTCTGGCACGCGCCAATGCCGAGCGCGAGCGCAATCACGAGCGTCGTTCTTGCAATCGCGACGATCGATCCATGAGGCGCTACTTGCGAGGGCAATGGAATCTTCATAAGGTAGTTTCCTCGTCCGGATTACATCTTCTTACTGCGGCTCCAAGAGCCTTCGAATAGGCTCCCTCGGAATCGTCGGGATCGGAATCCGCAGAGTCTTGAGTGGGACCTCGGGGTGAGAGCTTCGTTCTCACGGAACCTAAGGTGCGACGCGGGCGTCAGAATACACGACTTGCAGTAGGCGGTGGTGATCGATGTTAGATCGTAATCTCGGATTCGGTGTGTCCGCGCAACGCGCAACACGAATGTTCTGCGGCTTCATTGCGGCGTTGGCGACGACGATGGCTCTCGCGGCACCGCCACCCGACACCGCGCCGCTTCCCAACGCAACCGCGACTACCACGCCCACGACGCCGTCGACCGACGCTGCGACGCCGGCGTACAGCTTCCCGATTCCGGAAGCACTGCACCCGCTCGACGTGCATCCGCGCACGAGCCTGTCGATCGTCGAGCAACTGCGCCACAACCATTATCTGCAGAAACCACTCGACGATGCCGCTTCGAGCGAACTGTTCGACAAATACATCGACCTGCTCGACGGCGGTCACGCGTACTTCCTCGCGTCCGACATCCAGGCGCTCGAGAAGTATCGCTATGCGCTCGACGACGCACTGAAGCGCGGCGACCTCGACCCCGCGTTCGACATCTTCAACCGTTATCAGGCGCGCCTCGAAGAGCGCCTCGAATTCCTGATCACCGAACTCGGTCAGGGTCTGCAGACGATGAACTTCAACACCAACGAGACCATCGAGGTGGAGCGCAAGCACGCGCCGTGGGCGGCCACTACGGCCGAACTCGACGATCTGTGGCGCAAGCGCCTCAAAGCTGCGGTGCTCGGCATGAAGTTGAACGGCAAGCAGATCGCCGAAATCCAGGACGTGCTGACGAAGCGGTACAAGAACCGTTTGAAGCAGGCGACTCAGACGAACAGCGAAGACGCGTTCCAGGTGTACGTGAACGCATACGCGAGCACCTACGATCCGCACACGCAGTATTTCTCGCCGCGCACGTCCGAGAACTTCAACATCAACATGTCGTTGTCGCTCGAAGGCATCGGCGCGGTGCTGCGCACGGAAGACGACTACACCGAAGTGGTTCGCCTCGTGCCGGCGGGTCCGGCCGACAAAGCCGGTGCGCTGAAGCCGTCCGACCGCATCATCGGCGTCGGCCAGGGCGAAACCGGCAAGCTGATCGACGTGGTCGGTTGGCGGCTCGACGACGTGGTCGAACTGATTCGCGGCCCGAAGGCGTCCGTCGTCCGCCTCGAGATCGTTCCGGCTGCTGCCGAAGACAACACCAAGTCGCGCATCGTCAGCATCACGCGCAACACCGTGCAGCTCGAGGAACAGTCGGCGCAGAAGAAGCTGCTGACGCTCCAGCAGGGGGGCACCTCGCACAAGATCGGAATCATCGAGATTCCGACGTTCTACGTCGATTTCAAAGCGGTTCAGAACGGCGATCCGGACTACAAGAGCACCACGCGCGACGTACACGCCCTGATCGATCAGCTGAAAGCCGACGGTGTCGAAGGCATCATCATCGACCTGCGCAACAACGGCGGCGGCTCGCTGCAGGAAGCCGACTCCTTGACCGGGCTCTTCATCAAATCCGGCCCGACCGTGCAGGTGAAAACGGCCAACCGTCGCGCCAACATCTATGCCGATACCGACGACGAAATCGCCTGGGACGGCCCGATGGCGGTAATGGTGAATCGACTGTCCGCATCGGCATCCGAGATTTTCGCCGGCGCGATACAGGACTACGGCCGCGGTCCGATCATCGGCAGCCAGACCTTCGGCAAAGGCACCGTGCAGACGCTGATACCGCTGAATCGCGGCCAGCTGAAGATCACGCAGGCGAAGTTCTATCGCGTTTCGGGCCAGAGTACGCAGCATCAGGGCGTGCTTCCGGATGTCGAATTCCCCGAGGTCTATGACACCGACAAGATCGGCGAGAGTTCGCTCGAAGACGCGATGCCGTGGGACGAAATCAAACCGGCCGTCTACCCGCACGCGACGCAGGTGCAAACCGTGCTGCCGGTGCTGGTCGACAAACACCGCGACCGCGTCGCGACGAACCCCGACTTCGAATATCTGCGCGCGTTGATGGACAAGAGCCGCGAGACCGCGAAGAAGACCGAGATGTCGCTGAACGAAGCGGTCCGCATCAAGGAAAAGCATGATGACGACGCGTGGCGTCTCGGCATCGAGAACAAGCTGCGCGCGGCGAAAGGCGAACCGCTGCTGAAGACCATCGAAGAGCTCGACGCGAAACTCGACGCTGAAGAAGCGGAAGACGACGCCGGCGACTCCGAGAAGAAGAGTCCTGAAGACGACGCGATGATCAAGGAAGGCGCGTACGTCCTGATCGATTACGTCAGCCAGACGCGCCAGATCGCGAGCATCGCTCAGCCGAAGGTCGAAACCGCGCTGCAGTAACCTTCGGCCGGGCGCTCCTCCGCTACCGCACGTTGCTCAGACCGCAAAGTCCAGCGTGCGCTGGTCGATCGCGCGACGCAACGCCGCTTCGAAATCCGCTATCGGCATCGTGTGCTGTTGCTGCTGTCCGTAGCGGCGCAGCGTCACGGTGCCGTCGGCCTGCTCTCGCTCACCGACGATCAGCAGCAACGGAATCTTCCGCGTGGTGCCTTCGCGGATCTTCTTCGACACCGTCTCGCTCTGCGTCGCGAGTTCCGCTCGCACCATCTGATTGCGCAACCGGTCGACGATGCCGCGCCCGTACGCTTCGTACTGCTCCGACACGGTCAGCACCTGCACCTGCACCGGCGCGAGCCAGGTCGGAAACGCGCCGCCGAAATGCTCGATGAGGAACGCCACCATCCGCTCGTGCGTGCTGAACGGCGCGCGGTGGATGCAGTACGGCATGTGCTCCGCACCGTCCGAACCGACATACGTGAGGCCCATCCGCGCCGGCTGCGCGAAATCGAGCTGCACGGTGCTGACGGTTTCGTCGCGTCCCGTGACGGTCGGGAACTGGATGTCGATTTTCGGTCCGTAGAACGCCGCTTCTCCCGGCCCATCGATGTAGTTGATGCCCAGGTCCTGCAGCACTTCCGTGAGAATCCGCTCCGAATCGGCCCACGCCTGCGGATTGTCGATGTACTTCTCCTTGCCCTTCGGATCGCTGAAGTCGGAACGCGATAACCGCACGGTGTAACTGTCGAGTCCGAGAATGGCGTAAGCCTCGGTATACATCGCCAACACCGATTTGAATTCGTCCTTCACCTGCGCAGCGGTGCAGTAGATGTGCGCGTCGTTGATGCACATGCCGCGCACGCGCACGAGACCACCGACTGCGCCGGAGTCTTCGAAGCGATACACCTGGCCGTACTCCGCGAGCCGCAACGGCAGCTCGCGATAGCTGCGCGGCGACGACGCGTACACTTTGTGGTGATGCGGACAGTTCATCGGCCTCAGCGCATACGTCTCGCGAATTTCGCCGCCGTCTTCGGTGGACTCCCTCATCTCCATCAGCGGATACATGTGATCGGCGTAATACGGCAGATGGCCGGTGCGGTAATACAGGTCGGCCTTGGCGAGATGGGGTGTAGAGACGCGCTGATAGCCACCGCGGAATTCGAGTTCCTTGGCCAGCTTTTCGATTTCGTCGCGAATGACGGTGCCGTTAGGCAGCCACAACGGCAGCCCCTTACCTACGTCGTTGTCGAGGTGATATAGACCCAGTTCGCGGCCGAGCTTCTTGTGGTCGCGCGCGAGCGCCTGCTCATACCGCGCAACATACGCGTCGAGTTCTTCCTTGCTCGCAAATGCCCAGGCATAGATGCGCGACATCATCACGTTCTTGGAATCGCCGCGCCAATACGCACCGGCCACGCTCTTCAGCTTGAACGCGTCGCGCGGTATGTCCTTTGTGGTGTGCACGTGCGGCCCTTCGCACATGTCGAGGAACGGACCGTTGCGATAGAACGACAACGTGTTCAGGTGCTTTTTGTCGAACAGCTCGAGCGCGTATTCGCGCTTATACGGCTCTTTCATCTCGTCGAGACGCGCGAGCGCAGCTTCCTTCGGCAGCTCTTCGCGATCGAATCGCTGGCCTTTCTTCAGGATCTTGCGCATCCGCTGTTCGATCTCCGGAAAATCCTCCTCGGTGATCGGCGCGCTGAGGATGAAGTCGTAATAGAAACCGTCCTTGATCGGCGGGCCGAACCCCAACGTCGACCCCGGCCTCAGTTCGAGCACCGCCTGTGCAAGCACGTGCGAGAGGCTGTGCCGCATCTGGTATAGAGCGTCGTCAGGGCTCAGTTCGCCGCTGTGCTCCAAGCTGTCCATCAATTCCTCCGAAAAAAGAAAAACCCCGTTGGCGATCGCCTTCCGGGGTTTCTGTTCGAAGGCGACCTCTAGATTCGGGCCGCCTCTTTTGTCGCGTACGACGTCAGGCAACCCGCCACGGCGTAGTCGTGGCAGTGGTCGTCGTCGTTCGGTTACGCGCCAAGCAATACATCATCGACTCCAGCAAACGGGGTAATGATAGTGACGCACCCGCCGATTGCAACAAACGCGGCAGGCGACGACGACTCGATCAGCGGGTACGCGGGGTCGTGGATTTCGGCTCGCCAACCGTCGGTTCGACGCGCGTTGCGCGACCGGACTCGTGAGCGATGCCTGCGCGCGCGCGCCGCGCGCGGACGGCGCGTGCGCCATCCGTGGTCGAGGCGTCGCCTCGGTTGCGTTGTTCTCGAGCGATGAGGTGCGACTCGCTCCGGTCAATCATCGAAATCACTCCACGGCGAACTGCGCCGTTCGAAAACCATCATCAGGGGGATTGGGCGAACAGTCAGATCATCGCCCGCCGGGAAAGTTCTGTTCTACTGACTAGGTCACAGTCCGTCGGCTCGAGTGCTCGACAAGCAGACTTGCGACGTCGCTCAGACTATCGACGACCAGATGTCCGATGCCCCGCACCTCCGCGGCCGGCTGCACCAGATCGGGAACCTGGAACACAAACAGCCCGGCCGCATGCGCCGCGCGCACGCCGTTGTCGGAATCTTCGATCGCCCAGCACTGATTCGGTGCGTAACCGAGCCTCGACGCGGCCACGAGATACGGCTCCGGGTGAGGTTTCGCATGCGTCACCCGGTCACCGCCGACGATCGCCGCAAAGAAATCCAGCAATCCGGCCAGCCGCAGTTTCGTCCGCGCGAGCTCGGTGGCGGTCGATGTCGCCAGCGCGACGGGAATCCGCAGCGAGCGGGTCAGTTCCAGAATCTCGCGGCCGCCGTCTTTCACATCGACGGCTTGCGTCAGCACGCGGGCTTCGTAGCGCGTGAACCACTCGCGGCTCAGGCGATCGTAAACGTCGAATCCCAGCTCGCCACCAAGGATGTCGCGCGTCCCTTTTACGCTGGTGCCGATGCAGCGTTCGTACACCGCGCGCGCAACGTCGAGTCCGTGCGCGCGACAGGCGTCTTCGAACGTGGCGAGCGCAATGCGCTCCGTGTCGAGCAGCAGGCCATCCATGTCGAACACGATGGCCTGCGGCGCGAACAGTTTCGTCAAGCGGCGTTCCGGGCCAGGTTGTTCAGCAC
>DATJGR010000161.1:0-5931 GCA_035494855.1 Pseudomonadales bacterium | reverse complement strand
GTCCTGATGCAGGAAACGGATCGGCTTCGTCACGCCGTTCAGCGTGTACTCCACCTCCTCGCCATGGAGCAGCGCACGCACCACGCGCAGATATTCGGCAAACACCTTCGGCTTCACCGCGTCCATGCCCATCACGCGCATTGCGGTGTGTCCGGTGCCTATTCCCAGGAACACGCGTCCCGGCGCGATCTGGTTGATCGTCGCGATGGAATGCGCCGTCACCGGCGCGATGCGCGTGCCGACGATGGCGACGCCCGTGCCGATATTCATCCGTTTCGTATGCGCCGCAACCAGCGCGAGCACTGCATAACAGTCGGACCAGATCATCTGCGAATCCGGCACCCAGCCGTGATCGAAGCCCATCTCTTCCGCATCGACGAGCAGTCGCCAGTCGGCAATGCGCGTCGCGATCATCGCGCCGAATTTCATGTGTCCACTCTCCTATGCGAGACCGTCGGTCAGTACTGGACCACCGACCGGATCGATTTGCCTTCGTGCATCAGATCGAACGCGTGGTTGATATCCTTGAGCGGCATTTTGTGCGTGATCAGATCGTCGATGTTGATCTTCCCGTCCATGTACCAGTCGACGATCTTCGGCACGTCGGTGCGGCCCTTCGCACCCCCGAACGCGGTGCCGCGCCATACCCGTCCCGTTACCAGCTGGAACGGCCGCGTGCTGATTTCCTTACCGCTGCCCGCCACGCCGATGATGATGCTCTCGCCCCAACCCTTGTGACAGCACTCGAGCGCCTGGCGCATCACGTCGACGTTGCCGATGCACTCGAACGAATAGTCGACACCGCCGCCGGTCATCGACACGATCGTGGCGACGAGATTGTCGACTTCCTTCGGGTTGACGAAGTCGGTCATGCCGAACTTCTCGGCGAGCGGTTTCTTCGCCGGATTGGTATCGACGCCGATGATGCGATTCGCGCCGACCAGACGCGCGCCCTGAATCACGTTGAGCCCGATGCCGCCGAGGCCGAACACCGCAACGTTGGCACCCGGCTCGACTTTGGCGGTGTTGATCACCGCGCCGATGCCGGTGGTCACGCCGCAACCGATGTAGCAGACCTTGTCGAACGGCGCGTCTTCGCGAATCTTGGCCACCGCAATCTCCGGCAGCACGGTGAAGTTCGAGAACGTCGACGTGCCCATGTAGTGGTACAGCGGTTTGCGATTGAACGAGAAGCGGCTGGTGCCATCGGGCATGACGCCTTTGCCCTGCGTCTCGCGGATCGCCTGGCACAGGTTGGTTTTGCCGGACGTACAGAATTTGCACTGGCGACATTCCGGCGTATACAGCGGAATGACGTGATCGCCTTTCTTCACCGACGTCACGCCGGGGCCGACGTCGACGACGATGCCCGCCCCTTCGTGACCCATGATGGCGGGGAACAGACCTTCCGGATCGTTGCCCGACAACGTATACGCATCGGTGTGACAGATGCCCGTCGCCTTGATCTCGACCAGCACCTCACCTGCTTTCGGCCCTTCGAGTTGAACGGTTTCGATCGTCAACGGCTCGCCGGCGGCAAACGCCACTGCAGCGCGAACGTCCATAGTGCGTCTCTCTATTCTTTGCGGTGGTTCGCGCGAGGCTAACGCGGCGTCGCTAGAATGCAACCATCGCCGACCCGGCAATCGATCACCGATGAAGTTCGCCTTCGACGTTCCCGAATGGGTTCCGCACTGGCGCAGCTACGTTCCGATCGTCGATGCGCTCGCCCACTACAAACGGCGCGACCTGAGCCACGATCTATTCGCCGGACTTGTCGTCAGCGTCATCACCGTTCCGCAAGCGATCGCGTATGCCTTTCTGGCGGGTCTGCCGCCTGCGGCAGGTCTGTACGCGAGCGTCGTGCCGGCGCTGCTCTATGCCGTGCTCGGTTCGTCGCAAGGTCTGTCGGTCGGCCCGGTCGCGGTGATCGCGATCATGGTGGCCGAAGCGGTGCGCGCGCACGCGCCGGCATTTTCCGACGCATACCTCGCCGTAACCGCGACGGTCTGTCTGCAGTCGGGCATTACGCTGTGGCTGCTGCGCATGACGCAGATGGGCGGCATCATCAATCTGCTGAGCCATCCGGTGATCGCGGGTTTCATCAACGCTGCGGCGATCATGATCATTCTGAGCCAGCTGACCGCGTTCACGGGCATCCCCGCGATCGACGGTAGTCCGTTCGCGCAGGCCCGCCACCTACTCACCGACTACGCCGCCATCAATCCGGTCACGCTGGCGATCGGCTGCACCAGCCTCGCGTTGTTGTGGCTGGTGCAGCGATACGGCTACTACCTCGTGCTGCCGTTCCTGCGCCGCGTCGGCAGACATCATCCCGTCACGCGCATCGGGCCGATGCTGGTGGCCATCGCAGCGGTGGCAGCGGTGGTCGGCTTCGGCCTCGATCAGCGCTTCGCCGTCGCCACGGTGGGCGAGATCCCCGCGGGCCTACCGACGTTCGCCTGGCCGTCGTTCGACCTGGCGTTGTGGCTGGACGTGATGCCAGCGTCGGCGATGATCGCGCTCGTCGCTTACGTTCAAAGCTTCTCGATCGCGACGCAACTGGCGCAGCGCAAACGCCAACGCATCAATTCGAACCAGGAGCTGATCGCGCTGGGTGCCGCCAACATCGGCGCAGCGTTCACAGGAGGGATGCCGATCGCGGGCAGCATGTCGCGGTCCAGCGGCGGCGGACGCACCCGGCTGGCCGGCGTGTTCGGCGTCGCGTTCGTCGTCGCCACGCTGCTGTGGCTCACGCCGGTGTTCGGCGCGCTGCCGCACGCGGCCCTCGCTGCGATCATCATCATCTCGGTCTCGGACTTCATCGACTTCAAGCCGGTCTACCGATACTGGAAGTTCTACCGTCACGACAGCGTCACGCACGTCGTCGCGCTGCTCGGTGTGCTGGCGTTCGGCGTCGAACGCGGTCTGCTCGTCGGCATGCTGGTCGCCATCGCGCTCTTCATCCGCCGTTCGAGCCGGCCGCACATCGCGATCGTCGGGCGCATCGGCGATTCGGCGCACTTCCGCAGTCAGCGCCGCTACGACGTCGTCACCCACCCGAACGTAACCGCAGTGCGGATCGACGAGAACCTGTATTTCGCCAATGCGAATCTCGTCGAAGAACGGCTGTTGCGGCTCGTATCGCGCAATCAGAACATCCGCCACCTGCTGCTCGTGTGCAGCGCGATCAACTTCATCGATACCAGCGGCTTGAAGATGCTCGAACGCCTCGATCGGGAACTGACGCGCCACGACGTGCACCTGCATCTGTCCGAAGTGAAAGGACCCGTGATGGATCAATTGAACGCCGCCGCGTTTCCTGAAGCGCTGTCCGGGCGTGTCTTCTTCACCACCGACGAAGCGATGCGGGCGCTGGCGGAACCGAACTGATCCGCGCTTGTGCGTCCAGACGCGCTCTGCTATTTACAACCCGGAGGGGTGACGACATCCGGGGCACACGCAGGAGAGGACCACGATGTATCCAGGACACTGGGCGAAGGTGTCGCCCGAAAAACCCGCTTTGATCAACGCCGCCACCGGCGACGTAGTCACGTTCCGCGAATTGAACGACCGCTCGAATCGCCTGGCACAGCTGATGTTCGCCCGCGGGCTGCGCCGCGGAGACCACGTCGCGATTCTGATGGAAAACCATGCGCGCTATTTCGACGTCATCTGGGCCGCGATGCGTTCCGGCCTCTATCTCACGACGATCAACCGGTACCTGACCACCGACGAAGCAACGTACATCCTCGATAACTGCGAAGCGAAGGTGCTGGTCGCGTCGCACCATCTCGCCGACGTTGCCGCCGGCTTGCCCGCCGCATCGACGCGTTGCAAGACCTGGCTGATGGTCGACGGCACCGCGCCCGGATTCGAGGATTACGAAAAGGCGATCGCGGCATTCCCGGCGCGCCCACTCGACGACGAACCGGCCGGCGCCTTCATGCTGTACAGCTCCGGCACGACCGGGCGACCGAAAGGCATTCTGCGTGCGCTACCGCCCGGAAAGATCAGCGACGACGCGGGTCCGCTCGGCGGGCTGCAGAAGCAGCTCTGGAACTTCGGTTCCGACACGGTCTATCTGTCGCCCGCGCCGATGTATCACTCGGCGCCGCTCGGCTTCTCGACCGGAGTGCAGGCGCTAGGCGGCACCGTGGTGATGATGCCGAAGTTCGACCCGCTGCTCGCGTTGCAGGCGATTCAGGACTATCGCGTCACGGCGAGCCAGTGGGTGCCGACCATGTTCTCGCGCATGCTGAAGGTGCCCGAGGCGGAACGCAGCGGCTACGACCTGTCGTCACACAAGGTCGCGATCCACGCCGCCGCGCCCTGTCCGAAGCAGGTGAAGCAGCAGATGTTCGAGTGGTGGGGACCGATTCTCTACGAATACTACGGAGGCACCGAATTCAACGGCCTCACGCACGTGACCCCGCAGGACTGGCTCAAGCATCCCGGCACGGTCGGCCGTTCGGTGTTCGGCACCCTGCACGTCTGCGACGAGCGCGGCGAAAAGGTGCCGAACGGCGAGAGTGGTCTCGTGTACTTCGAACAGCCGCAGATGCCGTTCGAGTATTTCCACGACAAAGACAAGACCAAGAGCGCGCAGCACCCCAAACATCCGAACTGGAGCGCGCTCGGCGACGTCGGCTACATCGACGACGAGGGCTATCTGTTCCTCACCGACCGCGCCACGTTCATGATCATTTCCGGGGGCGTGAACATCTATCCGCAGGAGATCGAAGACGCGATGGTGATGCATCCGAAAGTCGCGGACGTGGCCGTGGTCGGCGTGCCGAACGAAGAGATGGGCGAAGAAGTGAAAGCGGTGGTACAGCTCGCGCCCGGCATCGCGCCGAGTCCGGACGTGCAGGCCGAGCTGATGGCGTACGCGCGCGAACACATCGCGCATTACAAGTGTCCGCGCAGCATCGACTTCGAAGCGGAGTTGCCGCGGTTGCCCACTGGCAAGCTCTACAAGCGGATCCTGAAAGACCGGTACTGGGGCAAGCACGACTCGCGTATCGTCTGAACCCTCAACTAAAACGATTGTGGCATTCTAGGTTCAACAGACGATCATCGAGGATTCGCGCCATGAACAAAGTCGAAGGTTTGCACCACATCGCGATCTGCACGGCGGACATGAAAGGGCAGATCGAGTACTTCACCGACGTACTGGGAATGGAACTCGTCGCGCTGTACTGGATGCACGGCGTCGCGAACACGTGGCACGGCTTCCTGCGGCTCAACGACGAAAGCGCGGTGGCTTTCGTCTGCAATCCCGACATCGAGAAGATCCCGGTCGAGTTCGGCAAAACGCACGCCGGCAATCCCGGAGCGAACTGCTCGCGCGGCGTCATGCAACACCTCGCGCTACGCGTGAAGAACGACGAAGAGCTGATGGCGATGCGCGACCGGATCCGTTCGAAAGGTATTCCGGTGCTCGGCCCGCTCGACCACGGCATGTGCAAATCGATCTATTTCGCCGGGCTCGAAAATCTCTCGCTGGAGCTCTCGTACTCGACCGAGCCGATCGACGCGCGCGCGTGGATCGATCCCGAAGTGATGGCGCTGGCCGGTATCACGCCACTGGAACTGGCGCGCTACAAGAAGCCGGCCGACTACAAAGATCACGGCGGTACGGTCAAGCAACCGGGCGTCGATGCACCTGGCCCGCACATGACGAACTATCCGCCGGGCGCGTACGAACGCATTCTCGCGACGCCCGACGACGTGATACTCGCCAGCAGCGAGAATCAGCCGCCGGTGAAGGTCGCCTGACTGGCTCACTCACCTAACGGACTAGAAATCCTTCGCGCGCCGCGGCGTCTTTCAATCGTGCATCGAGACTGACAAATTCGAGCGTCGACGGATCATCGTCCGCGACCGTCAACGCCGCGGCGAGTTGAAACGCATCGGCGGCTCTGAGTA
>DATJGR010000160.1:0-9043 GCA_035494855.1 Pseudomonadales bacterium | reverse complement strand
GTGCTCAAGATCAACCACAATCGAGATCCACTTCCGCTGACGCCGCCTGCCGGCTACCGGCACCTGACGATCGCAAAAAACGGTGTTCATTCGCCGCGCGAGCTCAGCGATCCCGACGGCAACGCGATCACGCTGGTACCTCCCGGATACGAAGGAATTCAGCAGTTGCAGATGGCGCTCGCCGTCCGCGACCTAACCGCCCATCGCGATTTCTACTCGCGCGTTCTCGGCCTGGATCAAACGTCGGACGGACGCTTCCGCTGTGGCGTGTCGTTGCTCTCGCTCCACCAGGATCCGCGCGCAGATGACGACGCACAAATGCGCGGCATCGGCTATCGCTACCTGACGATTCAGGTGTTCGACGTCGTCGGAGAACACGCGACCATCCTGTCGCGAGGCGGACAGGAAGGAAGTGCGCCGGTGCGACTGGGCGACGTTGCATACATTTCGTTCGTGCGTGATCCAGACGGCAATTGGATCGAGATATCACAGCGTAAGTCGATCACGGGCTCGCTGGACTAGGCCGTCAGTGCGGGGTATACCTATTCGCGCTTGCGAAACGAGGACCTCCAGACGATGGGCTTTCTTTCATTTTTGCTGCTCGCCGCGATCACGTATCTGGTCTGGCGGATCACCGATCAGCTGCCGGATCTCATCTTTCGCATCAGCGAGATTCAGCGTGACGTCGCCGAGCTTCGGCGCACGCTGACCGACGCGCCCGGTCGATCCAATGCGTCGACGGCGCCAGCGCCCCAGCGCCTCGACCCGGCCGCCGATTCCGCTACATAGCGACGAAAGACACAGGGCGACACTTGGGACCGTTCTCGCTCAAACGCGAATCGTTGGGTCAGCGCCTGGAAGAACTCGACTGGCGCGTGTGGCTCGGTCTCGGACTCACCTTCATCTGGCTCGTGCTCGGTTACGGCTACGTGGAGATCAGCGTTGGTTGGGATCAGTTCCGGCATCTGTCCGCCGACCAGGTCGGGAACTTTCTGCAAGGCGCATTCGCGCCGCTCGCGTTCCTGTGGCTCGTGATCGGCTACTTCCTGCAGCAGCGTGAGCTCTCGCAGAACACCGAAGTGCTGCGGATGTCCGTCCAACAGGCGGAAATCCAGTCGGAAAAGATGGCGGCGAACGAGATGCACGCACGCCAGGAGACCTTTCTGCGGATCTCGCAGCGGGTGCAGGCACAACTCGGCACCGTCGCAGGCTTCCTGTTCATCTCGAGCCAGGCTGCAGGCGCTGATGGAAGCGTCAGTCCGGAGGAACAGAGCCGGCTGTTCGGACAACACAGCCAAGGCGATCCGGAAGTGTTTTCGCGACGCCTGCTGGAGACCAGCTTCCGGCTCGGCAACGATCCTGATCGGTACCGACTGTTCTACGGCACGCCGGTGCGCGCGCGCCACACGAACAGTTTCATCTACACGTTCGATCGACTCATCGCGCGGGCGAGAGAGGTGGACCCAGACGGGTTGATCTGCGATGCGCTCGATTCGACGTCGCACGGACTGGTGTACAACCTGGCGAAGCGATTTCAGGCGATGGCCCCACCTGACCTGGGCGACCCGAAACGCACCGGTACGAACTTCAAATTCTGATGCGGACACGATCGATGCGTGCACACGGCGTGGTCTGCCTGATCGTATGCCTAACGAGGCCGTTCGGTCTCGTCGACGCCGCTGAGCCGGATCGATTCGCAGACGTCATAGCGAAGTCGAGCCTGGTGGGAGTCAGCGTGTACCTGCTCGAAGGCGCCAGTGGAAACATCGCTGTATCCGTGGACAAAGACGCGTCGTTCGGCGCACGCGGCGAGTCGACGATGAGATCGACGCACTCGCAACGGTGACCTGAAGTGGACGATCCTCTCACTCTGCTGGCCGACGACCGCATGAAGGCGCGCACTGCCGGCGATCCCTGGGCCAGTCTCTGCGTGCTGGCCACGGTCGACGCGGCCGGTGAACCGCAGGCACGAGTGCTGGTACTCCGAGACCTCGACGCCCGCCTTGCGCTGTTCATCAACGGCACCAGCCCGAAACAGGCGGAACTCCAGTTCGCGCGTCGTCACGCCGTGTTGCTGTTCCTCTCGACCCTTGGCGTTCAGTACCGGCTTTCCGCGGAACTCCAGCCGATGCCTTCGGAAATCGTGTGTCGCAGCTGGCTCGATCGGCCGCGCATTCCCAAGGTCGTAGACTGGCTGTACGAGCACGACCACCCGCAGAGTTCTGCAGCGCCGTCCCGTGATCATCTCGATCGGCGATTCGCGGAACTCGACGAGCGATTGCCCGCGCACGTCGAAGCACCACCCAATGCGCTCGGGTACTACCTCAACATCGAACGCCTGGAGCGACTGGAGCTCGCCAACGATCGCGTTCATTCGCGGCGACGCTTCGAGCGCAACGGCGCGGAGTGGTCGATGACCGAGTTGATTCCCTGATTTCAGGTCGCTTCTTCTTCCAGCACCGGGACGATGCCAATGAGACTCTTGAAGCACGTCGCGATAGCAGTCTCGAGAAACCCTTTTACGAACGCTGCGTCCTCGTCGCCTGAGCGGACCGCTGCATAAAGCGTGGGCCACACACCCTCTTCGCCCAGCGACCGCGCGACCACGTAGTCCTGCTTGAGATATTCGTGCAGCGCCCAGTTGGGCAGGCACGTCACGCCGCGTCCGCTCGCAACGAGCTGGATCATCATGGCCGTCAGCTCCGCGGTGCGCACCCTGAGCGGTTCGACACCGGCAGGATCGAGAAACGACGAGAACACGTCGAGCCGCGACCGATCGACCGGGTAGCAGATCAGCACTTCGTTGCGCAAGTCTTCCGGCTCGATCCACTCTTTCTTCGCGAGCGGGTGCGATGGCGGAACGGCCAACTGCGCTTCGTACGAGAAGAGCGGGCAGTACGTGACCTCGAGTTCGCGCATCGGATCGGCGGTAATCACGAGGTCGAGGTCACCGCGCCCCAGCGCCGGCAGCGGAGCGAAGTTGAAACCGCTTGCGATGTCCAACTCGACGTCGGGCCAGCTCTCGCGGTACTTGTTGATCGCGGGCAGCAGCCACTCGAAGCAACTGTGACACTCGATCGCCATGTGCAAGCGCCCGGACTCTCCACCGGCCAGACGCTCCAGATCGCGTTGAGCGCCGTGCACCATCGGCAACACCTCGTCGGCGAGACGCAGCATGCGTTTCCCGGCCGATGTGAACCGCAATGGTCGGGTCTTTCGCACGAACAACTGGCAGCCGAGGCGGTCTTCGAGGTCCTTCAACTGGTGCGACAGGGCCGACTGCGTGAGGTAAACGCGCTCGGCTGCTTCCACCAGACTGCCCGTGTCCCGCAGCGCGGCCAGCGTTCTCAGATGTCTCAATTCGAGTGCTAACATGAGCCCATATAATGATCACACGCAGTCACCATGCATCATATTCACGTGCCGACTTCCTGTCACGCCACCGGACGTGGGCGCTGGAAATGCAACTCCTAGTTGCCAGCGCCGCAGAAAATGCGGACCGGTACACATTGTGAGCGGGCACCGTCAACTAAACTCTCCAGCGATGCACGATCAGGCATAACAAGCACAACAACATGTTCAGCCCAACCCGCACCGTCATCGACGCCTTCGTGGAGTGCCTCGTCACCACCTTCGAAAAGGCGCATCCGGGCGCACAAAAGGCGCAGTCCGGCCTGCTCGAGCAAAGCGCGCGAATGGCACTCGAGTCGCTGACCAACTCGGACTGCAGCTATCACGACATGAACCACACCATCATGGTGACGGACGTCGGGCAGTCGATCTTGTGGGGACGCCTCACCTCGCAGGGCGACGTCACGGCACACGACTGGCTACACGCGATTCTCGCGATGCTCTACCACGACGTCGGATTCATCCGTGGCATTCTCAAAGGCGACCGCGGCGGCCGCTACATCGTCAACGAATTCGGCGACACGGTCGCACCCCCCGCCGGCGCAACGGATGCTTATATGGCGCCGTATCACGTGTCGCGCAGCTGTCTGTTCGTGAAGGAGCGCTTCGCGACCGAGACGCTCGTCGACGCCGGCACGCTGATTCATCACATCGAGATGACGCGCTTTCCTGTTCCTCGCGATGCGTTCTACCAGCGCGTCGGAGACTTTGCCGGCCTCGTCCGCGCGGCCGACCTGATCGGTCAGATGGCCGATCCGCAGTACATTCAGAAGCTATCCAAACTGTTCATGGAATTCATGGAGACAGGCGAGGCGGAACGACTCGGTTACGACAATCCGGGTGCGTTGCGCGCGGACTATCCGTCATTCTTCTTCGAGCGCGTTCGTCCGTACATCTCCGAAGGACTGCGATTCCTGCGCAAGACGCAGGAAGGTCAGCTGTGGATCGCGAATCTGTTCAGCCACGTCTACAGCGAACAGCAGAGCGAACCGTCCTATGGACCGGAGCGCCGCCAGCGCGACGATCCCGGTAGCGACCAACGACGCCGCGCAGGCGATCGAGTAGGCCCGCAGATCGCTGTCAGCAACAGCTGACCAACGACTCACTTCCTCAGAAACGCTCCATCGCGAAGAACACGATCGTGAAGACGATCGGTAGCAGCACTACCGCGTAAGTCGCGAGGTTGAGCACATCGTTCTGGCGATCGTCCCCGTGCAACCGGAACAGATTGCCCAGCGACAACCACGTCGCACCCGACACGATCGTCGTCAGCACCATCGTGAGAATCGCGGCGGCCACGGATCAACTCCCATCTCAAACGCGAACTATACTTTCGGCGTATTCCTCGCGCCGCGCATCATGCCGCAATCGACGCCGCGGCACCGCCACGCACTCGTCAGATGTGAAGTCGTCAATCGCGAGAGCCCAGGTACCTTCCGCTTCATCGAGCAGGATCACTTTCGGCTATGGTGCGCGTGTTCAACAAAGCCAACGCGTGCGGAGCCTTCACGCCTTACGTTCGCGGTCGACGACCACTTCTCCTTGGCCTGTGCAACGCGATACACGCCTCGTTCCCCTTGCCGAAACCGACCTGTTGCTCCGCGCGCCTCGCCGGATACCGCACCAGCGACGACTTCGTGATGCGCGGCAACGCTACTACGCTGTCCCGTCATCACGGGGCTGCCGACCCTACCCGAATCGGCCGACTGCCCCGGCTCTGGCCGGATCGCTGTCGATCACTGCTGGGCCAGCTGCAGCATGTTGCGCGGTTGCGCGCCGGTGAGATCGGAGATCTTCGCGTAGTTTTCCGCGATGTCGTCGACCGATGCGTCGGTGCCGAGATCCACGCCGGCATTTTCGACCAGACACGCAATCGAATAACGCCCGCCTGCGGCCTGCATGATGACGCCGTTCGGCGCGTTCTCACTGCACAAAAAGAGAACGGCCGGCGTGACCAGTTCCGGTCCAAGGCGCTTCAACGCTTCTGCGGGCATGAGGCTCTCGGTCATTCGCGTTGCGGCAACCGGAGCGATCGCATTGGTGAACACGTTGTTCTTCGCGCCTTCGATCTTCAGCGAGTTCATGAACCCGACGAGCGACAGTTTTGCCGCGCCGTAGTTTGTCTGTCCGAAGTTGCCGTAAAGGCCGGAAGGCGATGTCGTCATCACGATGCGACCGTATCCCTGCCCGCGCATGATCGACCACACCTCCTTCGTGCACAGCGCGGAACCCATGAGGTGCACTTCTACGACTGCGCGGAAGTCCTCCATCGTCATTTTGGTGAAGCTCTTGTCTCGCAGAATGCCGGCGTTGTTGATGAGAATGTCGACCCGCCCCCACGCCTTCATCGCGTCTTCGACCATGCTCTTCGCACCGCGCGCATCGGAAACGGAGCCGCCGTTTGCGATGGCCTGGCCGCCGGCCTTTTTGATTTCTTCGACGACGTTCGCCGCCGCCTCGGACGAGCCGCCGGTGCCATCCATCGCACCACCGAGGTCGTTTACGACCACCTTCGCCCCAAGCTTGGCGAGTTCAATGGCGTGACAACGCCCCAAGCCGCCACCCGCACCGGTCACGATGGCGACGCGCCCTTCGAAATTGATCGTCATCAGGAAACTCCCGTATCCGGAAAAATCAAACGCGCGATTCTACACGTATCGGCCAAATCTGAACCCAGCCTCCGGCCTCATGGACGCATAGGAAACGCCATTGGGCCGACAAGCGTGGCGAGCATCGGTTGAATCCACTCGATCCATCGGCACAGAGTTGCGCGCGTCTCGCGTGGATCGATCAGTTCGTGTACAGCGAACGATTCCGCACGGGGAAACGGCGAACGAGCGGTCTTCAGCTGTTCTTCGAGTTCGGCTCGTTTCGCGTCCGGGTCGGTCGCGGCTTCGATTTCCCGATGGAACGCGACCGCCACGCCACCTTCGATCGGTAACGGGCCCGACTCCGCCGATGGCCACGCGAGCACGTATGCGTTGGGTGCGTAGTGGGCGGCCGTCGCGACGCCGAAACCTTTGTGAATCTGGATCGATGCCCACGGCACGGTCGCCTGTGCGGAAGCTGCGACGGCCGCCATGCCGAAGCGGATCGTGCCGGCCCGCTCCGCCTCCGGGCCGATCATGAAGCCCGGTTGATCGATGAGGTTGACGATCGGAACGTGGAACGTGTCGCACGTTTCGACGAACCGTCGATACTTCTGCGCCGCGGCCGCGGTCATCGCGCCTGCGTAATGTCGGCAGTCGTTTGCCAGCACACCGACGCTCTGACCGGACAGGCGCGCAAAGCCACAGATCTGACTCGGGCCAAACGTCGCGCCGATCTCGAAGAACGAACCTCGATCCATGACCAGCGCAATGATGCGGCGCATGTCGAACGGCGCGTTCGAGTCGCGCGGCACGATCGACAACAGTTCCTCATCAGCGCGTTCAGGGTTGTCGTCGCACGCGATGCGCGGCGTGCGTTCCCACACATTCGAAGGCAGAAACGAAAGGAACCGGCGCATCTGATTGAACGCGTCCTGTTCGTCTTCTGCGATATTGTCGATGACACCGCTCTTCGCATGAACCTCAACGCCGCCGAGTTGCTCTTTCGTGCGTTTGACGCCGAGCGCGCGCTCGACGAGCGCGGGACCGCCGATCAACACCTGCGCGGTGTGGCGCGTCATCACGGCGAAGTGCGACGCCACGAGGCGTCCGGCCGGAAAACCGGCGACCGCACCGAGCGCCGCCGACGCAATCGGCACCTGGCCCAGCGCGTCCGCGATCACCTTGAACCGCGGCTCGGCGAATACCGGTTCGCCGACGGTGCCGCCCTTTCGACCCCCGCCGCGCACGCTGCCGCCGCCACCCTCCAGAAGGCGGATCAGCGGAACGCGATACTGCAGCGCGAGATGTTCTGCGTAGACGCTCTTTCGGAGGCCGGCGGCGTTCGGCGATCCACCCTTCAGCGTGAAATCCTCACCGCCGACTACGATGCGACGGCCTCCCACTTTGCCGAAGCCAACGACGTAGTTGGCCGGAACGTAGTCGTTGATTTCACCGGCGTCGGAGTAGTCCGGGATCGCAGTAGCGCGGCCGTGCTCTTCGAACGAGTCCGCATCCAGAAGTGCGACGATGCGCTCTCGTATCGTCAGGCGGCCGCGCGCGTGCTGCCTCGCTATCGCCTCCTTGCCGCCCTGTCGCAACGCCAGTTGACGGCGCCGCTCCAGTTCTTCGACCTCAGATTCCCATGACATCCCAACGGCTCGGCACAGGGGCGGGGTCAGGACGGGTTCTTGAACGCCGGTGCGCGTTTCTCGAAATTCGCTTTCACCGCTTCGATCTGATTGGGCGTTCCGATCAGCGAGCCCTGCAGCGATTGCTCCAGTTCCAGGCCGGTGGCCGGATCGGCGTGCCACGCCACTTCGAAAAGACGTTTCGCGGCGCGAATGGCATCGGGTGATTTGCCGGCGATCTCGCGCGCCAGTTCGAGCGCCGCCTGCAATGGGTCGTCCGCAACGCGCGTTACCAATCCAAGGGCCTTCGCTTCCGTGCCACTGAGAACGCGCCCACTGAACGTCAATTCCTTGGCAACGTCGAGCGGCACGAGATCGCGTAACGTCTGCGTCAGCGACATGTCTGGGATGAGACCCCACTTGATCTCCATCACCGAGAGCTTCGCATCTGGCGATGCGATGCGGATGTCCGCACCCAGCGCGATCTGACAACCGCCGCCGTAGGCAACGCCGTGAACCGCAGCGATGGTCGGCATCGGCAAGCGCTTCCAGATCATCGCCGGCCGCTGCGCGCGATTCTCGGGTTGGTCGGCAGAGCGCTGAAACAGCGCACCGGTGCTGGCACGCGGCGCACGTTCGGTGTTGCCGGCCATCCCTTGGAAGCTCGAGAAATCGAGCCCGGCACAGAATCCCCGACCGTTGCCGGACAACACGACCACGCGCACGTCTTTCGCATCGCGCAGCGATTCGCCGGCTTCGATGATCGCCTCGAACATCTCGCCGCTCAGCGCGTTGTATTTGTCCGGCCGATTCAGACGAACGTCGGCGACGCCATCGATTTTGGTAATGGTGACGAGATCGGACATGATTCCCCCTGCTGAAATACGCTGAATCTTCGCGAGCGAGCGAGTCTGACACACCGTTCCGGGTGTGACAAAACGAACGCTCACGCGATGACGACGAGCACTTGTCCCTCTTCGACGACGTCTTGCGGTCGAACCAGCAGTTCTGACACGCGGCCCGCGACCGGACTCTCGAGCGGGATCTCCATCTTCATCGATTCGAGGATGATCAGCACATCGCCTTCAGCAACCTCGTCGCCGACATCGACGACGACCTTCCAGACGTTGCCGGTCACTTCCGATTCGACGCGACGATTCGCCATTTGCATCACCCTGCGAGTTGCGACTGGAACTGGTTCATGTCGAAGTAGTCGCGCCACGCTCTGATTTTGCCGTTCACCACTTCGAACGTACCCATCACCGGCAACGCGACCCACTTGCCCTTGATCATGAAGCGATCGACGCGTTCGGTGAGCACCACGCCGTTCGTACCCTCGACGAGATGCAGTACGGTCCAATCGACTTTGCTCGACATGTCCATGAAACGCTGGATGACATCGCGAATCGCCTT